>NZ_JWLN01000051.1:0-26329 GCF_000814065.1 Pseudomonas sp. C5pp | reverse complement strand
GTCATCGACGTACAGCACGACAGCCAGCGCGGCGTCACCTGCTATCTGCTGAATGGAGTCGGCATCAGCTGTATCCCCGACTGCCAGCTGCAGGCCGGCAACCAGCGCCAGCTCTCCCCGCACGAAACCCAACCCGAACCTACACCCGCTCTGGCGCCTGGGCGCTGGATTGATGAGAGGTATCAGCTGTGAGTGCTTACGAATCTCGCGGTGAGACTGACGAGTGGTACACGCCACGCTACATCTTTGACGCGCTGAGGATTCAGTTCGACCTAGACGTAGCCGCCCCAAGCGGAGGCCCTAGAAATGTACCGTGCTCTTCATATCTGACGAAGGCGGAATGCGGACTGAAGAGCCCGTGGCAAGGACTTGTCTGGATGAATCCTCCGTTTGGCCACCAAGCCACCAAGATTCAGTGGCTGCAGAAGTTCTTCGATCACGGTAATGGCATTGCACTAATCCCAGACCGAACGTCTGCTCCATGGTGGCAGCGCTTCGCGCGCCAAGCAGATGCAGTGCTGTTTGTGGCTCCCAAGATCAAGTTCGAACGACCGGATGGAAGCATCGGGGAATCTCCAGGTACCGGCACCTGCTTATTCGGGAAAGGGGAAAGATCAGTTCGGGCAATGATTAATAGCGGCCTTGGACTTGTCCTTCTAACTGGCTCAAATGTATCCGAGGTGTCGCCATGACCGACCTGATCGAAGTGAGGACGGCCGACCTGGCCGGCGAGGCCTTGGGCTGGGCAGTAGGCAAGGCTGAAGGCCTGGACCTGCAGCTGGCCCCGCCCGGCTACAACGGCGTGCCGTGGCGGGTGTTTGCCCGGTACCAGGGCGAGGCCATCGTGCACACCAAGCGCTACAACCCGTGGGAGGACTGGGCGCTGGGCGGGCCGATTATTGACCGGCTCCGCGTAGACCTGTCGTCGCCGCCGGTCATAGACACAAACAACGAGATCGGCTGGCAGGCCCGACCTGATGACGGAAGGACGTTCTGGCATTCAGGCGGCACAGCCCTGATCGCCGCGTGCCGCGCCATCGTCGCCGCCAAGCTCGGCGATACCGTCCAGGTGCCCAAGGAGTTGATGCCATGCTCGACCTGATCAAAGTGCAGACCTGCGACCTCGCCGGCAAGGCGCTGCTCTGGGCCGTCGAGAGCGTGGACGGACCGATGCCGGCGACGGACGGGCAGCTGCAGCTGCCACTGAGCGACCAGGCCATCGACGACGCGGCGGGAGAGCACCTGATCCAGAAGCACGGCATCTGGATCGATCACGGCTACAGCTGGCCATGGTTGGCCTGTGTGTCAGGTCACCCGCTGGACCGCCAGCCCGGCGACACCCGGGCAGAAGCTGCAGCCCGCGCTGTGGTGCACCACGCCCGCGGCGAAACCATCAACGTGCCGAAGGAGATGCTGCTATGACCGTGATCCTGCCCCTGATGTACATGGCCTACCTGATCTACAAAGGACCGCGACCATGAAAGCGCGCATGACCTACTGGAACGGCTCCTGGTGGTGCCGGCGAATGGGGTGCACCGGCCAGGGCTCGACGATGAAAGAGGCCTGGGACGACATGTGGAAGCTGTACTTCGAAGCCGTCCGTCCTGCTCGCCCGCAAACCTTCCATTCGCCGCGCGTCCGCTGCGGCTGAATAAAACTCACCCCTCCCCCAACTACTCAAGCCCGCCGAAATGCGCGGGCGAGGACTACCTATGTCCGCAACTCAGCAATTTCATCAAACCGCCAATGACTGCCTGGAGCGCATCGCGGCCGACCTGTGGCCAGGCGCAAAGCTGGCCCTTGTCATCTACACCCCGGATAAGCCCGAGCTCGACATCGTGTTCAAGGACAGCGGCCTGAACGTTGACGAGGTCGTCAGCACTCTGCGTCGGCGCGGTGGCCTTGGTCTGGATGGCGAGAACATCTACAAGCGGCTGCTCTGTGACGCAATCATCGGCGCCATGGCCTTCGGCAAGCAGAACAGCAACCCGCCGCCGGAAGGCCATTGGGGCAAAGAGTTCTGGGATATCGGCCGGGCCGAGGGCAAGCAGCGCGATGAGCTTGTGGCCACTCTTGAGCAACTGGTTGCCGTGACCACGCCTGATGCCAATGGCCAAATCGGTGCCGAGGAAGAACACCTGGCATCCCTCGAGCATGCCCGCGAAATGATCAGGCTGCACCGCGGCTGACCACCAACCTGCCGCCACCGGCGGCGTGGAGACACCAATGCTCGAAACCATCGAGGTGGTGCGCATCAAGCGCTTCGCCGCAAACACGGTTGGCCGAGATTTCGCGGTTGGCGATATCCATGGGCACTTCACCCGCCTCCAGGCCGCCTTGGACTCTGCCGGCTTCGATCCGGCAATTGACCGGCTGTTCAGCGTTGGCGATCTGGTAGACCGCGGGCCCGAGTGCCGTGATGTGCTCGGCTGGCTGGCCAAGCCATGGTTCCAACCGGTGCGCGGTAACCACGACGACTATGTCTGCCGGTTCGACACCTGCGACGTGGACAACGGGGTCTACAACGGCGGCGCCTGGTTCGCCGGCCTGGCCTGGGATGAGCAGCGCGAGTTTGCCGCCCAGTTCCGAGAACTACCGATCGCTATTGAAGTAGAGACGCCCGGCGGACTGGTCGGGATCGTGCACGCCGACTGCCCATTCCCGTCCTGGGATCAGCTGCGGGCAGCGCTTGAAGCGCCCGAGACAGCCAAGCAGCTGAGGCTGACACAGAACACCTGCATGTGGTCTCGCAGCCGCATCGAGCTTGGTGAGACCGATGGCGTGCATGGCCTGCGGGCGCTGGTGGTCGGTCATACGCCGCTGCACAAGCCGGCGGCGCTCGGCAACGTCATCCACATCGACACCATGGGCTGGCGGCCGCAGGACGGCGGGTACTTCACCCTGCTCGACCTGGCCACCCTCGAAACAATTCCGCCCATGCCCACGAAGCTCAGCTGGGACTGAGCCAGGAGTCATCCATGAACCTGATCGACTGCTACGTCACGAAGAACCTCGGCGAGCCGTACCGCAAGTTCGGCGCTTGGTGGGTCGATGTCGAATACAACAACTGGGGCAGCACCAGCAAGACCAAGCTCATGTTCCGCACCGAGGAAGCCGCCAAGGCGGCGAAGGTCGGGCATCACTTCTTGGCCTGATCGGCCGCAGGAGACACACATGGCAAACGCCAGCGCGGCACCGGCCGCTCGCATTCAGCCGCGCATCATCCGCGCTGGCGATGCACCCCACTACCTCGGCATGTGCCGATCGGAATTCAACAAGACCGTCAGGCCGCATGTGAGCGAGTTCCCCATCGGGGAGCGCGGCATCGGCTTCGACCGGGAAGAGCTGGACGCATGGGTGAACGACTACATCCAGGCTATGGCAATTGCGAAAGAAGGCGCTCAGGGACGACAATCACCCGGCAGCGAGCGCCCATCAGGAGATAAGGGATGGCGCGAAAGACAATCACAGGCCTTTCCCAAAGGAAAGGCATCTGGCACATCGACAAGAGGATCAACGGCGAGAGACTTTACGAAAGCACTGGAACTTGTGACCGGGCGGAAGCGGAAAAGTACCTGATCCACCGACTCGAGCAGATCCGCCAGCGCAAAGTGTATGGTGTTCGGCAGGTTCGGACGTTCCGGGAGGCGGCTACCAGGTACCTGCTCGAGCACAAGGATCAGCCGTCAATCAAGCTGACTGCCCTGTGCCTCCAGCAACTTGATCCATACCTGGGCGACCTGCCGCTGACGCACATCGACGACCAGGCGCTGGCCCCGTTCATTCGGGACAGGCAAACGGACGAAGATTTGCCGAATGGGAAAGTGAGGAAGGCGGTCAGCAACCGGACGGTGAACATCGCGATCGAGCGGGTGATTCGCGTTCTGTCGCTGGCTTGCCGGAAATGGCGGGATGAAGAGCGCAGGCCCTGGCTCGACAGCATCCCGCTGCTGGCCAAGCTGGAGGAGAAGAGATCCAGTCGAAAGCCCTACCCTATGTCTTGGGATGAGCAGTCGATTCTCTTCGGTGAGTTGCCGGACCACCTGCAGCGGATGGCCCTGTTCAAGGTGAACACGGGCTGCCGCGAGCAGGAGGTCTGCAAACTGAGGTGGGATTGGGAGATTTCGGTACCTGAGCTGGGCACCAGTGTGTTCCTGATACCTGCCGACTTCGGTGGCCGGCATGAGAATTCTGGCGTGAAGAACCGAGACGAGCGCCTGGTGGTGTTGAACAGCGTGGCGAAGTCGATCATCGATGGTCAGCGCGGGATCAGCCGGGAATGGGTGTTTCCCTACAACGGCACCGGAATGCACAGGATGAACGACTCGGCCTGGAAGAAAGCGAGGGTGCGTGCGGCAAAGCTCTGGCAGGAGCAACACTTGCGGCCGGCACACCCTGGGTTCGCTTCTATCAGGGTTCACGACTTGAAGCACACTTTCGGCAGGCGCCTGAAAGCGGCAGGTGTAACAGAGGAAGATCGGAAGTCGCTACTTGGCCACAAGAACGGAAGTGTGACCAGCCACTATTCTGGCGCGGAGCTGGGACAGTTGATAGAGGCGGCAAACAAAGTTTCAGCGACGGACTCGCGTGGGCCGGTGCTGACCATTTTGAAGAGGAGGCAGGCGTAAAAACCTGAGAAGTCACGCAAAAGTCACGCAAAGGAAAAAGGCCACCCCTTGCGGAAATGGCCTAAGTCCTTGGGATTATTGGTCGGGACGGAGTGATTCGAACACTCGACCCCTTGCACCCCATGCAAGTGCGCTACCGGGCTGCGCTACGCCCCGACTGGGCTTTGAAGCATGTTCTCAATCCTACCGAGAACGTTGAAGAATGTACCCTAACCTCCTGATAAATGAAAGCTTTTTCTCAAAAAATTTCACTCATCAAAAACCCAGGTCACTTCTTCAAAACCACCAACACATCCTCCAACTCGACAATCATCTGCCGAATCAGCTGCTTGTACTGGCTCGACTCATCCTTGGCCTCATCACTGGAAAGCCTCAACCGAGCCCCGCCAATGGTGAACCCCTGGTCATAAAGCAGCGCACGAATCTGGCGAATCATCAGCACATCCTGCCGCTGATAATACCGCCGGTTCCCCCGCCGCTTCACGGGGTTGAGCTGATCGAACTCCTGCTCCCAATACCGCAGCACGTGCGGTTTTACCGCACAAAGCTCACTCACTTCACCAATGGTGAAGTACCTTTTGCCCGGTATGGGGGGCAGTTCGTCGTTATGGCTTGGTTCCAGCATAGGCCTCAACCCGGGCCTTCAACTTCTGCCCTGGACGAAAGGTGACGACGCGCCGTGCAGTGATCGGGATTTCTTCCCCTGTCTTGGGGTTGCGGCCCGGCCGCTGGCGTTTGTCGCGAAGGTCGAAGTTGCCGAAACCGGACAGCTTGACCTGCTCGTTCTCTTCAAGTGCGTGCCGAATTTCTTCAAAAAACAGCTCGACCAACTCCTTGGCCTCACGCTTGTTAAGCCCCAGCTCCTCGTACAGCCTTTCGGCCATCTCAGCTTTCGTCAGAGCACCCATGCCGTTATTTCCTTAACGTGGTGTTCAACCTTTGTTCGAGCGAGGTGAGGATGTTTTGCAGTGCGGCGTTCACCTCATCGTCGTTAAGAGTGCGCGATGGATGCTGCCAGGTCAAGCCGACGGCAAGGCTTTTTCTATCAGGATCAATGCCTTTACCTTGGTAGACATCAAACAGCCTGAGGTCTGTGAGCCATTCGCCTGCATTGTCACGAATTACTTCAAGCACCGAGCTAGAAGCTACATCACGTCCTGCGATCAAAGCCAGGTCGCGGCGGGTTTCCGGGAACTTGGACAGCTCGCTGAATTTCGGCAGGCGGCCTTCGACCACGTCGCCCAGCACCAGCTCGAACAGGAACACCGGGCGGTCCAGGTCCAGGGCTTTTGCCAGCTCTGGGTGGATGGCGCCGAGGTAGCCGACCAGCTTGCCGTCACGCTCGATGGCGGCGGTCTGGCCTGGGTGCAGGGCTGGGTGCTTGCCGGCGCTGAAGGTGAAGTCGCTCAGGGCGCCGGAGTAGCCCAGCAGGGCTTCCACGTCGGCCTTCACGTCGAAGAAGTCGACGCGGTCGCGGCCGTTGGCCCAGCCTTCTGGCAGGCGGCTGCCGGTGACAACGCCGGCGATCATCGGCTGCTGCTTCAGGCCGCCGAGCTGGCCGACGAAACGCAGGCCGCTTTCGAACAGGCGCACGCGGTCTTGCTGGCGGTTCAGGTTGTGCTGCAGTGCCTTGACCAGGCCCGGCCACAGGGACGCGCGCATGGCGGCCATGTCGCTGGAGATGGGGTTGGCCAGCAGCAGCGGCTCTACGCCCGGGCTGAACAGTTCGAACAGTTTCGGGTCGATGAAGCTGTAGGTGATGGCTTCCTGGTAGCCGCGGGCAACCAGCAGGCGGCGCAGGGTCGGCAGGTCACCGCGGGTTTCCGGCTTGCCCTGGGGGGCCAGGCGGGCTTGCGGGTAGCGAACCGGCAGGTTGTTGTAGCCGTACAGGCGGGCCAGCTCTTCGATCAGGTCCACTTCCAGGCTGATGTCGAAGCGGTGGCTTGGGACGTTGACGGTCCACTGCCCTTCCCCGTTTTTAGTCGTGGTCAGCTCCAGAGCGTTGAGCAGTTGCTCGACCTGGGCTGGGTCCATTTCCATGCCGAGCATCTGGGTGATGCGTTCGGCGCGCAGGGTGACCGGGGCCACTTGCGGCAGGTGCTGTTCGCTGACGGCTTCGACGACCGGGCCGGCTTCGCCGCCGACGATGTCCAGCAGCAGCTGGGTGGCGCGCTCCATGGCTTCGCGGGCCAGCTGCGAGTCCACGCCGCGCTCGTAGCGGTGCGAGGCGTCGGTGTGCAGGCCGTAGGAACGGGCTTTACCTGCGACGGAGATTGGCTCGAAGAAGGCGCTTTCCAGGAACAGGTCGCGGGCTTTTTCGGTGTTCACACCGCTGTGCTCGCCACCCATGACGCCGGCGATGGCCAGGGCGCGGGTGTGGTCGGCGATTACCAGTGTGTCGGCGCGCAGGGCAACTTCCTGGCCGTCGAGCAGGACGAGCTTCTCGCCCTCTTCGGCCATGCGTACGCGGATGCCGCCGTTGATTTCTGCCAGGTCGAAGGCGTGCATCGGCTGGCCGAGTTCGAGCATCACGTAGTTGGTGATGTCGACGGCGGCGTCGATGCTGCGCACGTCGCTGCGGCGCAGGCGTTCGACCATCCACAGCGGGGTCGGCTTGCTCAGGTCGACATTGCGGATGACGCGGCCCAGGTAACGTGGGCAGGCAGCCGGGGCGCTGACTTCGACCGGGCGCACTTCGTCGTGGGCAGCCGGTACGGCTGGCACTACCGGGCGGGTGACCGGGGTGTCGTACAGGGCGCTGACGTCACGGGCGAGACCTGCGATGGACAGGCAGTCGCCGCGGTTGGGGGTGAGGCCGATTTCGATGCTGGCGTCGTCCAGGCTCAGGTACTGGCGAATGTCTTCGCCAACCGGGGCGTCGGCAGCCAGCTCCAGCAGGCCGTCGTTCTCTTCGCTGATCTGAAGCTCGGCAGCCGAGCACAGCATGCCGAAGGACTCGACGCCTCGCAGCTTGGCCTTCTTGATCTTGAAGTCGCCTGGCAGTTCGGCGCCGATCATGGCGAACGGGATCTTGATGCCTGGGCGGGCGTTAGGGGCGCCGCACACGACCTGGAAGGTTTCCTGGCCGTTGCTTACCTGGCACACGCGCAGCTTGTCGGCGTCCGGGTGTTGTTCGGTGGCGAGGATTTCGCCCACGACGATGCCGCTGAACTGGCCGGCAGCGGGGGTAACGCTGTCGACTTCGAGGCCGGCCATGGACAGGCGGGCGACCAGTTCGTCACGGGAGACTTGCGGGTTTACCCAACCGCGCAGCCACTGTTCACTGAATTTCATGCTGTTCTCCTAGAATGTGCGTCGATTGGGCCTAGCGGAATTGGGCAAGGAACCGCAGGTCGTTATCGAAGAACAGACGCAAATCGTTGACGCCGTAGCGCAGCATGGCCAGGCGCTCGGCGCCCATGCCGAAGGCGAAGCCCTGGAACTCTTCAGGGTCGATGCCGGACATGCGCAGCACGTTCGGGTGCACCATGCCGCAGCCCATCACTTCCAGCCAGCCGGTCTGCTTGCACACGCGGCAGCCTTTGCCGGAACACATCACGCACTGGATGTCGACTTCGGCGGACGGCTCGGTGAAGGGGAAGAACGATGGGCGGAAACGTACCGCCAGTTCTTTTTCGAAGAACACGCGCAGGAACTCTTCGATGGTGCCCTTGAGGTCGGCGAAGTTGATATCGCGATCGATCAGCAGGCCTTCGACCTGGTGGAACATCGGCGAGTGGGTGATATCCGAGTCGCAGCGGTATACGCGGCCCGGGCAG
Source organism: Pseudomonas sp. C5pp (assembly GCF_000814065.1). Lineage (NCBI taxonomy): Bacteria > Pseudomonadati > Pseudomonadota > Gammaproteobacteria > Pseudomonadales > Pseudomonadaceae > Pseudomonas > Pseudomonas sp. C5pp. Next base: position 17,922 of record NZ_JWLN01000051.1, on the reverse strand, counting down.
ACAATGCGGATTGGCGGCTGGGTGGACTCCATGGTCCGCACCTGCACCGGCGAGGTGTGGGTGCGCAGCAGCATGTTGGCATTGAAGTAGAAGGTGTCGTGCATCGCCCGGGCCGGGTGGTGGCCGGGGATGTTGAGCGCTTCGAAGTTGTGGTAGTCGTCTTCCACCTCTGGGCCTTCGGCGATGCCGTAGCCGATGTGGGTGAAGAACTGCTCGATGCGCTCGAGTGTACGGGTGATCGGGTGCAGGCCACCGGTGGCCTGGCCGCGGCCTGGCAGGGTGACGTCAATGCATTCGGCAGCCAGGCGAGCGCTGAGCTCGGCTTCTTCGAAGGCGGCCTTGCGGGCATTGAGCACAACGGTGACGCGCTCTTTGGCGTCGTTGATCAGCGCGCCGACTTTCGGCCGCTCTTCGGCTGGCAGGTTGCCCAGGGTCTTCATCACCTGGGTCAGCTCGCCTTTCTTGCCGAGATAATTCACCCGGATCTGTTCCAGGGTATTGATGTCTTCAGCGCGCTCCACGGCCTCTAGGGCTTGGGAGACCAACGCATCCAGGTTTTCCATGTACAGACTCCAGATACGAAAATAGGGGAAGAGCTTTGAAGGCTCTTCCCCTATCGATGACGTTCAATGCCCGACGGCGCTAGCGCCGCCGGGTGATTGTCGCGGGTACTTAAGCCAGAACGGCTTTAGCTTTCTCGACAATCGCAGCAAACGCCGCTTTTTCGTTCACTGCCAGATCGGCCAGAACCTTACGGTCGATTTCGATCGAAGCCTTTTTCAGGCCAGCAATCAGACGGCTGTAGGACAGACCGTTGGTGCGGGCACCGGCGTTGATACGAGCGATCCACAGTGCGCGGAACTGACGCTTCTTCTGACGACGGTCACGGTAGGCATATTGACCTGCCTTGATGACAGCCTGCTTGGCAACGCGGAATACGCGCGAGCGTGCACCGTAGTAGCCTTTAGCCAGTTTCAGAATTTTCTTGTGACGCTTACGAGCGATGACGCCACGCTTAACACGAGCCATGAGTAACTTCCTCTATCTAAACCAGAATTAACGTACGCGCAGCATGCGCTCGACTTTTGCCACGTCAGACGGGTGCAGCAGGCTGGCACCGCGCAGTTGACGCTTACGCTTGGTCGACATTTTGGTCAGGATGTGGCTCTTGAAAGCGTGCTTGTGCTTGAAGCCGGAAGCGGTCTTCAGGAAGCGCTTCGCAGCACCGCTCTTGGTTTTCATTTTTGGCATGTTGGAACTCCGCATTCGATAAAATTACACAATAATCATCAGGCCTGCCGTGCCCGGGAGATTACTTCTTCTTTTTGGGGGCGATGACCATCATAAGCTGGCGTCCTTCCATCTTCGGATGCTGCTCAACGGAGCCGTATTCGGCGAGGTCGGCTTCGACCCGCTTCAACAGCTCCATGCCCAGCTCCTGGTGGGCCATCTCACGGCCGCGGAATCTCAGAGAGATCTTGGCCTTGTCCCCATCGGTAAGGAAACGTACCAGGTTGCGTAGTTTTACCTGGTAATCCCCTTCTTCCGTCCCTGGACGAAACTTGATTTCTTTGATCTGGATCTGCTTCTGGTTTTTCTTGGCTTCGTTGGCCTGCTTCTTCTTCTCGAAGAGGTGCTTGCCGTAGTCCATCACCTTGCAGACGGGCGGTTGCGCGTCGGCGGAGATTTCCACCAGATCCAGCTTCGCTTCATCAGCGATACGAAGCGCTTCATCAATCGAGACGATGCCAATCTGCTCGCCGTCAGCGCCAATTAACCGAACCTCGCGTGCCGAGATATTCTCGTTGATCGGGGCTTTCGGTGCAGTTCGTTTATCGTTTCTCATTTCACGCTTAATAGTCATTACTCCGATTCTAGGCGACCGCGCTGGGCAACAGCGCTGTTGAGCAGCTGCGTGAATTCAGCCACCGGCATGGAGCCGAGGTCTTTGCCTTCACGGGTGCGTACGGCGACGGTCTGCGTTTCGACTTCGCGATCCCCTATAACCAAAAGGTACGGGACCTTGAGCAAAGTATGCTCGCGGATTTTAAAGCCGATCTTCTCATTTCTCAAGTCCGACTTGGCACGGAAACCGCTACCGTTCAGGGTATTTTCCACCTCGAGGGCGAAATCGGCCTGCTTGTCGGTGATGTTCATGATCACGGCCTGGGTTGGGGCCAGCCAGGCCGGGAACACGCCGGCGTAGTGCTCGATCAGCATGCCGATGAAGCGCTCGAACGAACCGAGGATGGCGCGGTGCAGCATGACCGGGCGAACACGGCTGTTATCTTCGGCGATATAGCTGGCATCCAGGCGTTCTGGCAGGTTCGGGTCGTACTGCAGGGTACCGCACTGCCAGTTACGGCCGAGGCAGTCGCGCAGGGTGAACTCGATCTTCGGGCCGTAGAAGGCGCCCTCGCCCGGCTGGTATTCCCACTCCAGGCCCGATTCGTTCAAGGCGTCGGCCAGTGCACCTTCGGCACGGTCCCACAGCTCTTCGGAACCCACGCGCTTGGCCGGGCGGGTCGACAGCTTCATGGCGATGTCGGTGAAGCCGAAGTCCTTGTACACGTCCAGGGTCAGCTTGATGAAGTCGGCGGCTTCTTTCTTCACCTGTTCTTCGGTACAGAAGATGTGCGCGTCGTCCTGCACGAAGCCGCGCACGCGCATGATGCCGTGCAGGGCGCCGGACGGCTCGTTACGGTGGCAGGCACCGAACTCGGCCAGGCGCAGCGGCAGGTCGCGGTAGCTCTTCAGGCCTTGGTTGAACACCTGCACGTGGCACGGGCAGTTCATCGGCTTGACCGCGTAGTCACGGCTTTCCGACGAAGTGGTGAACATGTTTTCGGCGTAGTTGGACCAGTGGCCGGAACGCTCCCAGAGAATGCGGTCGACAACCTGCGGGGTCTTGATTTCCTGGTAGCCGTTGACGCGCTGGACCTGGCGCATGTACTGCTCGAGTACCTGGTACACGGTCCAGCCGTTGGCGTGCCAGAACACCATGCCCGGGGCTTCTTCCTGCAGGTGGAACAGGTCGAGCTGCTTGCCGATCTTGCGGTGGTCGCGTTTTTCGGCTTCTTCGATGCGCTGGATGTACGCAGCCAGCTGCTTCTTGTCGGCCCAGGCGGTGCCGTACACGCGTTGCAGCTGCTCGTTCTTGGCATCACCGCGCCAGTAGGCGCCGGACAGCTTGGTCAGCTTGAATGCCTTGAGGAAGCGGGTATTCGGCACGTGCGGGCCACGGCACATGTCGACGTATTCTTCGTGGTAGTACAGGCCCATGGCCTGCTCGTCCGGCATGTCTTCGACCAGGCGCAGCTTGTAGTCTTCGCCACGGGCCTTGAACACGTCGATGACTTCGGCGCGCGGGGTCACCTTCTTGATGACGTCGTAGTCCTTGTCGATCAGCTCCATCATGCGCTTTTCGATGGCGGCCATGTCTTCAGGAGTGAAGGGGCGCTCGTAGGCGATGTCGTAGTAGAAGCCTTCGTCGATGACCGGGCCGATCACCATCTTGGCGGTCGGGTACAGCTGTTTCACCGCGTGGCCGACCAGGTGGGCGCACGAGTGACGGATGATCTCCAGTCCCTCTTCATCTTTAGGGGTGATGATCTGCAGGGTGGCGTCGTTGCTGATCAGGTCGCAGGCATCGACCAGTTTGCCGTCGACCTTGCCGGCCACGGTGGCCTTCGCCAGGCCGGCGCCGATGGAAGCGGCGACTTCGGCTACGGATACGGCATGATCGAACGAACGTTGACTGCCATCGGGAAGAGTAATAACGGGCATGGCGCCTCCTCTCCTAGTGGTGACCCCTACCAAAGGTCACGTGGGTTGGGATGAGCCAGTACAAGATCCGACCTGCCTTCCCGCAACGGGAAGCCTGCCTCACAGTGGCAGAAGCCTTTCGGCTTGCCAGGGACGAACCAGAGTGACTGGAAAGAAAAAAGATAGCTGCAAGCTGCAAGTTGTCAGCTGCAAGCCGGGCATGCTAGCACGCGGGTTGCACGCCAGGCAGAAATATTTGGAAATTACGCCACAGCGGTGAACTAACGCGGAAAAATTCCTATCAGACCTTGGGAAGCAACCTACTCTTGATGAGACCTTAACCCAAGGAGTAACTGGTTATGCGAGTTCCGTCTCTTCTGGCCCTGGCGGCCGCTGGGGCCCTGCTGCTGCCCATGGCTGCGAACGCCGGCAACTTCCCGGCCGGGAAGGAAGCTGCCTACATGACCCAGTGCACGCAAGTGGCTCAAGGCCAAGGCGTTGACGCTGCGACCGCGAAAAAACACTGCGACTGTGGCGCGCAAACCATCAAAAAGAATTTCACCGACGCGGAAATTGCCGACCTCGACAGCAACGATGGCGTGGACGCCAAGCTGATGCAGAAGGCCCAGATGGCCGTGAAACAGGCCTGTGCACCGAAGAGCTGAAACCTTAAAGCCAGAGCAGAACAGCCATTCTTTGAGCTGGATCAACATCCTGCGAAGGTAAAAGGCGCTAGATGCGCAGAATTAGACTATGATGTGTTCCGTGCTCCGTAGCCTCGGCCGCATTGCACCACTGAAAAAACTAAATGTTCTGGAGATTCACCCATGTCCAATCGCCAACAAGGCACCGTCAAATGGTTCAATGATGAGAAAGGCTACGGCTTCATCACCCCAGCAGGCGGCGGCGACGACCTGTTCGTTCACTTCAAGGCCATCGAATCTGACGGCTTCAAGAGCCTGAAAGAAGGCCAGACTGTTTCCTTCGTCGCCGAGCGCGGCCAGAAGGGCATGCAGGCTGCACAGGTTCGTCCGGAGTAATTCGGATAGCTGTAAAAAAACCCGCCCTTGTGCGGGTTTTTTTATGGGCGTTTACCAGGCTGCACGCGCTCGCTTTTTTTGTAGGAGCGGGCTCGTGTCGCGACGGGGCGCGAAGCGGCCCCTGGGTTTCAGCTTCGCAGCATCAATGGCCGGGGCCGCTTTGCGGCCCTTTCGCGACACAAGGCCGCTCCTACAGGGACCGCGTCGATCCTCCGGGCTGTGTCAGCCGCAGTTGACGCGAACCACCTTGCCCTGCTCGTCCACATTCAGGTTCAAGCGCTCGGAGCGGTACTCGAGGGTAACCACGTCGTGCGGCTTGAGAATACGTGCCATCTGCGAACCACTGGCCTTGCGCGCCTGCTCCAGCAGCTCGGCGCTGGCAAGCTTGCCAATGGCGAAATCGGCGCCGCTGGCTTCGCAGCGGCCATCGTTGCCTGCCGGCGTGGCTGGCGCAGCGCCACCAGCAGAATTGCCACCAGTGCTGCAACCAGCCAGGACAGCAGCCACCGCCAGGGTTGCCAGGTAAGCACGGGTACGGAACATGAAGCCTCCTAAATCGGTCCGGGAACTGTCTGATCCGACAGTTCCGCTGATCTTTTGTTGCAAAACCGGTCAAGTCTGCCTGAACTCGCCAGCCGAGGCGAAAACGCAATCGTGACCGGATTTTGCACAACCCGCTGCGTTTGCCATATGCTTAAGCCGCAAGGTCACTGACGCAAAGTCATGATTTAGTGCAAGAAGTGGAGCGCACCCCGCCTCCATCGAACACCAGGGTCAGGTGTTCGCCCCTTCGTCCCGGGCCCCAAGCGAGAGCCTTTCATGAGCAGCCACAGCATCGAAGCCGATATCAAGGTCAAATGGGCCGAAGGCCAGAGCGCGTACAGCCCTGGCACGCCGGAGGAGTTGCTGCTGATTGCCATCGACCTGCTGGTGCGCGATCGCGGCGCCGAGGCGGCACGCAGCTTCTTCGACCAGGTGTTCGAGCGCTACGCGCCGCACACGGCTATTCCAATCGCGCCAAACGGGCGCTGAGCAGGTCGAACAGGCCCTGGGCATCGCCCTCGTCCACCCACATCACGTTGGCTGGCTGCTTGAGCACGCCGTACCAGTCGGCAAGGGTCTGGCCGAAGCTGGGGCCTTCGCGGCTGTCGATGGTCATGTGGATACGCCGGCCGCTGAACAGCTCGGGCTTGAGCAGGTAGGCGATGACGCTGGCGTCGTGCACCGGGCCGCCGGGCATGCCATACAGGTCCATGTCGTGGGTGATGTAGGCGTTGAGGATATCCACCACCCGTTTGCTGGCCTGGTTGTTCACCGCTGCCAGTTGCTTGAGGCGGGCGTCGCTGGTCAGCAGCTTGTGGGTGACGTCCAGCGGCAGGTAGGTCAGTTGCACGCCGCTGGCCAGCACCACTTCGGCGGCATGTGGGTCGGCATAGAGGTTGAATTCCGCCGCCGGGGTGATATTGCCTCCGTTGAAATGGGCACCGCCCATGACCACCACCTGCTTGATGCCTTTGGCGATGTCCGGGCGCTGGATCAGCGCCAGGGCCAGGTTGGTTTGTGGGCCGAGCATGGCGATGGTGATGCTGTGGGGCTTGGCGGCGCCCAGGGTGTCGACCAGGTATTGCACGGCATTGCCTTGGGCCAGCGGCGCTTTCGGTTCGTGGACCTGGATGCCGGTGAAGCCTTCTTCGCCGTGCACCTCGGCGGCGTAGATCGGCTTGCGCACCAGCGGGCGAGCGGCGCCGGCGTACACGGGGATGTCTTCGCGGCCGGCCCATTCGCGGGCCAGGCGGGCGTTGCGCGAGGTCTTTTCCAGGCGCACGTTGCCGGCCACGGTGGTGATGGCGCGGATGTTGAGCTCGTCGGGCGAGGCCAGGGCCAGGAACAGCGCGACCACATCGTCGGCGCCTGGGTCGGTGTCGATGATCAGGTCGATGGGGGCGGCCTGGAGGGTGGTGGCTGCGGCCATGAGGGCGATTCCTTGTAGCAGGGGTTTGAGCATGGGTGGCACTCCTGTTGCCTGGATTGGTATTCCTGATACACCGCAAATCCCTGTGAGAGCGGGTTTACCCGCGAAGAAGGCAGCGCGGTGGATGGCACCGGCTTCGCCGGTGTTCGCGGGTGAACCCGCTCCCACAGGGGTTCTGCACTGGCCAGGACGACGAGCTAGAAAGTCACGCCGGAAATCAGCGCGATGTTGCTGTAGGGCTGGCACTCGCCAGTACGCACTACCGCACGGGCACTGCGTGTCAATGCCTTGAAATCTTCATGGCTCAGCCATTCGCGCTTGCCCAGCTTGCCCTTCAGCCGCTCGATCTCGACCAGCGCCGGCGGCACCACTTTCTGCATCTCTTCGGCCAGCACGTGGCGCTCTACCTGCAACTCGCTCAGCACAACCCGCAACACGCTGGCGAAGTCCGGCAGGCCAGGCGTGACGGCCAGGTCGATCAGTTCGACGCCCGGCGGCACCGGCAGCCCGGCATCGCCGATCACCAGGATGTCACCATGCCCCATGCCGGCGATGGTCCGCGAAAGGGCAACGTTCAGCAGTGGGGTTTTCTTCATGGCGCAAGCTCCGCCAGGTAGGGAATCGACGGCTGGGCACCGGCGCGGGTAACCGACAGGGCCGCGGCGCGCTGGCCGAAAGCGATGGCTTCGCCCTCCCCCAGGCCGCGCACCAGGCCAGCGGCAAAGCCGCCGATGAAGGTATCGCCGGCTGCCGTGGTGTCCAGCGGCTGCACCACCGGCGCGGGGAAGTGCTGATGGCCCTGCGGGGTGACCAGCAAGGCCCCTTGCGCGCCCAGGGTAATGATCACTTTGCCCGCGCCCAGTTGCAGCAAGCGCTCGCCGGCACGTCGGGCGCTGTCCAGGTCAGTCACCGCCACGCCGGTTAGTGCTTCGGCCTCGCTTTCGTTGGGCGTCAGGTAGTCGATGTGGGCGAACCAGTCCGCCGGCAAGGGGCCGGTCGCCGGCGCCGGGTTCAGGATTACCCGCTTGCCCAGCTCGCGCCCCCTGGCAAGGGTCCAGGCCACGGTGTCGGCCGGTACTTCCAGCTGGCAGATGATCACTTCGGCCGCCTGCAGCAGCGCATCGAAACGCTGCACCGACTGCGGGGTCAGCAGGCCGTTGCCACCGGGGATGATGACGATGCAGTTCTGGCTGGCGGCATCCACGGTGATCAGCGCCACCCCGCTGGACACGCCCTGGCAGGTGGTGACGCCCTGGCAGTCGATGCCTTCCACATACAGGGCCCGGTGCAGTTGTCGACCATAGTCATCGTCGCCAACGTTGCCGATCATCGCCACGCTGCCACCCAGGCGCGCCGCAGCGACAGCCTGATTGGCCCCTTTGCCGCCCGGTGCCGTGAAAAAGCTTTCGCCGGGGAGTGTTTCGCCGGCCCGGGGCAGGCGCTGCGCGCGGGCCACCAGGTCCATGTTGAGGCTACCGACTACCACAACCTTGGCATTCATGACATTTCCTTAGCATCAGCGGTAATCGTTGAACAGGTCCGGGCGCGGCCCGGTGGACTCGCGCAGCACAATGCGCGGGGCGACGATGCGTTGCTCTGCCGCGCCCTGGCGGGGGGTGCCGATACGCGCCAGCAACAGCGACGCGGCGCTCTCGCCCAGCTCGCGAATCGACTGGCCCACCGTGGTCAACGGTGGGTACACGTAACGGCTGAGCTCGATGTCGTCGAAGCCGATCACCGACAGCTCGCCGGGCACGTTGATATTGCGTTCGGCCGCGGCACGCAACACACCGAAGCCGATCATGTCGTTGCCGGCAAAAATCGCCGTAGGTCGCTTGCCCTCCAGCAGCCGGCCTGCGGCTGCATGGCCGCCGGGGCTGGTGAAATCGCAGTGCAGCACGCGGTCGTTGCGCACCGGCACACCGGCTTCGGCCATGGCGCGGCGGAAGCCGCTCAGGCGCAGCTGGGTCACACCGGTCTCGGCGGGGCCGCCGATGTAGGCGATGTCATGGTGACCAAGTTCCAGCAGGTGCTGGGTGGCCAGGAAGGCGCCCTGCTCGTGGTCGATGCGCACCAGGTCGGCATCGACACCGTCCAGTTCACGGTCGACGATCACCATGGGCGTGCGCACACCAGCCAGGCTTTGCAGCAGGTCGCTGTCCTGCCCTACCGAAGCCACTACCAGGCCGTCGATGCGCTTTTCCAGCAGCACGCGCAGGTAGCTGCGCTGCTTTTGCGGGTTGTCGTCGGAGTTGCACAGGATCACGCAGTAGCCGTTGCGTTCGCAGGCGTCTTCGATGCCCCGCGCCAGCTCGGCGAAGTACGGGTTGACGCTGTTGGGTACCAGCAGGCCGATGGTGGCCGTGCTGCGCGCCTTCAGCGAGCGGGCCACGGCGCTGGGTACGTAGTCGAGTTCGGCGATGGCGGCTTCGACTTTCAACCGCACCTGCTCGCTGACCGGCCGGGTCTTGTTCAACACATGGGACACGGTGGTGTAGGAAATGCCCGCCAGTGCCGCGACGTCTTTGATGGTTGCCATGTTTTCAGTTCCGCCGGCCTGCACGCCGGCTACGGTAAGTGTCGAGCACCACGGCGATGACGATCACCGCCCCGGTGATGATGCGTTTGGTCGGTTCGCTGGCACCGATCTGCGCCAGCCCTGCGGCCAGCACCGAAATGATCAGCACGCCAAAGAAGGTGCTGATGACCGAGCCGCGCCCGCCCATCAGGCTGGTGCCGCCAATCACCACGGCGGCGATCACCTGCAGCTCCAGGCCGGAGCCGGCATTGGGGTCGGCGGCTTCCAGGCGCGAGATCTGGAACAGCGCGGCCAGGCCGGCGAGCAGGCCCATCAGGGCGAACACCAGCACCTTGTACGGGCGCGGGTCGATGCCTGCCAGGCGCACGGCCTCTTCGTTGGTGCCGATGCCGATCAGGTAGCGGCCGAACACCGTACGGGTCAGCACCAACTGGGCCAGCACGATCACCAGCAAGGCGATGATGAACGCCGGCGAGATGCCGAATGCGATGGGGTTGGAGAACCAGGCATAGGCATCGCCGATATAGGCGGTGCGCGAGTCGGTGAACTGGTAGGCCAGGCCGCGGGCCATTTCCAGCACCCCGAGCGAAACGATGAACGACGGAATGCGCCAGGCCACGGTGACGCCGCCGGTGATGCTGCCGGCCAGTGCCGCCACGGCCATGCCCAGCAGGGCCGAAGGCAGCACGCCCCAGCCCCAGCCGAGGATCGCCACGCTGACCGTGGAGGCCGCCAGCGCCAGTACCGAGCCCACCGACAGGTCGATGCCGCCGATGATCAGCACGAAGGTCATGCCCACCGCCAGTACCATCAGGTCGGGGATCTGGTTGGCCAGGGTACTGAAGGTGTTGTACGACCAGAAATGGCTGCTGAGGAACGAGAACAGCACGATCATCGCCAGCAAGGCGCCGGCCAGGCCCAGGTAGGTACCCAGGCCAAGATAGGTGCCACTGCGGCGCACCGGTGCGGCGCCTTGGCTGTCGAGCGGGGTGGTTTTCATGCATCCATCCTGGGAGCTGCTTCATGCAGCAGTGCGTCACGTTTCTGATAACCGGCAAAGGCCGCGGCCAGCAACTGGTCCTGGCTCCAATGGTCCCGCTCGAAGGTGTCGATCAGGCGACCGGCCGACAGCACGGCGATGCGGTCGCATATCAGCATCAGCTCGCGCAGGTCACTGGACACCACCACCAGGGCCTTGCCCTGGCGCGCCAGCTCGGCCAGCAGGCCATAGATGTCGAACTTGGCGCCGACGTCGATGCCACGGGTGGGCTCGTCGAACAGCAGCACCTGGCAGTCGCGCTCCAGCCAGCGGCCGATCACCACCTTCTGCTGGTTGCCGCCAGACAGCTCGCCCACCACCTGCTGCGGGCCGGCACTGCGAATGCGCATGGCCTGGATCTGGCGTTCGGCCAATGCCGCTTCGGCTTCGCCATCGAGCACCCCGGCCCGTGATACCGCGCCGAGGTTGCCCAGGGCGATATTGGCGCTGATCGACTGCGTCAGCAGCAGGCCCTCGCCTTTGCGGTCTTCGGTGATCAGCGCGATACCGGCCTGCACGGCAGCCTTGGGCGAGTCGATGGTGACCACCTGCGGTGGCTGGCCGAGGGCGATGCTGCCGCTGTCGGCACGGTCGGCGCCGTAGATCAGGCGCAACAGCTCAGTACGGCCGGCACCGATCAGGCCGGAGATGCCGAAGATCTCCCCTGCCCTGACCTCGAACGACACTCCACGCACCTTGTCGGCACGGCTGAGCTTGTCGACCTTGAGCAGCGGCGCGCCGATCTGCCGGCGGCCCAGGTCGATATGCTCGCCCAGCTCGCGGCCGACCATCAGGTTGACCAGTTCGGCGCTGCTGTAGCGCTGGATCGGCTCGTCGCACACCAGCTTGCCGTCGCGCAGCACGACGATGCGCTGGGCCACGCGCTGCAGTTCTTCCAGGCGATGGGAGATGTAGACGATGGCCACGCCACGTTGGCGCAGGCGCTCGATCTGGGTGAAAAGCAGCTCCACTTCGCGCGCGGTGAGCATGGCGGTGGGCTCGTCAAAGATCAGCACATGGCAGTCGCCAATCAGGTTGCGGGCGATCTCGACCATCTGCTGGTGGCCGATGCCCAGCTCGCCGACCGGGGTGTCCGGGTCGATGGCGTCGAGGCCGACCTGGGCCATGGCGGCCGTGGCCAGTTGGCGCAGGCGCTTTTGGCTGATCCAGCCGAAGCGGCCGGGCAGGTTGTCGAGGAACAGGTTTTCCGCCACGGTCAGCGTGGGTAGCAGGTTGAGTTCCTGCATGACCATGCGCACGCCAAGGCGCTCAGCCTCGCTGCGGCTGCCAGGCGCGTAGGCCTGGCCGCGGTAGCGCATGTGCCCGGTGGTGGGGGTTTCCAGCCCACTGATGAGCTTGGACAGGGTGCTTTTGCCCGCGCCGTTCTCGCCGGTCAGGGCCAGCACTTCGCCGGCACGCAGGTTCAGGCTGACCTCGCCGAGCACGGGCTGGGCGTAGGTCTTGCCCAGGCCGCTGGCGGCGAGCACTACTTCGTTGGCCGATGCAGGCATGGCCGTTTCTCCTGCCAGCGATCAGGGTTTGGTGATGAGTTGGACCGGGGTCTGGATGACGTTGTCGGCATCCACGTCGGGTTTCTCGCCCTTGACCATTTTCAGCGCCGCCTGGATGCCGTACACCGCCTGCTGGCTGGCCGCCTGGTCGAGGGTAGCGAGCACACGGCCGTCGGCGAGCATCGGCTTGATGGCGTTGATGTTGTCGTAGCCCACCACTTGCACCTGGCCGGTCTTGCCGGCGGCACGCACGGCCGACACCGCGCCCAGGGCCATGCTGTCGTTGCCGGCCAGCAGGGCTTTCAGGTCGGGGTATTCGTTGAGCATGGAGGCGGCGACGGCGTTGCCTTTGTCGATTTCCCAGTTGCCGCTCTGCACCGAAACGATCTTGATCTGCGCGGCGTCCATGGCGTCCTTGAAGCCGGCGGTACGCTGCTGGGCGTTGGTGGTGGTCGGCACGCCTTCGATGATGCCGACCTGGTCGCCGGCCTTGAGCTTCTCGTTGGCCAGGTAGTCACCCACCAGGCGCGCGCCCTTGCGGTTGTCGGGGCCCACGAAGGGTACGCTGATGCCTTTGCTCTTGAGCAGTTCAGGGTCCAGGCGGTTGTCGATATTGATCACCACCACGCCCTGGTCCATGGCCTTCTTCACCGCCGATACCAGCGCCTTGGAGTCGGCCGGGGCAATGACCAGGGCCTTGGCGCCCGCGTTGACCATTTGCTCGACGATGCGGATCTGCTCGCCGGTGTCGGTCTCGTTCTTGATGCCGTTGGCGATCAGTTCGAATTCATCGGCGTGGGCTTTCTGGTAATCCTTGGCACCGTCTTCCATGGTGCGGAAGAACTCGTTGGCCAGCGACTTCATGACCAGGGCGACCTTGGGCTTGTCTTCGGCGTGGGCGGGGGAAAATGGCAGGGCCAAGGACAGCGAGGAAATGACCGCGAGGGCCAGCAGACGACCGGGGAACGGCAGTTTCATGGACGATGACTCCGAATCTTGTGTTTTTTGTCGGATCGCAAACGTTTGCGTTGCCTAACTATGGAAACAGGACCGGGGTTTGTCAAATCCGTTTGGCTGTCGGAGGTCAAGTCGAGCTTGGCGCAGTTTATCCGGATTTTTTCCGAAAAGCCGAACGTCTTTTCCTACGTTTGTTCGGAATCTCGAATGGGACGCACCTTCAGGTGGGGGCGGCCTTGTGTCGCGAAAGGGCCGCAAGGCGGCCCCGGCAATGTGTGTTGTTGCGCCGGAATCCGGGGCCGCTACGCGCCCCTTTCGCGACGCAAGGCCGCTCCCACAAGGGCCGTGCGCGCAACTGGTACGAAACCTGCCTTGCACCCTGTGCGACAAAACAACCATCTCATTAGGAAGAGAGAGAACAATAACGATGAATGCCGCACTGAAAATCTTCGCCCCCAGCGCACTCGCCGTGCTGCTGGCCATTCCAGCCACCGTTTCGGCCAAAGAGGCTGAAACCCAGCAGAAGCTGGCCAACGTGGTCATCCTCGCCACCGGCGGCACCATTGCCGGCGCTGGTGCCAGCGCCGCCAACAGCGCCACCTACCAGGCCGCCAAGGTGGGCGTCGACAAGCTGATCGCCGGCGTACCGGAGCTGGCCGACCTGGCCAACGTACGCGGCGAGCAGGTCATGCAGATCGCCTCTGAGAGCATCTCCAACGACGACCTGCTCAAGTTGGGCAAACGCGTTGCCGAACTCGCCGAAAGCAAGGACGTCGACGGTATCGTCATCACCCACGGCACCGACACCCTGGAAGAGACCGCCTACTTCCTCAACCTGGTGGAAAAGACCGACAAGCCGATCGTGGTCGTCGGTTCGATGCGCCCGGGCACCGCCATGTCCGCCGACGGCATGCTCAACCTTTACAACGCCGTGGCCGTGGCCAGCGACAAGCAGTCGCGCGGCAAGGGCGTGCTGGTGACCATGAATGACGAGATCCAGTCCGGGCGCGATGTCAGCAAGGCAGTGAACATCAAGACCGAAGCCTTCAAGAGCGCCTGGGGCCCGATGGGCATGGTGGTGGAAGGCAAGTCGTACTGGTTCCGCCTGCCGGCCAAGCGCCACACGGTCAACTCCGAGTTCGACATCAAGCAGATCAGCAGCCTGCCGCAGGTGGATATCGCCTATGGCTATGGCAACGTCACCGACACCGCCTACAAGGCACTGGCGCAGAATGGTGCCAAGGCCCTGATCCATGCCGGTACCGGCAACGGCTCGGTGTCGTCGCGGGTGGTGCCAGCGCTGCAGGAGCTGCGCAAGAACGGCGTGCAGATCATTCGCTCATCGCACGTCAACCAGGGTGGCTTCGTGCTGCGCAACGCCGAGCAGCCGGATGACAAGAACGACTGGGTCGTGGCCCATGACCTGAACCCGCAGAAAGCGCGGATTCTGGCGATGGTAGCGATGACCAGGACCCAGGACAGCAAGGAGCTGCAGCGGATCTTCTGGGAGTACTGATCGCCAGCTGCCCCCTGAAATGCAAACAGCCCCGCTGCCCAGGCGGGGCGTTTGCTGTCTGACTGTTGCGAAATTACTTACAGTGAAATACTGTATGCGCATACAGCAAAAACAAGGAAACACTTGTGTCCAGCACCGCCTCCGCCACCCCAAGCAGCTATGAACAACTGGGTATGCGCATTCAGAAAATCATCAACAGCCCCACTGCCCAGCGCAGCCGTGCGGCGTTGATTTTCCGTCTGGAGCAGGAAACCCCGGAAGATTGGGAAACCCTGCTAGAGGAAATCGCCGAAAACGATAACGTCACCCTCGCCCACCGCGACGATGGCGGCGTGCAGATTTTCTGGACGGTACCGAAGGAAGACTGACTGCATTCAGCCTCAAGCCAAGGCCTGCAGGTAGGCGCTGGCTTCGCGGTAACGCGCCAGCCGCGCCAGGTCGGTGGGGCCTGGGCACGGGATGCGCGAAAGGTCGCTGTTGTCGGCCAGATCGGCCAGCTTGACGGTGCGCGCCAGCGGGTCACCGCCCAGGCGCACCACGAAGTCCTGGTAGGCCTCGCCCTCACGGCGGCTGAGCGCCAGCAAGGCGGCAAGGATTTTCAGCGCGAAACCCTCGCGCGCCAGGTCGGACAGGGTCAGCGGGGTGTCTTCGATCACATCGTGCAGCACCGCGACAATCCGTTGTTCGGTTGTGGATACCCGCATCATCACGCGTAGCGGGTGGAGGATATAAGCGGCCCCACCCTTGTCGTATTGCCCTTCATGCGCCCTGGCGGCCACGGCAATGGCCCGCTCCAGTGTAGACATGAGGCCCTCCCCGTTCGGCTTCTTCCTGACAAGCATAGCCAAAACTGTGCGGACAATGTCTAGCGCGCGTGTGACTGCTCGAAATCCGGAAGCTGGCGCACGCCCTGTAGGAGCGGCCTTGCGTCGCGACGGGCTGCGAAGCAGCCCCGGGATTTCGGCATCACAGCAGATTCTGTGGGGCTGCTTCGCAGCCCGTCGCGACACAAGGCCGCTCCTACAGCCCCACTCACACAGAGTTTTCAGCGCGCTGCGCCGTGCTGAATCACCACCGAATCGGTACCCAGCTTGGCCATCACCTCGGCCTTGCGCGCTTCGGCTTCCTCACGGGTGGGGAATGGCCCCATCAGCACCACCGGCTTGCCGTCGCGGTACTCCACCGAGGACGGGATGCCCTTTTCGATCAGGCGTGCGGTCATGTCGCTGAGCGCGCCCATGTTGGCACCCTGGATCACTTCCACATCCCAGCCTTGCGGGGCCGGCTGGCCAGCCAGGGCCTCGGCGCGGCGCTGCAGCTCGGCGCCGCCGCACATCTCGCGGATGCGCAGGTTGTTGCCGCTGTCGTCGACGATGATTTCGTACTGGCCATCGCGCTTGATGGCCACGTAGCTGCGGTAGGCCTCGTACTGCCCGGCATCATCCTTGCCACGAACCTGGCCGCAGATGGTGCCTTGGGTGTCGATCCGCACGTTGCCGAACTTGGCGGTCTTAGGGTTGTGCAGGTGTTCGGCCACCTGCTTGTGCACGCCTTCGACTTCGTTCTCACAGCCCGCCAGGGCGAGCACTGCCATTACCACAGCCAGTTTGCGCACGCGTGTACCTCCAGATTCGAAGGGGCGGATTCTAGCACGCCGGGCAATGCCCCGAACCGCGACCAAACGTTACACGCTGCTTCATGCGCACAGCAAAAAGGGCGATCATTACTGATCGCCCTTTTTCGATTTGGTAGGCACAATTGGACTCGAACCAACGACCCCCACCATGTCAAGGTGGTGCTCTAACCAACTGAGCTATGTGCCTGTCGTGTGGTGCGCATATTAGTGATCAAATGCGTACCTGTAAAGCGTTTTTTCAGAAAAATCAAAAACTTTGCGAATTCGTGCATAAGGGGCTGCCGCGCAGCACCAGGCCGCGAGAACCCAATGAAAAAAGGGGTGACCCTTGCGGATCACCCCTTCTTCGATTTGGTAGGCACAATTGGACTCGAACCAACGACCCCCACCATGTCAAGGTGGTGCTCTAACCAACTGAGCTATGTGCCTGTCGTGTGGTGCGCATTCTACCCATTCCAAAAACCCTGTCAACACTTTTTTTCGCGCTAACTTACTGAATCTTAAACTCTTTATAGAAAAGTGCGCTGGCGGGGACCGAGTAAAGGATTTTCAACGGACGACTAGCGGGTGTTTATTATTATTGATAGCATCGGTACATTCGTTAAAAATATAAAACACGAGGTTCCTGCAGCATGGCTAACACCCCCTACCCCCAGTCCTACTACGCCGCCTCGGCCAACCCGGTGCCGCCACGTCCGGCGCTGCAGGGTGAGGTGGAAACCGATGTGTGCATCATCGGCGCCGGCTACACCGGCCTGTCCAGCGCCCTGTTCCTGCTGGAGAACGGCTTCAAGGTGAGCATCGTCGAAGCAGCCAAGGTCGGCTTCGGCGCATCGGGCCGCAACGGCGGCCAGATCGTCAACAGCTACAGCCGCGACATCGACGTCATCGAGCGCACCGTCGGCCCCAAGCAGGCCCAGCTGCTGGGCCACATGGCCTTCGAAGGCGGGCGCATCATTCGTGAGCGCGTGGCCAAGTACAACATCCAGTGCGACCTGAAGGACGGTGGCGTGTTCGCTGCCCTCACCAGCAAGCAGATGGGCCACCTGGAGTCGCAAAAGCGCCTGTGGGAACGCTTCGGCCACAACCAACTGGAGCTGATGGACCAGAAGCGCATCCGCGAAGTGGTCGCCTGCGACAACTATGTGGGCGGCATGCTGGACATGAGCGGCGGCCACATCCACCCGCTGAACCTGGCCCTGGGCGAAGCCGCTGCGGTCGAGTCGCTGGGCGGCATCATCTATGAGCAAACCCCGGCCGTACGCATCGAGCGCGGCGCCAACCCGGTGGTGCACACCCCGCAGGGCAAGGTCCGCGCCAAGTTCATCATCGTCGCCGGCAACGCCTACCTGGGCAACCTGGTGCCGGAGCTGGCCAGCAAGTCCATGCCATGCGGCACCCAGGTGATCACCACCGAACCGCTGGGCGACGACCTGGCGCGCACCCTGCTGCCGCAGGACTACTGCGTCGAGGATTGCAACTACCTGCTCGACTACTACCGCCTGACCAGCGACAAGCGCCTGATCTTCGGTGGTGGCGTGGTGTACGGCGCGCGTGACCCGGCCAACATCGAGGCGATCATCCGTCCGAAGATGCTCAAGGCCTTCCCGCAACTGAAAAATGTGAAGATCGACTACGCCTGGACCGGCAACTTCCTGCTGACCCTGTCGCGTCTGCCACAGGTTGGCCGTATCGGCGACAATATCTACTACTCCCAGGGCTGCTCGGGTCACGGCGTGACCTACACCCACCTGGCGGGCAAGGTGCTGGCCGAGGCCATGCGTGGCCAGGCCGAGCGTTTCGACGCCTTCGCCGGCCTGCCGCACTACCCGTTCCCGGGTGGCCAGATGCTGCGCGTGCCGTTCAGCGCCATTGGCGCCTGGTACTACAGCCTGCGCGATCGCCTGGGCTTCTGATGTAGGCAGGGCTGGCCTCTTCGCGGGTAAA
>NZ_JWLN01000050.1:0-29936 GCF_000814065.1 Pseudomonas sp. C5pp | reverse complement strand
AAGGCTTCGCGCATGCTGAAACCTTGCATGGCGTCGCGGTGTTGCTGAAGCGCCTGCCAGGCGGGCAGGGCCGTGACATCGTGGGGTGTACGGTAATACGCCATTGCGCGGGGTTCCCTTGGTGCGTGGTGAGACCTTGGACACGGCACTCATTGCCGGGTTCAGGCTGGCACCATTATAGGCAAAGGCCACTTGCAGGGAATGGGTATGGCGGGGGAATTTGGGGGCGCTTTGCGCCCCACTCGCAGCACAAGGCTGCTCCTACAGAAGAAGGTGGTTTCTGTAGGAGCAGCCTTGTGCTGCGAATGGGCTGCAAGGCAGCCCTGGGTCGTTACGCGGTCTTCTCTTCCAGATGAAGGTACAGGTTGTCGATCAACCGTGTGTTACCCAGGTAAGCCGCCGCAATCACCACCAGATCACGATCATCGATCATCGCGGGTCGCAGGCTTACCGCATGACGCACCTCAAGGTAATCCGGGCGGAAACCCGCGGCGGTCAACTGCGCTTTGCCTTCGGCAACCAGTGCGGCAAAGTCCCGCTGGCCATGGCGGATGGCACCAGCGATATGCTGCAGCGTGCGGTACAGCGCAGGTGCCGTAGCACGCTGCTCCGGCGTGAGGTAGCCGTTACGCGACGACAGCGCCAGGCCGTCCTCGGCCCGCACTGTGGGCTCGCCGATGATCTGGATCGGCATGTTCAGGTCGCGCACCATGGCGCGGATAACCGCCAGCTGCTGGAAGTCCTTTTCACCGAACACGGCAAGGTCGGGCTGTACCATGTTGAACAGCTTGCTGACCACGGTGGCCACGCCTTCGAAATGGCCGGGCCGGCTGGCGCCGCACAGGCCTTCGGAAAGGTGGGGTACGCTGACGCGGGTTTGCACGCTCATGCCGTCGGGGTACATCTCTTCGACGCTGGGCGCGAACAGCAGATTGCAGCCAGCCTGGAGCAGGCGCTCCTGGTCGGCGGCCAGGGTGCGCGGGTACTTGTCGAGGTCTTCGTTGGCGCCGAACTGCAGCGGGTTGACGAAAATGCTGGCGACCACGAAATCGGCGCGCTGTGCAGCCTTGGTCACCAGGGCGGCATGGCCGCTGTGCAGGTTGCCCATGGTAGGCACGAAGCCGATGCGCTTGCCTTCACCGCGGGCGCGGGCGACTGCGGCGCGCAGTTCGCGGACGGTCTTGACTGTATTCATGCACTGAACCCGTGTTCGCTGCCTGGGAAGCTGACCTGCTTGACCGCCTCGACGTAAGCGACGAGGGCGCTGTGGATATCCGGCTGGCCTTGCATGAAGTTCTTCACGAACTTCGGTACGCGGCCGCTCAGCGACAGGCCGAGCATGTCGTGCAGGACCAGGACCTGGCCATCGGTGCCGCTGCCGGCGCCAATGCCGATCACCGGGATGGATACGGCACTGGTGATTTCCGCCGCCAGTTCGCTGGGCACGCATTCGAGCAGCAGCATGGCTGCACCGGCCTGTTCCAGGGCGATCGCGTCGGCGCGCATCTGCCGGGCCTGGGCTTCCTGGCGGCCCTGGACCTTGTAGCCGCCCATCACGTTGACAGTCTGCGGTGTCAGGCCCATGTGCGCGCATACTGGCACGCCACGCTCGGCCAGCAGGCGGATGGTCTCGGCCAGCCAGGCCGCGCCTTCGATCTTGATCATGTGGGCGCCGGCCTGCATCAGCGTGGCGCTGTTGGCAAAGGCCAGCTCTGGTGTGGCGTGCGCCATGAACGGCAGGTCGGCAAGGATCAGCGCACCGTCGTTGCCACGTTTAACGCTGGCTGTATGGTAGGCCATGTCTGCGGTGGTCACCGGCAGTGTGCTGTCGTGGCCTTGCAGGACCATGCCCAGCGAGTCGCCCACCAGCAACACTTCGACACCGGCGTGGCTGGCAGCCTTGGCGAAGGTCGCGTCGTAGCAGGTCAGCATGGTGATTTTTTCACCCTTGGCCTTGAGGCCATTGAGGGTGGTCAGGGTTACTTCAGGCATGTAGGAAATTCCTCGTTCAGGCGCTGTAAGAAACGACTGCATTCAACGCGTGTAGTCATTTTCCGGAGCGGCACATCATCGCGCGTGATGTTCGGGCACAGGTCCGTCCGGGCCTAAATACGGGTATGCGGCACTTTGGTGCCACACGGGACGCCTATAGTCGTGAGCGAGGTGGGGGAAGTCAATCACCCTGTTACCGCATTGTTACGATCAGGGTGTTACTGGCGTTACCGCGCCAGTGTGCAAGGCTGGAACGCCCGGTTTACAGGCGTTCCAGGCCGACGAACGGGCAGTCGTCGAGCAGTTGCGCAAGGGCGCGGCCGTCGGCCAGGCGGAAATCGCCCGGTACCAGTTCCGCCAGCGGGTACAGCACAAAAGGCCGGGCATGCATGTGGTAATGCGGTACTTTCAGGCGCGGCTCATCAAGCACCTGGTCGCCGAACAGCAGGATGTCCAGGTCCAGTGTGCGCGGG
Organism: Pseudomonas sp. C5pp; assembly: GCF_000814065.1. Classification (NCBI taxonomy): domain Bacteria; kingdom Pseudomonadati; phylum Pseudomonadota; class Gammaproteobacteria; order Pseudomonadales; family Pseudomonadaceae; genus Pseudomonas; species Pseudomonas sp. C5pp. The sequence continues at coordinate 27,471 of NZ_JWLN01000050.1, read as the reverse complement.
CCCCAGCGTTCCTTGCGCACGCGGCCCTGATCGTTCTCGATGGCCTGCAGTGCATCGAGCAGGGCCAGCGGTGGCAGGGCGGTGTCCAGGGCGGCGACGGCGTTGGTGTAGCGCGGCTGGCCGGGCAGCAGCGAATCGCTGGTATACAGGGCCGAGGCCGCCACCAGGCGTGTGGCTTCGACCTGGTCGAGGGCCTGCAAGGCGCTGCGCAGCTGCTCGGCAGGTGCGTCCAGGTTGCTGCCCAGGCCGATATAGGCGCGGGTACTCACTCGAACGCCTCGTCGCCACTGCGCTTGCGCTTGCCACCGCTGCGCTTGCGTTTGCGCGGGCCGGCGCCGGTGCCTTCGTCACGGCTGCCCAGTTCGCGGATCATCTCGCGGCGCTCGCTGTCGTTGGCATCCTGGTAGTCGGTCCACCACTGGCCGAGGTCGTCGGTTTCTTCCCCGGCGCTTTCCCGCAGCAGCAGGAAGTCGTAGCCGGCGCGGAAACGCGGGTTGTCCAGCAGCACATCGGCGCGCTTGCCGCTGCGGCGTGGCAGGCGCTCCTGCATGTCCCAGATCTCGCGGATCGGCAGGGTGAAGCGCTTGGGGATGGCGATACGTGCGCATTGTTCGGCGATCAGGTCGTGGGCCGCACCGTTCATGGCCGGGATAGGCGGCACGCCTTGGTTCTGCAGGTGCAGCACGCGGGCCGGCAGGGCTGGCCACAGCAGCGCGGCGAAGAGGAAGGCCGGGGTTACCGGTTTGCCTTGCTTCACGCGCAGGTCGGTGTTGTTCAGCGCTTGGCTGATCAGGGTGTGGGTGTAGGTCGGGCGCTCGTCCAGGGCATGCGAACTGGCCGGGAACAGCGGCTCGAACAACTGAAGGTCGACCAGCATTTCGAAGACGATGGCGCCCTGGCCGGAGAGGAACAGCTTGAGGCTCTCTTCGAACAGGCGCGCTGGCGGAATTTCGCGCAGCAGTGGGGCCAGCTCTCGAATCGGCTGGACCGTGTGTTTTTCGATGCCGAAGTCGAGCTTGGCGGCGAAGCGCACCGCGCGCAGCATGCGCACCGGGTCTTCCTGATAGCGGTGGGTAGGGTCACCGATCAGGCGCAGCAAGCGGTTGCGGATATCGTGCACGCCGTTGGCGTAGTCGAGGATGCGCTCGCTGACCGGGTCGTAGTACAGGGCGTTGATGGTGAAGTCGCGACGTTGCGCGTCCTCTTCCAGGGTGCCGTACACGTTGTCACGCAGAATGCGGCCACTGGCATTGTGCGACGAACGGTGGCTGTCGCCCTGGTCGTCTTCCGAATGGTGGGCGCGGAAGGTGGCGACTTCGATGATTTCACGTCCGAAATGCACGTGGACCAGCTTGAAGCGGCGGCCAATGATGCGTGCGTTGCGGAACTCGGCACGGACCTGTTCAGGAGTGGCACTGGTGGCGACGTCGAAGTCTTTCGGCGTGATGCCCAGCATCAGGTCGCGGACACAGCCACCGACCAGGTAAGCCTGGTAACCGGCGCTCTGCAGGCGTTCCACGATGTTCACCGCATGGCGGCTGAACTGGTGGCGTTGCAGCGAGTGCTGGCTCTTGTTGATCACCTCAGGCGTGGTGCGCCTGTGGTGCGGGCCCGGTACGGGCGGGCGGAACGACTGGAACAGCTTCTTCAGCATGGGATGCACTGTTTGAAGGAATGTTCGGCCAAGAATAGGAGAATGGCCGCATGATGGGCGGGGATTCTAGCATTTACTCAAGGAATGGTGTAGGCGGGTAGCAGGATGCCTGCCAGAAGGGTAGAAACGACAAGGGGAGCCTAAGCTCCCCAAGAAGTCGTTGCGTGCTCTTATTGTTTTTCTGCTGGGCTTCTTGTTTTTGTTGAGTGCCCTGTCCACAAATCTCGAAGCTTGTGGACGACCCCCAATCCAGGGGTTAAGAGCAAACGGATTGCTTTGGTCGCTGATGTCACGTTGATCTGTCGATCCAACCAGTTCAGGCGCTGCTTTTTAGTGCAGTTTTTATTGTTCTCTGCCTGGTTGTGGGGCAAGCCCCAAACACGCATCCTCTCCAAAAGAATCAGTTAGCTGCGCCTCCGCCGTCTTGTTTTTATTGTGCGTGAGCCGTTTCGTCTTGTTCTTATTCTGAGTTGCAGTGCTTGTTATTGTTCTTGTACCAGACATATAGCAGGTGCCGTGCCAACTTTTGAAAACCCAGTAAAATCAATGGGTTGGAGGTGGCTGGCAGTTTTCAAGCGGTCGAAAATGTCGAAATTTCGTTACCGTACGCCTCGGGAACTGTTACGGCGGAAAGCTTGGGTAACAGATTTTTGCAGGGGCTGATGTGTTACCTGGGGTGTGTGCGCTGGCTTTGCTGGCCCTTTCGCGGGCACGCCCGCTCCCACAGGGGTTGCACCACCCTTTAGGGCAGTGAAATCACTGTGGGAGCGGGCATGCCCGCGAAGAGGCCGGAGAGGTTGTAGACAGGGGCAGGAGGAGCCTCCCGCCCAGGCAGCGCGGTTACTCGCTGGTAGCGTTGCTCTTGCGCCGCGGGATACCCAGGCGCTGGCGGCGTTCCCACAGGCACTTGCGGCTGACTCCGAGCTTGCGGGCCAGCTCGGTCTCGGTCATGTGGTCCTGATGCTCGAGCACGAAGTGCTGGAAGTAGTCTTCCAGCGACAGGTCCTCGGTCGGCTCATGGCTGGCATTCGCCGAACTGGCCACGGCCAGGGCGTTGTCGAGGATTTCGTCCTCTTCCAGGTCACCCAGCTCGATGTCGATGCCCAGCAGGTCGGCGGAAATTTCCGCACTCTCGCTGAGGATCACCGCGCGCTCAACGGCGTTTTCCAGCTCTCGCACGTTACCCGGCCAGCTGTAGTGACGAATGGCCTGCTCGGCTTCGGCCGAGAAGTGCAGGTCGTCGCGGCCGATGCGCGCGCTCTGGCGGGCGAGGAAAGCGCTGGCAATCTCGTTGACGTCGCTGCCGCGCTCGCGCAGGGCAGGCAGTTTCAGGGCGATCACGTGCAGGCGGTAATACAGGTCTTCACGGAACTGGCCGGCTTTGGCCAGGTTCTTCAAGTCGCGGTGGGTCGCGGCGATCAGGCGTACATCGACCTTTTGCGACTGTACCGAACCCACCCGGCGAATCTCGCCTTCCTGCAGCACGCGCAGCAGGCGGGCCTGGGCTTCCAGCGGCAGTTCGCCGATTTCGTCGAGGAACAGGGTACCGCCATCGGCAGCCTCCACCAGGCCAGCGCGCCCGGCGCTGGCGCCGGTGAACGCGCCTTTCTCGTGGCCGAACAGCTCGGACTCGATCAGTGTCTCGGGAATGGCCGCACAGTTCACCGAAATCATTGGTGCCTTGGCCCGACGCGACAGGTTGTGCAGGGCGCGTGCGACCAACTCTTTACCGGTGCCCGACTCGCCCTGGATCAGCACGTTGGAATCGGTGGGCGCGACCTTGCGGATCTTGCTGTACATGTCCTGCATCGGCGGGCACGAGCCGATGATGCCGATTTCGCCATTGGCGGCTGCCGCGCTGCCTTTGTCGGCCGGGGCGGCCTTGCCATTGGTGGCGCGTGGCTCGGCCGCCGGTGCGGCAGCCGGAGCGTTCTGCCGGTCGCGCAGGATACGCGCCACCGCTTGCAGCATCTCGTCGTGGTCGAAGGGCTTGGCGATGTAGTCCACCGCGCCCATTTTCATCGAGTCTACCGCCGAGCGCAGGCTGGCGTAGCTGGTCATGATCAGCACCGGGGTGCCTTGGCCGAGCTTGATCAGTTCGGTGCCGGGTGCGCCTGGCAGGCGCAGGTCGCTGACGATCAGGTCGAAGGTGGCAATGCTGAAGCGTTCCTGGGCTTCCTGCACCGAGCCGGCTTCGCTGACCTGGTACTGGTTCCGTTCGAGCAGGCGACGCAAGGCCGAGCGGATGATGGTTTCGTCTTCGACGATCAGAATGTGCGGCATTGATTCAATTCTCTCGACGGTCTCGAATTTCAGGGGACGTCGCTACGACATGCCGGGGCAGGGTCACGCGGATCCGGGTGCCACGTTGCCGTTCGATATCGGCCGGGCTGTCGATGGTGATTTGCCCATAATGCTCTTCCACGATGGAATAGACCAGAGCAAGCCCCAGTCCGGTTCCTTCGCCCGGGTCCTTGGTGGTGAAGAAGGGTTCGAACAGGCGGTCCATGATGTTCTTCGGGATCCCGCTGCCTTCATCCTCGACGATCAGGTCGACGGTGTGCTCGCTGACTTCGCTGCGCACGCGCACGGCGCTGCCGGGCTTTGATGCGTCGCGGGCGTTGGAGAGCAGGTTGATCAGCACCTGGGCCAGGCGCTGCGGGTCCCCTTCGGCCCAGTGCTCCGGGTCGCAGAGGTTGAAGAACTGTACTTCGAAATTGCGTCGGTTCAACGCCAGCAGACCGATGGCGTCCTGCGCCACTTCGGCCAGGCATACCGGTTCTTCGCTGTTCTGGTGGCTGCCGCCGGCATGGGCGAAACTCATCAGCGACTGGACGATGCGCGATACCCGCTTGGTCTGTTCGAGAATCTGGCTGGATAGCTCGATGATTTCGCCATCGCCCTCACGCTCCTCGCGCAGGTTCTGCGCCAGGCAGGCGATGCCGGTGATCGGGTTGCCGATCTCGTGTGCCACGCCGGCGGCCAGGCGGCCGATGCTGGCCAGGCGTTCGGAGTGCACCAGCTTGTCTTCCAGCGCCTGGGTTTCGGTAAGGTCCTCTACCAGCAGCACCAGGCCGCTGTTGCCCGGGGCCAGCGGCTCGTCGATGGCCGCCTTGTGCAGGTTCAGCCAGCGCGGCTGGCCGTCCAGCGCCAGGCGCTGCTTGTGCAGGTGCTCGTCTGGCACGTTGATGAAGCCTTGCAGCAGGCCGCGCCAGGGTTCGCTGATGGTGACCAGGCGCGAGCCGACCACGTGCTTGGCGGCGATGCCGGTGAGCTCTTCCATGGCCTTGTTCCACATCAGGATTTCCTGGTCCTTGGCCAGCGAGCAGACGCCCATGGGCAGTTCCTGCAGGGTCTGGCGGTGGTAGCGGCGCAGGGCGTCGAGCTCGGCGGCCAGGCCGGTCAGGCGCGAGTGGTAGTCTTCCAGGCGGCTTTCGATGAAGTGGATGTCCTCGGTCACGTAGTTTTCGTTACCGGACTTGTACGGCAGGAAGGTCTCGACCATGTCCTGGGCCACGCTCGGCCCCATCAGGCCGGACAGGTTGGCCTCGATGCGGTCGCGCAGGCGGCGCAAGGCATAGGGGCGGCGCTCGTCGAACGGCAGGTAGAGATCGCGCAGGGCCTGTTCCACTTCCTTCTGTGCAGCCTTGGCGCCCAGCGGCTTGGCCAGTTGGGTGGCGAACTCCTGTGGCGAGGCGGCGTGCAGCTCGCGGCGTTGCGGGCGGCGCACATTGTCCACTGCGCAGGCTTCGGCGGCGCTTACCTCTTCGTTGCTGGCGTTGGTGAACAGCGAGATCAGGGTGAACAACAGCACGTTGGCCGCCAGCGAGGCGATGGCCGCCATGTGCCAGCTGGTGTCGTCCAGCACGTAGATCATGTCCAGCAGCGGGATGTAGAAGCCCTGCAGGTTGCCCAGCAATGGCAGCAGCATGGTCACCATCCACACCAGGGTGCCGGCCAGCAGGCCGGCGATGAAGCCACGGCGGTTGGCAGTCGGCCAGTACAGCACCGACAGCACGCCCGGCAGGAACTGCAACGTGGCCACGAAGGCGACGATGCCCAGGTTGGCCAGGCTCTGGTGGTTGTTCTGGGTGAGGTAGAACATGAAGCCGGCGGTGATGATGGCGACGATCAGCGCGCGGCGGGTCCACTTCAGCCAGCGGTAGATGTTGCCTTCGGCCGGCGGCTGGTACAGCGGCAGCACCAGGTGGTTGAGGGCCATGCCCGACAGCGCCAGGGTTGTGACGATGATAAGCCCGCTGGCGGCCGACAAGCCGCCGATGTAGGCCAGCAGCGCCAGTGCCTGGTTGTTGGCGGCAAGCCCCAGGCCCAGGGTGAAGTATTCGGGGTTGGTGGTGGCGCCCAGGCGCAGGCCGGCCCACAGCACCAGCGGCACGGCCAGGCTCATCAGTAGCAGGAACAGCGGCAGGCCCCAGCTGGCGCTGACCAGCGAGCGCGGGTTGAGGTTTTCGGTGAAGGCCATGTGGTACATGTGCGGCATGACGATGGCCGAGGCGAAGAACACCAGTAGCAAAGTGCGCCATGGGCCTTCCTGCAGCGGCGTATGCAAAGCGGCCAGGGCGGTCTGGTTCTGCAGCAGCCACACTTCCAGTTCGTGCGGGCCGCCGAACACGCCATACAGGGCATACAGGCCGATACCGCCCAGGGCCAGCAGCTTGATCACCGACTCGAAGGCGATGGCGAACACCAGCCCTTCGTGCTTTTCGCGTGTGGCGATGTGCCGCGAGCCGAAGAAGATGGTGAACAGGATGATGAGCGTACAGAAGGCGAAGGCCACCCGTGCCTTGACCGGCTCACCGGTAAGGATACTGATCGAGTCGGCTACCGCCTGGATCTGCAGGGCCAGCAAGGGCAGAACGCCGATGAGCATGATGATGGTGGTCAGCGCCCCGGCCCAGGTGCTGCGAAAGCGGAACGCCAGCAGGTCGGCCAACGAGGACAGCTGGTAGGTACGGGTGATCTTCAGGATCGGGTAGAGCAGCACCGGCGCCAGCAGGAACGCGCCGGACACCCCCAGGTAACAGGCAAGGAAGCCGTAGCCGTACTGGTAGGCCAGGCCCACCGAGCCATAGAAGGCCCAGGCACTGGCGTATACGCCCAGCGACAGGGTGTAGGTCAGCGGGTGGCGAATGATCGAGCGCGGGATCAACCCCCGCTCGCTGATCCAGGCCACACCGAACAGCACCATGAGGTACGCGGCGCTGATCAGGATCATCTGGGTCAGGCTAAAGCTCATCGGCATCTCGTTGGCTCTGCAGGATGAAGGTGACGACGATCAGGATCAGCCAGAGCAGGTAAGGGCGGTACCAGGCTCCGGTCGGTTCGATCCACCAGTCCATGATGGCCGGGGAGAACAGGTAGATCCCCACGACCAGAAGCAGGACCAAACGATAGATGTACATGCTGGCCTCGATGGTTGGGCGCTGCGGGCTTGGACTTATTATTGGCGCAAATGGCTGGGGGGATGCTAGCGGGAATCCATAGTGTTCGCCAAGAGGTTGAATTTATTGGGCTTTTGTTTTTGAGGGGTGGGTTGCTTGTGCCGGCCTCTTCGCGGGTGAACCCGCTCCCACAGGTAATGCGCTTTCCTCAGGTGTGGTGAGGGCCCTGTGGGAGCGGGTTTACCCGCGAAAGGGCCGGGCCTGCCTCAGCGCAAATCAGCCTCTGGCACCGTGGTCCGCTGTGCAATCGCCTCGGGCCGCCACTGTTTGCGAGCTACCGCCAATACCTCCGCCGGCGTTGCCAGCAACAACTCGGGGTCTGCTTCCTGCCCCAGCGCCCGCAACGCCCGCAGCAACAGCGGTGTCGCCTGGTCCGCCTGCAGCGGCGGCGAGCGGTACGACTTGCCCAGCTTGTGCCCGTCCGGCTGCACGATCAGCGGAATATGCAGGTAACGCGGCTGCGAGAAGCCCAGCAACTCTTGCAGGTACAGCTGGCGCGGGGTGTTGTCGAGCAGGTCGGCGCCACGCACGATGTCGGTAACACCTTGCCAGGCATCGTCCAGTACCACCGCCAGTTGGTAGGCATACAGCCCGTCGCGGCGCTGGATGACGAAATCGCCCACTTCACGCCCCAGGTGCTGCTGGAACTCGCCCTGTACGCGGTCGGTAAAACGGTAGATCAGCTCTGGCACGCGCAGGCGGATCGCTGCGCCATCCCTAGCATGCCCGGCATTGCGGCAAAGGCCCGGGTAGATACCGTTGTAACCCTCAAGCTGCTTGCGCGAGCAGGTGCAGGCGTAGGCCAGGCCCATGTTGAACAGGCGGTCGACTACCGCGGCATAGGCATCGTGCCGCTGGCTCTGGAACACCACTTCGCCGTCCCACTCCAGGCCGTAGCGCTCCAGGGTCTGCAGGATCGCATCGCGAGCACCGGGCATTTCCCGAGGCGGGTCGGTGTCTTCCATGCGCAGCAGCCAGCGGCCGTTCACGGCGCGGGCATCGAGCCAGGAGGCGAGGGCGGCGACCAGCGAGCCGAAGTGCAGGAAGCCGCTGGGGGTGGGGGCGAAACGCCCGATGTAGCTTGAGTGGGTCATGGTCAGGCTGGGCATATAAAATGAAACGGGGCGCATGATGCGCCCCGTTCAGGTGGAAAGAAAGATCAGCCTTTGCCGACCGTCTTTTCCTTTTTCTCGGCGATTTCCTTGCAGTCGAAGCACAGGTCGGCGGTAGGGCGGGCCTCCAGGCGACGCAGGCCGATCTCGATGCCGCACGATTCGCACCAGCCGTACTCGTCGGCCTTGATCTTGTCGAGGGTCTTGTCGATTTTCTTGATCAGCTTGCGCTCGCGATCGCGGTTGCGCAGCTCCAGGGCGAATTCTTCTTCCTGACTGGCACGGTCGGCCGGGTCGGGGAAGTTGGCTGCCTCGTCCTTCATGTGGTCCACAGTGCGGTCCACACTGGTCATCAGCTCTTGCTTCCAGGCGCCGAGAAGCTTGGTGAAGTGCTTCTTCATGGGCTCGCCCATGTACTCTTCACCTTTGGATTCTACGTAGGGCTCGACACCGTACATGGTCTGGGCTTTTTGCTTTTCTACGGTGGACATGAATAGACCGCCTCTCACTCATCTGATCCAATGCGCAGGCTGCTCCATCTCCGGCACCCGCCGGCCCTGCGACTGCGAGCCGCCGAACTTACCAGATAGATCGGGGGTGCGCTACCCCGCCCGATCCTGGTAATTGACAGCGGCCTGAGCCGCACGTTCGGTGGCGTGCAGAGGTAGAATCTCTAGTTTAGACCCAATTGAGAGAAGGTCATGGCCCACCCCTACAGTGCGCGCAGCCGCGCCATCGAACCCTTCCACGTCATGGCGCTGCTGGCCCGGGCCAACGAGCTGCAGGCGGCCGGACACGACGTGATCCACCTGGAAATCGGCGAGCCGGACTTCACCACGGCCGCGCCCATCGTTGCCGCCGGCCAGGCAGCATTGGCCGCCGGGCACACCCGCTACACCGCCGCACGCGGCCTGCCGGCACTGCGCGAAGCCATTGCCGGGTTCTATGGCCAGCGTTACGGCCTGAGTGTCGACCCTGAACGCATCCTCATCACCCCGGGGGGCTCCGGTGCGCTGCTGCTGGCCAGCAGTCTGCTGGTCGACCCAGGCAAACATTGGCTGCTGGCCGACCCAGGCTACCCGTGCAACCGCCACTTCCTGCGCCTGGTCGAGGGCGGGGCGCAGCTTGTGCCGGTGGGCCCGGACGTGAATTACCAGCTGACTGCCGACCTTGTCGACCGCTACTGGGACAAGGACACGGTCGGAGCCCTGGTCGCCTCGCCGGCCAACCCGACCGGTACCGTGCTGGGGCGTGACGATCTGGCCAGCCTGTCCCGCGCCACTCGTGAACGGCACGGCCATCTGGTTGTGGACGAGATTTACCACGGGCTGACCTATGGCATGGACGCGCCCAGCGTGCTGGAAGTGGACGACTCGGCATTCGTCCTGAATAGTTTTTCCAAGTATTTCGGCATGACCGGTTGGCGCCTCGGCTGGCTGGTAGCGCCTCATGGCGCGGTGGCCGACCTGGAGAAGCTGGCACAAAACCTGTACATCAGTGCGCCAAGCATGGCCCAACATGCCGCGCTGGCGTGTTTCCAGCCCGAAACCCTGGCCATTTTCGAGGAGCGCCGCGCCGAGTTCGCCCGCCGCCGCGACTACCTGTTGCCTGCCCTGCGCGAACTGGGCTTCCGCATTGCCGTCGAGCCGCAGGGGGCGTTCTACCTGTATGCCGACATCAGTGCCTTTGGCGGTGACGCGTTCGCCTTCTGCCGGCACTTCCTGGAGACCGAGCACCTGGCCTTCACCCCGGGCCTGGACTTCGGCCGTCACCTGGCCGGCCACCATGTGCGCTTTGCCTACACCCAGAGCCTGCCGCGCCTGGAAGAGGCGGTGCAGCGGATTGCCCGCGGCCTGCGGAGCTGGCAAGGCTGATGCAGTTCCATCCCCCACTCGAACAGGGCCGCCTGCTGCGCCGCTACAAACGCTTTCTGGCGGATATCGAACTGCCCGGCGGCGAACAACTGACCATCCACTGCCCCAACACCGGCTCCATGCTCAACTGCATGCGTGAAGGCGGGCAGGTGTGGTTCAGCCGCTCCAATGACCCCAAGCGCAAGCTCCCGGGCACTTGGGAAATCAGCGAAACCCCGCAGGGGCGGCTGGCCTGTGTGAATACCGGGCGGGCCAATGCGCTGGTCGAAGAGGCCCTGCGTGCCGGCATCATCGCCGAACTGGCCGGCTTCAGTGCGCTAAGGCGTGAGGTGGCCTACGGCGAGGAAGGCAGCCGCATCGACTTTCGCCTGGAGTTCGACGGTGCCCCGGCCTATGTCGAGGTGAAGAGCGTGACCCTGGGCTACCCAGCCAGCACGGTCGCGGCCTTTCCTGATGCGGTGACCCAGCGCGGCGCCAAGCACCTGCGAGAGCTGGCGAAGTTGGCCAGGCAAGGCGTGCGGGCTGTGCAGCTGTATTGTGTGAACCTGACCGGTATCGACGCGGTGCGCCCGGCCGAGGAGATCGATGCGGCTTATGCCCAGGCCCTGCGCGCGGCAGTTTCAGATGGCGTGGAGGTGCTGGCCTACGGCGCACGCCTGGACTCCGAAGGCATTGTCATCGACCGCCGCCTGCCGGTGCTGCTTACCCCTTGAGCCAGATGCCCTGGCTGTCCTCGTGGCAGCCCAGGGCCTGCAGTTGCTCGCCCTCGCACGGCCCGGCCACGCATTCTCCACTTTCGATCAGGAACAGCGCGCCATGATGGGCGCAGTGAATCAGGCTGGCGCTGTCATCGAGAAACGCATCTTCCACCCAGTTCAGCGGGATACCGCGGTGCGGGCAACGGTTGCGGTAGAGGTACACCTGGCCCTGGCGGCGCACGCCGAACAGTTCGATGCCGTCTACGCTGAAGGCTCGGCTATGGCCTTCGGCCAGGCCGTGGGAGGTACAAAGGAAGTGCATGGCAAGGACGACTCGTGGAACAAGTGATGGCTTGACGCTTCAATGCGAATAATTATCAAATTGTCCATATTCGCTGCGCCCGGCTGCCTATGGTGCGCAGTTCCGTCGCTCGCCACAAGGCGCGCGGCTCGCCTGCAGAAGGAACCCGATGATGCGCCGTCCTGTCGCCTTGCTCGCTCTGTGCGCGAGCGTTGTGCTGTCCACCCAGGCCCTCGCGGCCGAGCTGCCGCAGCGTTGGGTCAGCGCTGGTGGCGCACTGAGCGAATGGATCAGCGCACTTGGCGGTGAAGCGCGCTTGGTGGGTGTGGACACCACCAGCCAGCACCCGCAATCGCTGAAGTCACTGCCTAGCGTCGGCTACCAGCGGCAGTTGTCTGCGGAAGGCATTCTCAGCCTGCGCCCGGATGTGCTGGTGGGCACCGAAGAAATGGGGCCGCCACCGGTACTGGCGCAAATCCGCAAGGCTGGCGTGCGGGTCGAACTGTTCTCCAGCAAAGCCGAGGTGGCGGCGGTGGATGAAAACCTCAAGCATCTGGGGCAATTGCTGGGCGCAGAAGAGCAGGCCGCGGTCTTGGCGTCGGGTTACCACCAGCAGCTCGATGCCTTGCAGGCCAGGGTCAGGCAGGCCCAGGCCGGGCAGAAGGCGCCAGGAGTGTTGCTGCTGGTCGGGCATGCGGGTGCCAAGCCGCTGATCGCCGGGCAGGGTACCGCCGGCGACTGGCTGCTGAGCCAGGCAGGCGGGCGCAACTTGGCAGAACATCAGGGCTACAAGAATTTCTCCAGCGAAGCACTGGCTGCGCTGGACCCGGATGTGATCGTGTTTTCCGACCGGGCGCTGGCCGATGACCAAGCCTTGAAGGCGTTGCTGAAAGAAAACCCCGCGCTGGCGACCTCGCGCGCCGTGCGAGAGAAACGCCTGGTATCGCTTGACCCGACACTGTTGGTCGGCGGGCTCGGGCCACGCCTGCCGGCAACACTTCGGTTGCTTGCGGCTACCTTCTATCCGGCCGCCAAGATCAGCCTCTACCAATGAAACAACGGGTCCAGCCACGCACACTGTTCGTTTGCCTGGGCCTGTTGTGCCTGTTGGCGGTGTGGTTGTCTTTGGCCTTGGGGCCGGTCAGCCTGCCGTTGTTCGATACCCTGCGTGCCGGCTTGCGCCTGCTGGGGTTGCCCATTGCCGCTGACGGCCTGCAGCAGGCCGAGATGATCCTCGGCCAGATCCGCCTGCCGCGCACCTTGCTGGGGTTGGCGGTGGGCGCGGTGCTGGCGCTGTCTGGTGTGGCCATGCAGGGGCTGTTCCGTAACCCTCTGGCCGACCCCGGGCTGGTAGGGGTTGCCGCCGGAGCAGCGGTGGGCGCGGCGGTGGCCATCGTTGGCGGCAGTTGGCTGGGCGGCATGCCGGATGTGCTTGCCCCTTACCTGTTGTCGCTGTGCGCTTTCATCGGCGGGCTGGGCGTGACTGCGCTGGTTTATCGTCTGGGGCGACGCGACGGCCAGACCAACGTCGCCACGATGCTGCTGGCCGGTGTGGCCATGACCGCGCTGGGCGGTGCTGCCGTGGGGTTGTTCTCCTACCTGGCCGACGACGCCACGCTGCGCACGCTGACCTTCTGGAACCTGGGCAGCCTCAATGGTGCCAGTTACCAGCGGCTGTGGCCTTTGCTGCTGGTGGCGGCGGGCGTGGCAGTGTGGCTGCCACGTCGGGCCATGGCGTTGAATGCCATGCTGCTTGGTGAATCGGAGGCGCGTCACCTGGGCATTGACGTGGAGCGGCTCAAGCGCGAGCTGGTGTTCTGCACGGCGCTGGGCGTGGGTGCGGCGGTGGCGGCAGCAGGGCTGATCGGTTTCATCGGCCTGGTGGTGCCGCACCTGGTGCGCCTGCTGGCCGGGCCTGATCACCGTGTGGTGCTGCCAGCTTCCTTGTTGGCTGGCGGTGTGCTGATGCTGTTCGCCGATTTGGCGGCGCGGCTGCTGCTGGCGCCTGCCGAGCTGCCGATCGGCATCGTCACGGCCTTTATCGGCGCACCGTTCTTCCTGTTCCTGCTGATACGAGGGCGCAGTTGATGTTGCAAGCCGAGGGGCTGTACTTGCGGCGGGGCAGCAACGAAGTGCTGCATGACATCCATCTGCAGCTGAGCCAGGGGCAGGTGGTGGGCGTGCTCGGCCCCAACGGTGCCGGCAAGAGCAGCCTGCTAGGAGTACTGTGTGGTGAGCTGGCGCCCGATCACGGGCGGGTGACGCTACAGGGCAGGCCACTGGCGGACTGGGCAGGGCAGGAACGGGCCAGGCGCCTGGCGGTGTTGCCGCAGGTGTCCAGCCTGGGGTTCTCGTTCCGGGTCGAGGAAGTGGTGGGCATGGGGCGCATGCCCCATGGCACCGGGCAGCGGCGCGATGCTGAAATCGTCGAAGCGGCCTTGCGGGCAGCGGATGCCTGGCACCTGGTGGAGCGCAGTTACCTGGCGTTGTCTGGCGGCGAGCGGCAAAGAGTGCACCTGGCTCGGGTGCTGGCGCAGCTGTGGCCGGGCGAGGCGGGTACAACGCTGCTGCTGGACGAGCCAACCTCGATGCTCGACCCGTTGCACCAGCACACCACCCTCGAAGCCGTGCGCCGCTTTGCCGACCGTGGCGCCGCGGTGCTGGTGATCCTGCATGACCTGAACCTGGCGGCGCGCTACTGTGATCGTATCCTGCTGCTGGAGCAGGGGCGCTGCCATGCCTTTGCCGCACCCGACGCAGTGCTGACGCCGGCGGCGTTGAAGGCGGTATACGGGATCGACGTACTGGTACAGGCGCACCCGGAGCGTGGGCATCCGCTGATCATCACTCGCTAACGCTGGCGCGCTCCTACAAGGGCTCGTGCAGGCCATAAATGGAGGTACTGCCCATGCGACATCCGCTGCTGTCCGCTTTCTCGCTGTGCCTGGTGCTGGTACTGGGTGGCTGCCAGGCCAGCCTGCCGCCCCTGCCCGCCTGGCAGAGCAGTGAGGGGCGCAGCCATGCCGAGCTGGGGCATATCGTCGATCTTGCCAATGGCCAGCTGATCAGCCCTGAGCAACTGGTGCAGCACCTGTCTGCCGCCCCCCGGGTGCTTGTCGGCGAGAAACACGACAACCCCGACCATCACGCACTGCAGCTGTGGCTGCTGCGCGCCCTGCAAGGCCAACGTGTGCAGGGCAGCCTGCTGCTGGAAATGCTGCAACCCGAGCAGCAACCGCTGCTGGACGAGCTCGCGGGGCAACCTTTGCCGGCAGACCTGCCCAAGGCCCTGGCCTGGCAGGACGGCTGGGATTGGCAGCTGTACGGGCCAATCGTGACCGAGGCTTTGCAGCAGCGGGTGCCTGTGCTGGCCGCCAACCTCTCGCCCGGCGAGATGCGCCAGGCCTATCGTCAGCCGGCTTTGTTACCGGGCGAACGCTCCAATGCGCCGACGGTCAAGGCCGCCTTGCTGGAGCATGTGCGTGCCGGGCATTGCGGGATGCTGCCAGAAAGCCAGTTGCCGGCGATGCTGGCCGTGCAGCAGCAGCGCGACCGGCGCATGGCCGAGCGCTTGCTGGCGGCGCCGCAGCCAGCACTGCTGCTGGCCGGGGCCTATCACGTGCGCAAGGACCTGGGTGTACCGTTGCACTTGGCTGACCTGCAAGCGCAGGGGGAGAGCAAGGTGCTACTGCTAGCCGAGGTTGGTGAGCAGGTCGAGGCAGGCGAGGCTGATTTTGTGTGGTACACGGCAGCGATGCCGGAGCAGGACTATTGCGCGCAACTGCGGTGACGGGGCTGTAAAAGGCAAAAAAAGACCCGGCAAATTGCCGGGTCAATAACCGTGATTAGCCTGATGAGGAGATAATCTGAGAGTCCGAACCAGGGGCTCTTAGCTTATCCAACCAGTCTCGCGACCAGTTGTGATAATCATAACTATTCTCATTTCGATGTCAATCCCTTTCCCGAGATTATTTCTGATTTTTTTGCGCAGGGCTTTTCGCATCCAGTTGTTGGTTGAGCGCTTCTTTGCGCTCCAGCGGCAAATCGTTCCAGTGCATGTCCAGCAGGGCGCCCTCAATGGCATACAACAGCACCTTCGATGCGCGGAACCCTCGTGTCTTCACGGCCTGGTACGCACCTACCGCGCCCAGGCGGCGCAGATCCGATGCACTGTGGATGCCGGCTGCATGCAGCCACTGCGCAGAGGTCTTGCCAAGGTTCTTCAGATGCTGCAATTCATCGTTCATCGAGCCTCCTTGCGATGGCTGAACGGGGATTGGGGGATAAATCGCGAGCAGGTCAGAGAGGAGTGTAGCGGGGGATGGGAAATGCGCGGCCTTTTGCCATAGGGGGCGACGAGATGTCCTGTGCCGGCCTATTCGCGGGTAAACCCGCTCCCACAAGGTTATCTGCAAGCCTCACGACTGAGGCAGTACCTGTGGGAGCGGGTTCACCCGCGAATAGGCCGGCCCAGGAAAACGCTGAACTTACAGCCCAGGCAAGCGCTGGCGAATCTGCTCGATCACCTGGTCCATGCTCCCGGCGCTCTGGGTATCGACGCGGGTGCTCTGCACCAGCTCCTGTGCATCCAGTGGCTCACGACTGGCCTGCTGGGCTTTGACCACTTCCAGGGTGGCATCCGACGGGTCGGTATTTTCTGCCTGGCGCTGCTCCAGCCAGCTGGCGATGACCGCATCCGGCGCATGGCAGTCGAGGATCAGGAACGGCACGCCCGTCTGGCTGGCGATGTCCGCTGCGGCCTGGCGCTGATCACGTTTGAGGTAGGTGGCATCCAGCACCACCGGGAAGCCGGCCCGCAGTACGGTCGCTGCCACCTCGTGCAGGCGCTGGTAGGTCGCGACACTGGCGTCCTGATCATAGATGCCGGTACTCAGCTGGCCAGCCTCAGCCTGCTGCTGTTCACCGAACAGGCGCTTGCGCTCCACATCCGAACGCACGCGGACGGCGCCAAGGGCTTCGACCATGCGCATGGCCACGTGGCTTTTGCCCACAGCCGAAACACCGTGGGTAATGGCCAGCAGGCGCGACGGGATGGCGCTGTAGCTTTCTGCCAGGTTGGCATAGTTGCGGTAGGTGCGAAGAGTGGTGGCGCGCTGCACGCCATCGGCATCGGCTGGCATGCTGAACAGTGCAACCTTGGCCCGCACCAGCGCGCGGTAGGCTTTGTAGAAGTTGAGCAGTTCCAGGCCTTCGTAGTCGCCGGTCAGTTCCAGGTACTGGCTGATGAAGCGGCGGGCCAGGCATTTCAGGCCGCGGTCTTCCAGGTCCATGGCCAGGAAGCCGGTATCGGCGTACACATCGGTCAGGCGGAACGGTTCGTTGAACTCGATGCAGTCGAAGATCACCACCTTGCCGTCGATCAGGGTGGCGTTGCCCAGGTGGATGTCACCGTGGCACTCACGGATGAAACCATTGGCCTTGCGCTTTTCCAGCAGGCCATGCAGGCGCTCGAAGCTGCTGCGTGCCCAAGCCTGCAGGGCGTCGAGTTGCTGCAGGTCGGCCTTGTCGCTGAGGAACGGGCGAATCTGCTCGAAGTTCTGCTCCACAGGTGCCATCACGCTGTCCGGCGTGCCCAGTGGGTGCTCCACCGGCACGCGTGGGGCCTGCAGGTGGAACTCGGCGATCTGCCGGGCCATCTGGTCGATGTGCGCGGCGTTCAGTTCGCCATTGGCCTGCAGGGTGTTGAGCATCTGCCCCTGCGGGAACTGACGCATCTTCAGCACGTACTCGATGGCTTCACCTTCACCACCGATCTGCGGCGCGTCGGCGCTACCGGTGATCGGCAACACTTCAAGGTACAGGCCGTCGGTCAGGCGCTGGTTCAGGCGCAATTCTTCGTTACAGAAATGCTGGCGCTGGTCCAGGCCGGTGAAGTCGAGGAAGCCGAAGTTCATCGGCTTCTTGATCTTGTAGGCATACTCGCCGGTGAGCAGGACCCAGGAGATATGCGTCTCGATGAGCTGGAACCCATCCACGGGGTGAGGGTACAGGGCTGGGTTCTGCAACGCAGTGATAAGGGCTTGGCTCACGGGAAATCCTTCCGGGGGCAGGGAATTCGAATGCGCCATTATGGTCAATGGTGCCGCCCCTGCCTACCGCCGTGGGCGTCTGCCCAGCCTTTATAAAGTGCGTATAATCCGCCGCCATGACCCGAACTCGAAATCCCCGTACCCCTCAGAAACGCCCGACCGGCCGCTCCCGCGCCTGGCTGGGCTGGGCTTTGAAGCTCAGCCTGGTCGGCCTGGTGATAGTCGCCGGCTTCGCGGTTTACCTCGATGCCGTTGTCCAGGAAAAGTTTTCCGGCAAGCGCTGGACCATCCCGGCCAAGGTGTACGCCCGGCCGCTGGAGCTGTTCACCGGCCAGAAACTGAGCAAGAACGACTTCCTCACGGAGCTGGACGCGCTCGGCTACCGGCGTGAAAGCGCGGCCAA
Organism: Pseudomonas sp. C5pp; assembly: GCF_000814065.1. Classification (NCBI taxonomy): domain Bacteria; kingdom Pseudomonadati; phylum Pseudomonadota; class Gammaproteobacteria; order Pseudomonadales; family Pseudomonadaceae; genus Pseudomonas; species Pseudomonas sp. C5pp. Next base: position 9,917 of record NZ_JWLN01000050.1, on the reverse strand, counting down.
CGGCCCGGGAGCGGCGGCAGTCAACGGCAATACCGTCGAGCTCAATACTCGTGGTTTCCAGTTCTACGAGGGCATGGAGCCGGCGCAATTCGTGCGTGTGCGCTTCTCCGGCGATTACGTGGCGGGCCTTTCCGGCGCCAACGGCAAGACGCTCGACGTAGTGCGCCTGGAGCCGCTGATGATCGGCGGCATCTACCCGAAAAACCTCGAAGACCGCATCCTGATCAAGATCGACCAGGTACCGCCGTACCTGCTCGAAACCCTGGTGGCGACGGAAGACCGCGATTTCTACAGCCACTTCGGGGTGTCGCCCAAGTCCATCGCCCGAGCCATGTGGGTCAATACCTCGGCAGGTTCCATGCGCCAGGGTGGCAGCACCCTGACCCAGCAGTTGGTGAAGAACTTCTACCTCACCAGCGAGCGCAGCCTCAGCCGCAAGCTGACCGAGGCGATGATGGCCGTATTGCTGGAGCTGCACTACGACAAGCGCGAGATCCTCGAGGCCTACCTCAACGAGGTGTTCGTCGGCCAGGATGGTCAGCGTGCGGTGCACGGCTTCGGCCTCGCCAGCCAGTTCTTCTTCAGCCAACCGCTGTCTGAGCTGAAGTTGCACCAGATCGCTTTGCTGGTGGGCATGGTCAAGGGGCCGTCCTACTACAACCCGCGTCGCTATCCGGACCGCGCCCTGGCCCGCCGCAACCTGGTGCTCGACCTGGTGGCCGAGCAGGGCGTGGCCAGCCAGGCAGAAGTCGATGCAGCGAAGAAGATGCCGCTGGGCGTGACCAAGCGCGGCAGCCTGGCAGACAGCTCGTTCCCGGCCTTCCTCGACCTGGTCAAGCGTCAGCTGCGCCAGGACTACCGCGATGAAGACTTGACCGAAGAAGGCCTGCGCATCTTCACCAGCTTCGACCCGATCCTGCAGATGAAGGCCGAAACCTCGATGAGCGAGACCTTCAAGCGCCTCGCGGGGCGCAAGGGGGCGGACGAGGTTGAGTCGGCGATGGTCGTGACCAATCCGGAAACCGGTGAGGTGCAGGCGCTGATCGGCAGCCGCCAGGCCGGCTTCGCCGGCTTCAACCGCGCCATTGATGCCGTGCGGCCGATCGGTTCGCTGGTCAAGCCAGCGGTGTACCTGACCGCGCTGGAACAACCGACCAAGTACACCTTGACCAGTTGGGTGCAGGACGAGCCGTTCTCGGTCAAAGGTGCCGACGGCCAGGTCTGGCGCCCGCAGAACTACGATCGTCGCCCGCATGGCACCATCTACCTGTACCAGGGGCTGGCCAACTCCTACAACCTGTCGACTGCCAAGATCGGCCTGGAAGTGGGTGTGCCCAACGTGATCAAGACCATTGGCCGGCTGGGAGTGAACGTTGACTGGCCAGCCTTCCCGGCCATGCTGCTGGGTGCCGGCGGCATGTCGCCAATGCAGGTTGCGACGATGTACCAGACCATCGCCAACGGCGGCTTCAATACCCCGATGCGCGGTATCCGCAGCGTGCTCACCGCCGAGGGCGAGCCGCTAAAACGCTACCCGTTCCAGATCCAGCAAACCTTCGATCCGGGGGCCATCTATCTGGTGCAGAACGCCATGCAGCGGGTGATGCGCGAAGGCACCGGCCGCTCGGTGTACAACACTTTGCCGCGTAATCTCACCCTGGCGGGCAAGACCGGCACCAGTAACGATTCGCGCGACAGCTGGTTCTCCGGGTTCAGCCAAGACCTGCTGGCCGTGGTATGGATGGGCCGTGACGATAACGGCAAGACGCCATTTACTGGTGCTACCGGCGCCCTGCAGGTGTGGACCAGCTTCATGAAGAAGGCCGACCCGCTGCCGCTGGACATGCCGCAACCGGACAACGTGGTGCAGGCCTGGATTGACCCGTACAGTGGCCATGGGTCTGATGGCAGCTGTCCGGGAGCGGTGCAGATGCCGTATATTCGCGGGAGTGAACCGCCCGCCGGCGCGACCTGCGGCGGCGAGCAGGATCCAGTTGAATCGGTCATGGACTGGGTCAAGGGCTGGATGAATTAAGCACAGGCTGCATTGATGAGGTGTGACGTGAACAAGTGGCTGTTTCCTGCCGTGACGGCGCTGGCTGTGCTCCAGGGGTGCGCCAGCGTCCCGCGCGGCAATATTCCGGTGGTCGACTCGAGCACCCGGGTGTCCAACAGCGAACGCGTGACGGCCAATCGCTCTGCGGGTGGCTATAACGCGGGTACTGCGCAGGCTCAAACGCTGCCTGAAGACTCCGGCGTGACCGTGATGATCCCGCAGGGCGCTGGCGCTTCGGGCATCCAGACGTTCCCGGCGGCCAATGGCGCGGCGCCAATCAGCACCTCGCCGATTACCCCGGGGCCGATCACCCCAGGCCCAATTACCACTGGGCCGGTCACTTCGGCACCAATGACCACCAATCCCAACCCGATCGCCGACGAACCCTTCGACATCGCGGCGATGAACAGCGCCCCGCAAAGCACCAGCGCGCCAACCGGTATTCCGCGTAGCGGTGCTGCTACCGGTGGCCTGTCGGCCGACGAGCAGCTGGACGGCCCGGTGCTGGCGCTGCTGACCACCGCGAAGACCCAGCAGGGCAGCGGTGACTTCAACGGTGCCGCATCGAGCCTGGAGCGTGCTCAGCGCATTGCCCCGCGCGAGCCACAGGTACTGTACCGTCTGGCCCAGGTACGCCTGTCGCAAGGTGATGCACCGCAGGCCGAGCAGTTGGCGCGTCGTGCCCTGACTTACGCCAACGGCCGCCCGAGCCTGCAGGCCGAGCTGTGGAACACCATCGCCCAGGCCCGCGAGAAGCAGGGTGACAGCGCTGGTGCCGCACTGGCCCGGCAAAAGGCACGGGTCAATTCGTGATGATCGAGCAGCGCATTCTGGATGTTGCCGACCACTTGCTGCTGATCGAACGTGAGCTGCAGGTGCAAGGCTGGTGGGATGACGAGCCGCCAAGCGATGAGGCACTAGCCAGTACGGTGCCTTTCGCAGTCGATACCCTCAGTTTCGAGCAGTGGCTCCAATGGATCTTCCTGCCACGGATGAAGATCATCATCGAGCTGGGCCACCCGCTGCCCAATGCGTCCGGCATCCTGGTAATGGCTGAAACGGTATTTACCGACCGGCCAGAGCAAAGTCGTGAGCTACGCCGCCTGTTGGCAGCATTTGACCAATTGATTGCTCCTTCCGCCTGATTTCTTCAGTTTTTCCTTCAAGGGCCGCAGATTGTGGCCCTTTTTTGTGGAAATCTTATTTATTCTGCTGCTGAAGCGATTTTTAGTGGTGGCAGGAATTCATCTTGGGGAAAAATTGGCAATAATTTTTCTTGACTTGTTGGCGCCGAATCAGAAGAATCCAATCTCCGCTGTAGAGGGACTGCCAGAAGCAGACCCGCTAAGCAGATCATGAGGCGCACACCCGCGCCGACCTGTTACACCCCGCAACGCGTTACCTCGCGCTGGGTGGGAAAACCCCGCAACACTCTGGGGCGCTCCCAATACTTGCTCAGTCAGTGCTGACGTTCGCTCATGCTCTGCTTGGCAGTAAACCTATTAAGACCCGTCCAGTGAGGGCGGTATTCTGGCGTTTTAGAGGTGAACAACGTGGAGCTTTTATCTGGCGCTGAGATGGTCGTCCGCTTCTTGCGTGACGAAGGCGTTAAGCACATCTACGGGTACCCTGGTGGTGCTCTCCTGCATGTTTACGACGCGCTGTTCAAGGAACCGGAAGTCGAGCACATCCTGGTTCGTCATGAGCAGGCAGCTACCCATATGGCGGATGGCTACGCCCGCGCCACCGGCAAGGCCGGCGTGGTGCTGGTAACCTCCGGCCCGGGCGCGACCAATGCCATTACCGGTATTGCCACCGCCTACATGGATTCGATTCCGATGGTCATCCTGTCCGGCCAGGTGCCTAGCACCATGGTGGGTACCGATGCCTTCCAGGAAACCGACATGATCGGTATTTCGCGGCCGATCGTGAAGCACAGCTTCATGATCAAACATGCCAGCGAAATCCCCGAAGTTCTGAAAAAAGCATTCTACCTGGCGCAATCCGGTCGCCCAGGTCCGGTCGTGGTCGACATTCCAAAAGATATGACCAACCCGGCCGAGAAGTTCGAATACGTCTACCCGAAAAAGGTCAAGCTGCGCTCCTATAGCCCAGCGGTACGCGGCCACTCCGGCCAGATCCGCAAGGCTGCCGAGATGCTGCTGGCGGCCAAGCGCCCGATCGTCTATTCCGGTGGCGGCGTGATCCTCGGTGGTGGCTCCGAAGCCCTGACCGAAATCGCCAAGTCGCTCAACCTGCCGGTCACCAATACCCTGATGGGTCTGGGTGGCTTCCCGGGTACCGACCGCCAGTTCCTCGGCATGCTCGGCATGCACGGCAGCTTCACTGCCAACATGGCCATGCACCATGCCGACGTCATCTTCGCCGTCGGTGCCCGTTTTGACGACCGCGTGGTCAACGGCCCGGCCAAGTTCTGCCCGAACGCCAAGATCATCCATATCGACATCGACCCGGCGTCGATCTCCAAGATGATCAAGGCCGACGTGCCGATCGTCGGCCCGGTCGACAGCGTGCTCAGCGAAATGCTCGGCATCCTCAAGGAAATCGGCGAGCAGCCTGACAAGGCGGCGCTGGATGCCTGGTGGAAGCAGATCGACGAATGGCGTGGCAATGGCGAGCTGTTCCCTTACGACAAGGGCGACGGCAATGTCATCAAGCCGCAGAAAGTCATCGAGACCCTGTGCGAAGTGACCAATGGCGATGCCTTCGTCACCTCCGACGTGGGTCAGCACCAAATGTTCGCGGCGCAGTACTACCGCTTCAACAAGCCGAACCGCTGGATCAACTCCGGTGGCCTGGGCACCATGGGCTTCGGCTTCCCGGCGGCGATGGGCGTCAAGCTCAACTTCCCGGACCAGGACGTGGCCTGCGTGACCGGCGAAGGCAGCATCCAGATGAATATCCAGGAGCTGTCCACCTGCATGCAGTACGGGCTGCCGGTGAAGATCGTCAACCTGAACAACGGTGTGTTGGGCATGGTCCGCCAGTGGCAGGACATGGCCTACAACGGTCGTCACTCGCACTCGTACGTCGAGTCGCTGCCTGACTTCATCAAGCTGGCCGAGGCCTATGGCCATGTGGGTATCCGCATCACCAGCCTGAAGGACCTCAAGCCGAAGCTGGAAGAAGCGTTTGCGATGAAGGACCGCCTGGTGTTCATCGACATCGCGGTTGACCGCAGTGAGCACGTCTATCCGATGCAGATCAAGGATGGCTCGATGCGTGACATGTGGCTGAGCAAGACGGAGCGTACCTGATATGCGGCACATCATCTCCCTGCTGCTGGAAAACGAACCAGGTGCGTTGTCCCGCGTGGTCGGCCTGTTCTCCCAGCGTAACTACAACATTGAAAGCCTGACCGTGGCGCCGACCGAAGACCCGACCCTGTCGCGTCTGACGCTGACCACCGTTGGCCATGACGAAGTGATCGAACAGATCACCAAGAACCTGAACAAGCTGGTCGAAGTGGTCAAGCTCGTCGACCTGTCGGAAAGCGCTCACATCGAGCGTGAACTGATGCTGGTCAAGGTCAAGGCCACCGGTGCCCAGCGCGCCGAGATCAAGCGCACCACGGATATCTTCCGTGGCCAGATCGTCGATGTGACTGCCAGCGTGTACACCGTACAGCTGAGCGGCACCAGCGACAAACTGGACAGCTTCATCCAGGCGATCGGCACTGCATCGATTCTCGAAACCGTGCGCAGCGGCGTTACCGGCATTGCCCGTGGCGACAAAGTGCTCAGCATCTGAATTCAAAAATTAGCGATGGCTCCGCAGGGGCCGAGATATAACCAGGGGTATTTTCATGAAAGTTTTCTACGATAAAGACTGCGACCTTTCCATCATCCAGGGTAAGAAAGTCGCCATCATCGGTTACGGTTCCCAGGGCCACGCTCAGGCGTGCAACCTGAAGGACTCCGGTGTAGATGTCACCATCGGTCTGCGTAAAGGTTCGGCCACCGTTGCCAAGGCAGAAGCCCATGGCCTGAAAGTGACCGACGTTGCCTCTGCCGTCGCTGCTGCTGACCTGGTCATGATCCTGACCCCGGACGAGTTCCAGGGCCAGCTCTACAAGCAGGAAATCGAGCCGAACATCAAGAAGGGCGCTACCCTGGCCTTCTCCCACGGCTTCTCGATCCACTACAACCAGGTTGTTCCACGTGCCGACCTCGACGTGATCATGATCGCGCCGAAGGCCCCGGGCCACACCGTTCGCTCCGAGTTCGTCAAGGGCGGCGGTATCCCTGACCTGATCGCCATCTACCAGGACGCCTCCGGCAACGCCAAGAATGTTGCCCTGTCGTACGCTTCGGGCGTAGGCGGCGGCCGTACCGGCATCATCGAAACCACCTTCAAGGACGAGACCGAAACCGACCTGTTCGGTGAGCAGGCTGTTCTGTGCGGCGGTACCGTAGAGCTGGTCAAGGCCGGTTTCGAAACCCTGGTCGAAGCTGGCTACGCGCCGGAAATGGCCTACTTCGAGTGCCTGCACGAGCTGAAGCTGATCGTTGACCTCATGTACGAAGGCGGCATCGCCAACATGAACTACTCGATCTCCAACAACGCCGAGTACGGTGAGTACGTAACCGGTCCGGAAGTCATCAACGAAGAATCCCGCAAGGCCATGCGCAACGCCCTGAAGCGCATCCAGGACGGCGAGTACGCGAAGATGTTCATCTCCGAAGGTGCTACCAACTACCCATCGATGACCGCCAAGCGCCGCAACAACGCCGCTCACGGCATCGAAATCATCGGCGAGCAGCTGCGCTCGATGATGCCGTGGATCTCGGCTAACAAAATCGTCGACAAGACCAAGAACTAAGTATTATCGAAAGATGAAAAACGCGGCTTCGGCCGCGTTTTTTCGTTCTGACAGTCAGCTTCTGGTATAAAGCAGACCAGTGGCCTGCCGTCAGAACCTGTTTTGCAGGCCCGTGTCGAACATTTTCCATCCTGTTGCAAGGTACCCTCCATGAGCGAACGTCCCGAAGAGCCGAACAAGCCCTCCGACGCCGAAAGCCTGCTACCTGTCGATGAGCACGTTGAAGAAGGTCATGACGCCGAAGGGCGCAAGGTGCGCCATCGTGGCATCTACCTGCTGCCCAATCTGTTTACCACCGCCAACCTGTTTGCCGGTTTCTATTCCATCATCAGCTCGATGAGCGCGCAGAGCGCCCTGAGCGCCGGTGACCCCCGCGAGGCGAGCAAGTACTTTGCCTTCGCTGCGATCGCCATCTTCGTGGCCATGGTGCTCGACGGCCTGGATGGCCGTGTCGCGCGCATGACCAACACACAGAGCGCCTTTGGTGCCGAGTACGACTCACTGTCGGACATGGTTGCGTTTGGTGTCGCTCCGGCCTTGCTGGCCTTTGGCTGGGCACTGGGCGACATGGGCAAGGTTGGCTGGATGGTCGCTTTCATCTATGTGGCCGGTGCAGCACTGCGCCTGGCACGCTTCAATACCCAGGTCGGCACCGCCGACAAGCGCTACTTCATCGGCCTTGCCAGTCCTGCTGCTGCGGGGGTGGTCGCGGGTACCGTGTGGGCGTTCAGCGACTACGGCATCCAGGGCTCCAAGCTGTCGTTCCTGGTGGCGCTGCTGGTGGCTGCTGCTGGCATGCTGATGGTCAGCAACATCAAGTACAACAGCTTCAAGGAGCTGGACCTGAAGGGGCGTGTGCCGTTCGTGGCTATCCTGGCCGTGGTGCTGGTGTTTGCCGTAGTGTTCAGCGACCCGCCGCGTATCCTGCTGCTGATCTTCCTTGCCTATGCGGCTTCGGGCCCGATTCAGTTCCTGCTGAAGTCACGCCGTCGCAAAGCGTGACAATCATTTAATGCTGGAATAACCCGCCGGCTCCATAGTCTTACTGGTACATCCGTTATCCAGTGCTGTGGAGCCGCTCATGCTCATCAAGCTTCCCAGGTCTTCCGAGTGCAAGGCGTCGGAGATCACCCCCGAAGGCATCTACCTCTCCCGTCGTACCCTGCTGGGTGGCTCGTTGGCTGGCCTGGCCCTTGGCGCTTTGCCGAGCATGGCGCGCGCAGCTGAAGCCAGCCGTTACGCCGATGTCGAGGCGGGCAGGGCGCCTGGCTGGTTCAATGAAAAGCTCGCAGCTACCCGATGGCAGGCAGTAACGGTCAAGGGTGAGGCAATCACGCCGTTCAAGGATGCTACCCACTACAACAACTTCTACGAGTTCGGGCCCGACAAGGGTGACCCGGCGGCCAATGGCGACAGCCTGAAAACCGAACCGTGGAGCGTTGTGGTCGATGGCGAAGTGAGTAAGCCCGGCCGCTATGCGCTGGAGGACTTCGTCAAACCGTACCAGCTCGAGGAGCGCATCTATCGGCTGCGGTGCGTGGAGGCGTGGTCGATGGTCATTCCGTGGCTGGGCTTCCCGTTGGCGCAGGTGCTCAAGCAGGTCGAACCGACATCCAAGGCGCGTTATGTGCGCTTCGAAACCCTGAAAGACCCGGAGCACATGCCGGGGCAGCGTTCGGGGTTCGCCTTGATCGACTGGCCTTATAGAGAAGGCTTGCGCCTGGATGAGGCAATGCATCCTTTAGCGATCCTGGCGGTCGGGATGTATGGCCGGGAGCTGCCCAACCAGAATGGCGCGCCGTTGCGGCTGGTGGTGCCGTGGAAGTATGGCTTCAAGAGCATCAAGTCGATCGTGCGTATCAGCCTGGTGGCGGAGCAGCCGGGCACCACCTGGGAAGGGCTGGCGCCGGATGAATATGGGTTCTATGCCAATGTTAACCCGACGGTCGACCACCCGCGTTGGAGCCAGGCGCGTGAACGGCGGCTGCCCAGCGGGCTGTTCAGTCCCAATGTGCGGGAAACCCAGATGTTCAATGGCTATGCCGATGAAGTGGCGTCGCTGTATACCGGGCTTGATCTGCGGAAGAACTACTGATGCGTTACCCCTGGTTTCGTCTGGCCATCTTCATCGTGGGATGCCTGTTCCCAGTCTGGTGGTTGTATGAGGCGGCGATGAATCTGCTAGGGCCTGATCCCGGAAAGATCATGATGGACCGGCTTGGACTCGGGGCGCTGACCTTCCTGCTGGTTACCTTGGGCATGACGCCGCTGCAGAAGCTGACGGGATGGTCGGGCTGGATCGTGGTGCGCCGGCAACTGGGGTTGTGGGTGTTTGCCTATATCGTGCTGCACATCCTGGCTTACCTGTTCTTTATCCTTGGGTTGGACTGGGGGCAGTTGGCGGTGGAGTTGCGCAAGCGGCCATACATAATTGTGGGTGCGCTTGGGTTTCTTGGGTTGCTGGCTTTGGCGGTTACCTCGAATCGGTATAGCCAGCGGCGCCTGGGTATGCGTTGGAAGAAGCTGCACCGGTTGGTGTACGTGATACTTGGGTTGGGTTTGCTGCATTTTCTGTGGATCGTGCGCTCGGATTTGCGGGAGTGGGCGATTTATGCGGTTATTGGGGCTGTGTTGATGGTGTTGCGGGTTCCCGCGGTTTCGCGGGTGCTGCCCAGGGTTGGTCGGAGGCAGGGGAGGGTGGTTTGAGAGTGGGGTGGGGCAGCCAGGGGCCTGTCTTGGGATGGTATTGGCTTTGAAATGTGCCCGCCTTAGGTTCTCTGGCGCCTACAAGATCGAGCGCCGCCCGCGCGGCGCTCGATCTCATAGGCGCAGAAGGTGTTGTGGCGAGCACCTGGTAGCCTTGATAAAGTCTTCGCCTGGAACATTTCAAATAAATGAAATTAAAGGTTGACGCCCTCTCGAATCCCCTTATAATGCGCCCCACTTCCAGCGACATCGGAACGACAAACTTCTTGAAATTCAACAAGTTAGGTTGTTCAGAAAGAGTTGAAAGGGCTA
>NZ_JWLN01000049.1:0-31191 GCF_000814065.1 Pseudomonas sp. C5pp | reverse complement strand
ATATCGTGCCGGACAAACAAGGCGGTCGCGCGCGTTGGCACAGGCGTTACTGGCCAGAAACAGATGTAGGAGCAGCCTTGTGCTGCGAAGCGCCGCGCGGGCGGCGCTCGATCTCACAGGCGCTGAAAATGCAGTGCCGGACACATGGCAGCCCTGACCCCAACCTCTCGCCCTACACCCCACAGCCAACAAGGCCATCACCTGTAAGACATTTCTGAACATGAAACCAAATACTTCAGAAACGACCCGCTTAGGAATTATCGGGGCCGCGTTGCGGCCCGATCGCGACACAAGGCCGCTCCTGTAAGGGGTCTGCGCAGTCCAGCAGATCGTTGTCAACCGACCAGGGCGCGTACGCAGAAGTACAGGATCGACGGGCCCATCAGGCAGCCCAACCCGGTATGGAAGGTGGCTGTCAGGGCCCCGTACGGCACCAGGCGCCGGTCGGTCGCCGCCAGCCCGGCCGTCACCCCCGACACCGTCCCCGCCAACCCGCCGAACACCATCGCCGAACGTGGGTTGTCCAGCGCCAGCAGGCGCGCCGATACCGGGGTGAACACCATCACCAGGATCGCCTTGATCAGCCCGGTGGCAATCGACAGCGCCATCACGTCCGAGCTGGCCCCCAACGCTGCCCCGGTCACCGGCCCGACGATATAGGTCACCGCACCCGCACCAATGGTGGTCATGCTCACCGCATCACGGTAACCGAAGGCGTAGGCCACCGCAGCGCCGACAATGAATGGCAGCACCGTGCCGAGCAGCAGCGCCACCGCGCCGATCATCCCGGCCCTGCGCGCCTCGGTGGCTTGCACCTCGAAGGCCGTGGCGACAATGGCGAAGTCGCGCAGCATGGCCCCGCCCATCAGGCCGATGCCGGAGAACAGCGCCATGTCGGCCAGGCCTTTCTGGCCACCGGTAATGGTGCCACCGACCCAGGCCAGCACCAGGCCGATGACGATGGCGATGGCCGAGCCGTGCACGCGGCCGAAGGTCAGGTACTTCGACAAAACCACCGACAACCACATGATCGCGCCCACCACCGCAAAGGCAGTGATCAAACCGTTATGTTCCAGGGCATTGTCAATGATCGGCCACATGATCAACGCCCTCCTGCAGGGGCGGCCTGCACATTGCTTTCGGGGCCGGCCTCCACTGCCGGCAGGGGTTCGCCGCGGTGGCTGCGGCTGATCAGGGCAATGGTCGCACCGCACACCAGTACCGCCCCCACCGCCGCCAGCAACGCCACCGGCCCGCCGTGCAGGGCGGTGACCACGTTCTGCTGGGCAGCCATGGCCACCACCACCGGGATGTACATGGCGCCCCAGAAGCCCACGCCAAACTCGCATTCCTTGCTCATGCCGCCGTTGCGGTGCATGTACAGGCGTGCGCAGATCAGCAGGATCATGGCGATGCCGACCCCGCCCACATTGGATTTGACGCCCAGCAGCACGCCCAGGAAGTCGCCGACGATGACGCCGGCAAGCGTGCAGACCGCCAGCAGTGCCACACCATAGATGATCATTGTTGTTGTCCTCAGGTAGTGTCGAAGTTGCTTGTTGTTGTTCTTCGTAAACACACTTTTGTGCGGCTTTTGCCCCCATGGAACTGAACTCTGTGGGAGCGGCTTTAGCCGCGAACACCGGCGCAGCCGGTGCCATGCACCGCGTTGGATTCTTCGCGGCTAAAGCCGCTCCCACAGGGGTCGCCATCCGCCGCAGTGCCGCTGTCATCGTTCGTCGGCCACCTCCTGGCGCAGCAGCGCATCCAGGGTGTCCCAGCGGGTGCCTTCAACAGCAACCACCCTGCCCTGTTCGAACACCGGCCGGGCCAGCCCGCCGAGCACGTTGCCGGGCGGCAGCTCCAGGTGCAGGCGCACGCCACGCTCATAGGCGTTGCGCAACGTAGCACGCCAGTCGACCACCCGCGCCATGTTGCCGGCCAGGTCGTCGCGCAGACGCTGTGGGTCGAATATCGGCCGAGCGCTGCTGCCGCTGAGGTAGGTGATACGCGGTCGCTGCAGTTCGACCGTGGCGAAGGCACTGGCCAGTTCGGCCGCCGGGCCATCCAGCAACGGGCAATGCGACGGCACGCTGACCGCCAGGCGCCGGGCAACGCCCTGGCCCAGGCGGCGTGCCTTGGCGGCAACCGCAGCCATCGCACCATCGCTACCGGCGATGACGATCTGGTTGTCGCTGTTGAGGTTGGCGACATACACCTCGCCGCCCGTATCGCTCAACAAGCGTTCGACACAGGCCAGGTCCAGGCCGCTGAGTGCGGTCATGCCGTAGCCTTGTGGATAGGCGCGCTGCATCAGTTCGCCACGCAGGGCAACCAGGCGCACGGCATCGGCAAAACCCAATGCGCCCGCCGTGACCGCCGCCGGGTAGGCGCCAATCGACAAGCCCGCCACGTAATCCGGCGCGGGGCTGCGCTGCATCAGCCAGCGCGCCCAGGCCACGCCAGCCAGCAGCAGGCACAGCTGCACGGCACGGGTCGTCTGCAGGGCCTGCTGGCTGTCCAGCGCCAGGGCCTGCTGGCCGAGGGTGTCACTGGCCTCTTCCAGCAATTGCCCGGCCCCCTCAGGCAGGCGCTGCAGCATGCCCACCTGCTGGGCGCCTTGGCCGGGGAAGGCGAACAGGCTGCTCATGCGGCACGCTCCATCTCTGCCCATGGGTCGCTGACCAGGCGTGGGCCATGGGCCGACTTGAGCAGCACGCGGCGGGCGAAGCCGGCCCACTCACGCAGGGCGACGGCACCCGCCGGGGTTTCCAGCTGCAGGTCGATACGACAAGGCGCGCAATCGAGGATATCCAGCAGCTCACGCGCCTGCGCCCGGGCCAGCGGTTGTGGCGTGCGCAGCAGCAAGTCCAGGTCGCTGTCGGCGTGTACCACCTCCATACCGGTGGCGATCTGGTACCCCACCCCACCTGTCGGCCCCCAGGCCAGGCCGCTGGCATCCAGTACCGGGGCGACCGAGGCCAGGGCCTGCAATGCAGGCCAAGGGCTTTCAGCTTGCCAGCGCAGCGCTTCGGGGCCTTGCTGACACTGGATGTCGGCCAGCCGCATCAGTACACCCGACCGCTGCGCCCTGCCCTGGCCACGCAGCCCCACCGCCACCCAGCCGTTCGCACAGGTGGCACGGCGCACCACCACCGGCTGGCCGCTCAGCAGCACATTCTGCGCCCAACGCGGCGCATCAGCAGGCAGGCCCGATACGGGCATGCCCCAGAGCAGGTCGTGCGGCCTTGGCGCGTTCATCTCAAGCGCCCTGCCACTGGCGGCGCAGCTGTTCGCGCACCTGGCGCGAGGCGTTGCGGTTTTCGCCCGCCAGCCGCGACGACAGGTCGCTCGAGCTGCCGATGTCGCGCACCGCATCAGCCAGGCAGGCACGTACCTGGGCGATGTCGGCACTGCTCGGCGTCTCGGCGTTGTCCACCGTCAGGCGGCGCCACAGCAGGCCCAGCGAGGCGTAGCTGGCCAGGTCGTAGGCCATCGGCGGCACCTCGGCGGCCAGGGCTTCCAGTTGCTCGACGCTGCGCAGGGTGATGCGCGCTGCCGCCGCCTTGCCCATGGCGTGCACCATGACCCCGGCATCATCCAGGGCGATCAGGCGCTGGGCCTGGTAACCGTGGGCCAGGAAGGCACCGGACATGGCCTTGCCGACCAGCAGGCCGATCACCGGGTGCCCGGCCAACCGCGCCTGGGCATAGGCCTGCACCGCAGCGGCCAAGGCCTGGTGAATTCCCAACGCCTCCTCACGGCGGCCATAGGCCTGGCTGGGCACGTCGATCACCGCGACGATGGCGCGCTTTTGGCCGTGGCGGTCAGCCTCGACCGCTTCGCTCACAGCCTTGGCCAGGCCCCAGCCTTCCAGCAGGCCGACTTCGCCCGAGCGCGCCCGGGGGAACGGGTTGTCGGCGTCCGGCACCACGGCGATGAAACGCGCCAGGCGGTTGTCCAGTTCGCCATCGATTACCCGCAACGACGCGGGGTAGCCGGGCAAGGCTTGCCCGCCGGCCAGGCCCGGCAGCCAGTTCAAGGCACGGTTCATTTGGCTTCTCCTTGGTACAGGTCACGCACGGCAGCGGCATCCAGTTGCGTGCAGTCATCGCCCAGCCGGGCCAGGCGTTCGAGGAACCAGGCGTGTTGACCGGCGCGATCCCTTGAAGGCTCGTCGAGCAATTGCAGCAAGCGTTCGCGCAAAGCCTCGATGTCATCGGCCACACAGGCATCGACCAGGCCGCTGGCGTGGCGCTGCTCGCCGCCGGTCAAGCTCCAGATGAAGGGGCGGTCCTTTGCGTCGTATTCACCGATGCCCGCTTCCTGCTCGATTACCTGCGGGCCGTTGAGGCCCAGGCGGGCTTCGCGGGTGACCAGCAAGTGGCTGCAAAGGCCAGCGGCGATGGACATGCCGCCGAAACAGCCGACCGAACCTGCGACCAGGCCGACCACCGGCTGCCAGGCGCGCAGCTCGACAATCGCCGCCTGTATTTCGGCAATCGCCGCCAGCCCCAGGTTGGCTTCCTGCAGGCGTACACCGCCGGTTTCCAGCAGCAGCACGGCGCAGGTGGGGATGCCGTTGCGGTTGTCTTCGATGGCCAGTTCCAGCGCACCGGCGATCTTGGCCCCTCCCACCTCGCCCATGCTGCCGCCCTGGAAACTGCCTTCGATGGCAGCGACCACAGCGTTGCGCCCGTTCAGTAGGCCCTTGGCGATGACCACGCCATCATCGGCCTGGGGCACGATGCCCTGGCGCGGTAGCCAGGGTGACATCAGCCGGTCGAACGGCCCCAGTAGTTCACGGAAGCTGCCCGGGTCGAGCACGGCGCGGGCGCGCTGGCGGGCACCCAGTTCGACAAAGCTGCGGCTGTGCAGCAAGCGTGCGATATCAGTCATGAGCGATCTCCTCGAGGCCTTGCTCCAGACGCAAGCGCACCACGCCTGGGGTGGCGCCGAAATCATGGATGTCGATGTTCACGGCCGGCCAGGTGCGGCCCTCGAACAGGCGCTGGAACAGCTGCGCCCAGCGGGCAGCGCTGCCGTTGACCGAGGTCACCACCTGAATTTGCAGGCTGCCGGTGGTGCCGGGCTCGATCAGCACTTCAAGGTCACCGGAGCTGACGCAGCCCACCAGTGAGCGGCCACGCCCAGGTGCGGCGGCGGGGAATTGAAAGGTCAGGGTTTCCATGTCACAGGCTCCCGGCTTTGTCGAGGAACAGGCAGGCGGCCAGCAGATCGGCGGCGCCGCCCGGTGAGGCATTCAGGTGCAGCAGGTGCTGGTCCAGCCGGCGCAGCTGTCGGCGCCCTGCCAGCGTGGCGCTGCCGCCTTCGCTCAGCACGGTACGGGCGCCGTGCTGGACGGCAGCCAGCCCGGTCGGGCCGCTACGCCAGAGCACGCAGGTATCGTTAAGCACGGCCATGATCGCCAGCAGCGCGTCGAGCCGGGCGTGCGGCTCGCTGGCACCGGCTGCGCGGCTGCGCTGCAGTTGTGGCAGACCGTGACCGATAACCGCCGGGAAACCTTGCTGCGCCTGTTCGCGGGCGCCGCCAGTGCCATAGCGGCGGCGTACCTGCAGGCCATGGCTGTCCTGGGTGGTCATGGCGGGGTCGTCGAACAGTGCGATGCGCCCGGCACGGGCAGCCAGGGTGTTGGTATCGGCCTGGGTGTCGAGGGCCTTGGATGCAACCAGCAGGCCGAGGGCCCAGATTGCGCCGCGGTGGGTGTTGACCCCGCCGGTGGCGGCCAGCATCGCCGCCTCGCCTTCGCGGCCGAGCTGGCCCAGGGTGGCGCGCAGGGGCTGGCCGAGGGTGCCGATGGCCTGGGCGGCTTCGGCCATGTTGCGCAGGCATGGCCACAGGGCCAGGGCCGAGGCATGCATCAGGGCCAGGGTCATGTCGTGGTGGGCGCCATTGCCACGGCGGTCGACCAGGCCGGGTTTGGGGGACAGGTCGGCTTCGTCGATCAGGGCTTCCACGGCCAGGTCGGCCAGGTGATCGGCCAGGGGTAATTTGGTTGCCTGTGCTGGCCTCTTCGCGGGCACGCCCGCTCCCACAGGGACCGCGCAATCTTCAAGTGCATCACTTTCCCTGTGGGAGCGAGCATGCTCGCGAAGAAGCCCACGCGGTTGCAAGTCGAGTGCTTTCATCACCAGCTCCTGAACCGTGCAGGCGGGTTGTACAGGCCGCCAGACCATTCGACCAGGTCGGCGATGCTGCGCGCAGCCAGCAGTTCGCGGCTGGCGTCGGTACGGCGGATGCCGAGGTCTTCGGGCAAGGCGACCAGGCCTTGCTGGCGCAGGCGCTGCGTGTCCCTGGGGTCGTGCCGCAGGCCGATGGCGGTAACCCCGGCCACGGCGGCGATCATCTGCTGGCGCTCTTCCAGGCTGCGGGCCTTGTACAGGTAGGCAATGCCCTCCTCGGTCAGCAGGTGGGTGACGTCGTCGCCGTAGATCATCACCGGCGCCAGCGGCATGCCGGCTTTCCTGGCCACTTCCACGGCATCGAGGGTTTCCACGAAGGTGGGCTTGCCGCCTTCCTGGTAGGTCTCGACCATCTGCACCACCAGCTTGCGACCGCGTTCGAGCATGGTTTCCGGCACGGTCATGTCGAGCCAGGCCGGGGTCGCATGGCGCCGGCCACGGGGGTCGTGGCCCATGTTCGGGGCACCGCCGAAGCCGGCCAGGCGGCCGCGGGTCACGGTCGAGGAATGGCCATCGCCATCCACCTGCAGGGTGGCGCCAATGAACAGGTCGACGGCGTACTGCCCGGCAAGCTGGCACATCATGCGGTTGGAACGCAGCGAACCATCACGGCCAGTGAAGAACACGTCCGGGCGCTGGGCGATGTAGTCTTCCATGCCCAGTTCGGTGCCGAAGCAGTGCACGCTTTCCACCCAGCCGGTCTCGATGGCCGGGATCAGCGTCGGGTGCGGGTTGAGTGTCCAGTTGCGGCAGATCTTGCCCTTCAGGCCCAGGGACTCGCCATAGGTGGGCAGGATCAGCTCGATGGCGGCGGTGTTGAAGCCAATGCCATGGTTCAGCGACTGCACCTGGTGTTTTTCGTAGATGCCGCGAATGGCCATCATCGCCATCAGCACATGCACCGGCTTGATGTGGCGCGGGTCGCGGGTGAACAGCGGCTCTATATAGAAAGGCTGGTCGGCAACCACCACGAAATCGACCCAGGATGCCGGGATATCGACCCGTGGCAGGTCATCCACGCGGTCCACCAGCTGGTTGACCTGGGCGATGACGATGCCGTCGCTGAACGCAGCCGGCTCCACCAAGGCCGGGGTGTCTTCGGTGCTGGGGCCGGTGAACAGGTTGCCGTCGCGATCGGCCATGAAGCCAGCCACCAGGGTGACGTTGGGGATCAGGTCGACCAGCAGCCGCGAGTACAGCTCGATATAGGTGTGGATGGCACCGACTTCGAGCAGGCCGTCTTCCAGCAGTTGGCCAATGCGCAGGCTCTGCGGGCCGGCGAACGAGAAGTCGAGCTTGCGGGCTATACCACGTTCGAACAGGTCGAGGTGCTCGGCCCGGCTGACGCTGGGCATGATCATGTGCAGGTTGTGCAGGCGCCCAGGGTCGACCTTGGCCAGCGCGCGGGAAAGGAAGTCGGCCTGCTTCTGGTTGTTGCCTTCGAGCACTACCCGGTCGCCGGGAGCCAGCAGCAGTTCCAGGGCTTCGACGATACGCTCGGTGGGCAGCACCACGCCGTCGGCGAGGTGGCGGACCCGGTCAAGGCGGCGCTGCTTTTCGGCGCGCCGCCGCGACCATTGCGGCGGTGGATTCTTGGTTGTTGTCATGGTGACTCCACGGGTTCGCTGTCGTGGGGTCACCTTAGGGCTGGGGTGGTGGGAGGATCAATCAAGCTACTGGCGCTTTCGTTACTGTCAGGTTAATGATTGGAGCGCGCTACCTTCGGGCAGGGCAAAAATGCACGATGCCCTTGCACAATTGTCGATTGTGCAAGGCAAATTCGCATGACAGGATCCTGCGATCCTCCAGCGAACTCCAGACTTCACTTGGAAAATCAATAACAAAGCAGGGAGAACGCAATGACTGCGCACGCTCATACCTCGGCAACCGACCATGTGCTGGCCGAGGTCCGCAACCAGATCGGCCATCTGACCCTGAACCGCCCCGCCGGCCTCAATGCCCTGACCCTGGACATGGTCCGCAGCCTGCGCCAGCACCTCGACCAGTGGGCCGAAGACCCGCACGTGCACGCCGTGGTACTGCGTGGCGAAGGCCCGAAAGGGTTCTGCGCCGGTGGCGATATCCGCTCGCTGCACGACAGCTTCAAGGCCGGCGAAACGCTGCATGAAACCTTCTTCGTCGAGGAATACGCCCTCAACCTGGCCATCCACCGCTACCGCAAGCCGGTGCTGGTGCTGATGGACGGCTTCACCCTCGGTGGCGGCATGGGCCTGGCCCAGGGCTGCGACCTGCGCGTGGTCACCGAACGCAGCCGCCTGGGCATGCCCGAAGTGGGAATCGGCTATTTCCCGGATGTGGGTGGCAGCTACTTCCTGTCGCGCATTCCGGGCGAACTGGGCACCTACCTGGGGGTCAGTGGCAGCCAGATCCAGGCTGCCGATGCACTGTACTGCGGCCTGGCCGACTGGTACCTCGCCAGCGACCAGCTGGCAGCCCTCGACCAGGGCCTGGACCAGCTGCACTTCGGCGACCAGCCACTCAAGGACCTGCAGAACCTGCTGGCCAAGCTCGGCACCCAGGTGCTCGACGATGCGCCGCTGGAAAAACTGCGCCCGGTCATCGACCACTTCTTTGCCCTGCCCGACGTGCCTGCCATCGTCGAGCAACTGCGTGCGGTGAGCATTGGCGACAGCCACGCCTGGGCGGTAGCCACCGCCGACCAGCTGGAAAGCCGCTCGCCGCTGGCCATGGCGGTTACTCTGGAGATGCTGCGCCGGGGTCGCCACCTGAGCCTTGACGACTGCTTTGCCATGGAGCTGCACCTGGACCGCCAGTGGTTCCAGCACGGCGACATCATCGAAGGCGTGCGCGCGCTGATCATCGACAAGGACAAGCAGCCACGCTGGAACCCGCCGACCCTGGCCGCACTGCAACGCCAGCGGGTCGACCAATTCTTCGAAGGCCTGTGAGCCCGGGAGTACACAGATGCAAGACCTGGAACTGAGCGAAGAACAGATCATGATCCGCGACATGGCCCGGGACTTTGCCCGCGGCGAGATCGCCCCGCATGCCCAGGCCTGGGAAAAGGCCGGCTGGATCGACGATGGCGTGGTGCGCAAGATGGGCGAACTGGGCCTGCTGGGCATGGTGGTGCCGGAAGACTTTGGCGGCAGCTACACCGACTACGTCGCCTACGCCCTGGCGGTGGAAGAGATCGCCGCCGGCTGCGGTGCCACCGGAGCGATGATGAGCATCCACAACTCGGTGGGCTGCGGCCCGCTGCTGGCCTACGGCACGGCCGAACAGCAACAGCAGTGGCTGCCACGCCTGGCCACCGGCGAGGTGATCGGCTGCTTCTGCCTGACCGAGCCACAGGCCGGTTCCGAGGCGCACAACCTGCGCACCCGCGCCGAACTGGTGGATGGCCAGTGGGTGATCAACGGTGCCAAGCAGTTCGTCAGCAACGCTCGCCGCGCCGGCCTGGCCATCGTCTTCGCGGTGACCGACCCGGAGCTGGGCAAAAAGGGCCTGTCGGCGTTCCTGGTGCCCACCGACAACCCGGGCTTCAAGGTCGATCGCAGCGAGCACAAGATGGGCATCCGCGCTTCCGACACCTGCGCGGTCACCTTCGACAACTGCCGCATCCCTGCCGCCAATATCCTCGGTGAGCGTGGCAAGGGCCTGGCCATCGCCCTGTCCAACCTTGAGGGTGGCCGTATCGGCATTGCTGCCCAGGCACTGGGCATTGCCCGCGCCGCGTTCGAGGCGGCGTTGGCCTACTCGCGTGATCGGGTGCAGTTCGGCAAGCCGATCAACGAACACCAGAGCATCGCCAACCTGCTGGCCGACATGCAGGTGCAGGTGAATGCCGCGCGCTTGCTGATCCTGCATGCCGCACGCCTGCGCAGCGCCGGCAAGCCGTGCCTGTCGGAAGCTTCGCAGGCCAAGCTGTTCGCCTCGGAGATGGCCGAGCGGGTGTGTTCGATGGCGATCCAGGTGCATGGCGGGTATGGTTACCTGGAGGATTACCCGGTCGAGCGCTACTACCGCGATGCGCGGATCACGCAGATCTATGAAGGGTCTAGCGAGATCCAGCGGATGCTGATTGCGCGGGAGTTGAAGCACTACCCGCTTTAAAACCTTGCGCGATCCCTGTAGGAGCGGCCTTGTGTCGCGATAGGGCCGCATGGCGGCCCCAGCAATTTGTGCATCGAAGCTGACATCCTGGGGCCGCTTTGCGGCCCTATCGCGACACAAGGCCGCTCCTACAAGGGCCAGCGTTAACCGCCCCGCACTCGGCTATCGCCAATACCGCGAATCATCCACCACCCTGGCATGCCCCTCGAACAGCGCCGGCAGTTGCTCCTTGAGGTAGTCGATCCAGGTGCGCACCTTGGCATCCAGATAATGCCGTGACGGGTAGATCGCATACAGCGCGCTCTCGCGCAGGCGATACGGCGCCAGCAAGCGGCACAACCGCCCCTGCTCGATCGCCTGGCTGGCGGTGTAGAACGGCAGCAGGCCAATGCCCATGCCCAGCTCGCTGGCCACCAGCATGGCGTCGGCGACGTTGGTGGAAAAACTGTCGTTCGGTGCGATCACGCACTGGTCCACCCCTTGCGGGAACACCCAGTCACCTTCGTACATCGGATACGCCATGCGCAGGCAACGGTGCTGGTGCAGGTCTTCCGGGCGCTCTGGCACGCCGTGGGCCAACAGGTAGCTCGGCGCCGCGCAGGGGATGCTGAAAATGTTGCCCAGCGGCACAGCGATCAGCTGCGAATCCGGCAACGCACCGTCCACGGTAATCACCACGTCATGCCCTTCGGCCAGCGGGTCGGGGTTGCGCTGGGACAGGGTCAGTTCGATCACCACCTCCGGGCACAATGCGTTGTAGCCGGCCACCAGCGGCATCAGCAACAGGCCCATCCCGTGCGGGCAATGCAAGCGCAGGCGACCGCGGGGCGTGAGGTGCGCGCCACGGGCTTCCCCCACCGCCTCTTCGGTCAGCAACATGATCTGCCGCGCGCGCTCGAGAAACCGCTCGCCCGCCTCGCTCATGCGCAAACGCCGCGTGGTGCGGTGCAGCAGGCGGGTCTGCAGCTGGTTTTCCAGCTCGGCAACGATGCGCGAAACCTGCGCCGCGGAAATATCCAGGGCATTGGCGGCCGCAGCGAAGCTGCCGCATTCCACCACACGGGCGAAGGTACGCATGGCATGCAGCATGTCCATGAAGGTGCTCCTTGTTCGGTCTTATTCTTGCGTTAAAGGCAGGAATCTATCACGGGTTAGCCCATTTATTGTGGATGGCCAATGAATGGATCATTAGTCATACATTGAAAAAAGGAGCCTGCCATGAAACGTTCGATCGCTGTCCTTGCCGTTACCGCTGCCCTCGCCTCGTTCGGTGCCCTTGCCGACACCGGCAGCAACCAGCCGGTCAGCAGCAGCAACTACGAATACGGCATGCCGCTGGACGTGGCCAAGGTCATCTCCATCACCCCGCCCAGCAACGCCGCCGACTGCCAGGTTGGTACCGCGCACATGGTGTATGTCGACCACCAGGGGCAGAAGCGCGAAATCGACTACCGGGAAATGGGCAACTGCTCGCAGCAGTGAGTCAGGCCAGTACCTCGGTGATCCAGCCGACCTGTTGCTTGAAGTCGTCGATTTTCGCCTGAGGCACCGCACCGCGGGCCCGCTCGAAGTTGGCCAGGGTCTGCTGCTTCTGCCGCAGCATGCGCCGCCACTTGACCAGAAACGCCTCGCTTTTCTCCTGCACCAGCACCGGGCCGAAGTACAGCTGTTCAGCGGTGTACGCCGCCCCGCCCGGCTCGGCGACGATGATCTCGTAGTCGAAGCGGTTCTCCCGCAGCAGTTCTTCGCTGACGATCCGGTAACCATTGCCCATCAGCCACTGGCGCAGTTCGCGCTCGGCGCCATTGGGCTGCAGCACCAGGCGCGTGACGCCAGCCAGGCGCTGCTTGCCGGCCTCGAGGATCTCGCACATGGTGTCGCCACCCATGCCGCAGATGCTGATCACCGAGATGCGATCTCCCGGCTCGACCGCTGCCAGGCCATCGGCCAGGCGCACGCTGACCCGTCCTTCCAGGCCGTTCCTGCGGACGTTGCGCTGGGCCGAGGCGAACGGCGTCTGCGCCACCTCGCCCGCTACCGCCGCGTCCAGTATGCCGCGCAGCATCAAGGCCACCGGCAGGTAGCCATGGTCCGAGCCGATGTCGGCCAGGCGCGCGCCTTGCGGTACTTGTGCAGCCACGCGCTCCAGGCGCCTGGACAATGTCTGTTCGTTCAACGTAAACCCCTGCTTTGCAATCGGCCGCGATTCTGACGGCGAACGCCACGCATTTCAAACACCGGGGCGCCCTCGACCAGGCCGGCGCGCTCGCGTAGGCTTGCCGCTTTCCTTCCGTAGCAAGGCAAAACACACCATGGCACAAGCAGACATCATCTACACCCCGGACCCGGACGCCGAGTCGATTTCTTCCGACGTTGCCGAATACAACGGCGTGCTGGTCACCACGCAGATCCCGACCCACGCTGATGGCAGCCTGGAGCTGGGCGGCATCGTCGAGCAGAGCGAGTGCACCCTGCAGGCGCTGAAGGTGGCGCTGGAGAAGGCCGGCAGCGGCATGGACCGCGTGCTGCACCTGACCATCTACCTCACCGACATGGCCGACCGCGCGGCATTCAACGAGGTGTACCAGCGCTTCTTCAGCAAGCCCTGGCCGGTACGCGCCGCCGTGGGTGTGGCTGCACTGGCGTTCGAAGGCATGCGCGTGGAAGTGACCGCAATGGCTGCCAAGCGCTGACTTTTGCCTGAGGCACGATCCTTGTAGGAGCGGCCTTGTGTCGCGATTGGGGTGCGCAGCGCCCCCAGGTTCTCAGCTCCGCAGCAGATATTGCCGGGGCCGCGTTGCGGCCCTTCGCGACACAAGGCCGCTCCTACAAGCACCCCGATGATGCCGCCAGCCCGTTTCGCCGCTACAATGCCCGCCTAAACCGTGACAGCCCGAACCTATAACGACATGTCCCTTCCAAAGAATCACCTGGAACTGCTCAGCCCTGCCCGTGACGTGGCCATCGCCCGCGAAGCGATCCTGCACGGCGCAGACGCCATCTACATCGGTGGCCCGAGCTTCGGCGCGCGCCATAACGCCTGCAACGAAGTCAGCGATATCGCCGAACTGGTCGAGTTCGCCCATCGCTACCATGCACGCGTGTTCACCACCATCAACACCATCCTCCACGACAACGAGCTGGAGCCCGCGCGCAAGCTGATCCACCAGCTGTACGACGCTGGTGTCGACGCACTGATCGTGCAGGACCTGGGGGTGATGGAGCTGGACATCCCGCCGATCGAGCTGCACGCCAGCACCCAGACCGACATCCGCACCCTGGAACGGGCCAGGTTCCTCGACCAGGCCGGCTTCTCCCAGCTGGTGCTGGCGCGTGAGCTGAACCTGCAGCAGATCCGCGCCATCGCCGCCGAAACCGACGCCGCCATCGAATTCTTCATCCACGGTGCGCTGTGCGTGGCCTTCTCCGGCCAGTGCAACATCTCCCATGCGCAGACCGGCCGCAGCGCCAACCGTGGCGACTGCTCGCAAGCCTGCCGCCTGCCCTACACCCTGAAGGATGACCAGGGCCGCGTGGTCGCGTTCGAGAAGCACCTGTTGTCGATGAAGGACAACAACCAGACCGCCAACCTGGCTGACCTGGTCGACGCCGGCGTGCGCTCGTTCAAGATCGAAGGCCGCTACAAGGACGTGGCCTATGTGAAGAACATCACCGCCCACTACCGCAAGGAACTCGACGCCATCCTCGAAGGCCGCCCGGAGCTGGCCCGTGCCTCCAGCGGCCGCACCCAGCACTTCTTCGTGCCCGACCCGGACAAGACCTTCCACCGCGGCAGCACCGACTACTTCGTCACCGACCGCAAGGTCGACATCGGCGCCTTCGACTCGCCAACC
This sequence comes from Pseudomonas sp. C5pp, assembly GCF_000814065.1. Classification (NCBI taxonomy): domain Bacteria; kingdom Pseudomonadati; phylum Pseudomonadota; class Gammaproteobacteria; order Pseudomonadales; family Pseudomonadaceae; genus Pseudomonas; species Pseudomonas sp. C5pp. Next base: position 17,036 of record NZ_JWLN01000049.1, on the reverse strand, counting down.
TTCACCGGCCTGCCGGTGGGCGTGGTGGAAAAGGTCGGCAAGCGTGACATGCAGGTGGTCACCGAGGTGCCGCTGACCAACGGCGACGGCCTCAATGTGCTGGTGAAGCGTGAGGTGGTGGGCTTCCGTGCCAACATCGCCGAACCGCGTGGCGAATTCGAGGAAGACGGCGAGAAGCGCTACCGCTACCGCGTCGAGCCCAACGAAATGCCTGAAGGCCTGCACAAGCTGCGGCCCAACCACCCGCTGTCGCGCAACCTCGACCACAACTGGCAGCAGGCCCTGCAACGCACTTCGGCCGAGCGCCGCGTCGGCGTGCAATGGCACGCGGTACTGCGCGAGCAACGCCTGGTGCTGACCGTCACCAGCGAGGAAGGCGTGGGCACGCAAGTGGCACTGGAAGGCCCGTTCGGCCCGGCCAACAAGCCGCAGCAGGCGCTGGACCAGCTGCACGACCTGCTCGGCCAGCTGGGTACCACCATGTACCACGCCGACAGCATCGAGCTGGACGCCCCGCAGGCTTACTTCATCCCCAACTCGCAGCTCAAGGCCCTGCGCCGCGAAGCCATCGAGGCGCTGACTGCAGCACGGGTGCAGGCGCACCCGCGTGGCGGGCGCAAGGCCGAGACCACGCCACCGCCGGTTTACCCAGAATCGCACCTGTCGTTCCTGGCCAACGTGTACAACCAGAAGGCCCGCGACTTCTACCACCGCCACGGCGTGCAGCTGATCGACGCGGCCTACGAGGCCCATGAAGAGCACGGCGAAGTGCCGGTGATGATCACCAAGCACTGCCTGCGCTTCTCCTTCAACCTGTGCCCCAAGCAGGCCAAGGGCGTGACCGGCGTGCGCACCAAGGTGGCGCCGATGCAGCTGATCCAGGGTGATGAAGTGCTGACCCTGAAGTTCGACTGCAAGCCGTGCGAAATGCACGTGATCGGCAAGATGAAAAGCCACATCATCGACCTGCCGACCCCGGGCAGCGCGGTGGCCCAGGTGGTTGGACACATCAGCCCGGAAGACCTGCTGAAGACCATTCCGCGCGGGCCGCATTGATCGGTGGCCTGCAAGGGCCCTTTTGCGGCTGAAGCCGCCTGCATGGTGATACTCGAAGGGATGGTGGGACGACTCGGGAAGACCCGACAATGCTTGCCTGCAAAAAACCGTTTGCCCCCGCGCAAACCTGCGCCCGCCAAGCCCTTCTTGTACACTCCTCGCATTAGCCCCCACCTGCACATTTTTTGGTGAACGCATGATCGAGGTAACCGAGGTTTCCATTGCCGAGCTGCGCGATGCGCTCGAGTCGGGCCGCACGACGGCGGTCGAGCTGGTCCAGGCCTACCTGGCGCGCATCGACGCCTACGATGGCGCCGACACCGCCACTGCCCTGAACGCCGTTGTGGTACGCAACCCCGAGGCGCTGAATGAGGCCGCAGCCTCCGACGCCCGTCGCGCCAAAGGCCAGGTCCTGAGCCCGCTGGACGGCATCCCCTACACCGCCAAGGACAGCTACCTGGTCAAAGGCCTGACCGCTGCCTCCGGCAGCCCTGCCTTCAAGGACCTGGTGGCCCAGCGCGACGCCTTTACCATCGAACGCCTGCGCGCCGCCGGCGCCGTATGCCTGGGCAAGACCAACATGCCGCCCATGGCCAACGGCGGCATGCAGCGCGGCGTGTATGGCCGCGCCGAAAGCCCGTACAACGCCAACTACCTGACCGCACCGTTCGCCTCGGGCTCGTCCAACGGTGCCGGCACCGCCACTGCCGCCAGTTTCAGTGCCTTCGGCCTGGCCGAAGAAACCTGGTCCAGCGGCCGTGGCCCGGCCTCCAACAATGGCCTGTGCGCCTATACCCCGTCGCGTGGGGTGATTTCGGTGCGTGGCAACTGGCCGCTCACACCGACCATGGACGTGGTGGTTCCCTATGCCCGTACCATGGCCGACCTGCTGGAAATCCTCGACGTGGTCGTAGCCGACGACGCCGACAAGCGCGGCGACCTGTGGCGCCTGCAACCCTGGGTGCCAATCCCGGCGGCTTCGACGGTGCGCCCGGCTTCGTACCTGGACTTGGCCGTGGATGCCAGCGCGCTCAAGGGCAAGCGCTTTGGCGTGCCACGCATGTACATCAATGCCGATGCCGAAGCAGGTACTTCCGAGAAGCCAGGCATCGGCGGCCCGACTGGCCAGCGCATCCACACCCGCGCCACGGTGATCGACCTGTGGCAGCAGGCCCGCCAGGCACTGGAGGCGGCTGGAGCCGAAGTACTGGAAGTGGACTTCCCGCTGGTATCCAACTGCGAAGGCGACCGCCCTGGCGCACCGACCGTGTACAACCGCGGCATCGTCAGCAAGGAATTCCTGCATGACGAGCTGTGGGAGCTGTCGGGCTGGGCCTTCGACGACTTCCTGCGCGCCAACGATGACCCCAGGCTCAACCGCCTGGCCGATGTCGACGGGCCGCAGATCTTCCCCCACGACCCGGGCACCCTGCCCAACCGTGAGGACGACCTGGCCGCTGGCATGGACGAGTACGTCAACATGGCCAAGCGTGGCCTGAAGACCTGGGACCAGATCGAGACCCTGCCCGACGGCCTGCGCGGCCTGGAGCAGACCCGCAAGATCGACCTGGAAGACTGGATGGACAAGCTGGGCCTGGACGCGGTGCTGTTCCCCACCGTGGCCGACGTGGGCCCGGCCGATGCCGACATCAACCCGGCGTCGGCGGACATTGCCTGGAGCAACGGCATCTGGGTGGCCAACGGCAACCTGGCAATCCGTCACCTGGGCGTGCCTACCGTGACCGTGCCGATGGGCGTGATGGCCGATATCGGCATGCCGGTGGGGCTGACCTTTGCTGGCCGGGCTTACAGCGACAATGCGCTGCTCAGCTTTGGTGCAGCCTTCGAGGCGACCGGGTCGCGTCGAATGATCCCGCCGCGTACCCCGCCCCTGGGCTGAGGGTTAAAGGGGCCGCTTTGCGGCCCATTCGCGGGTAAACCCGCTCCCACAGGGACCCCACGGTATTCAATACCTGTGGGGTCCCTGTGGGAGCGGGTTTACCCGCGAATGGGCCTGGAAAAGCAAATCGCCTAATTCAACTTTATGTGTAAAAATACACAAAACGTTGATTTTCCGATCTGCCATGCCTATCACCCCAAGCGAAGAACGCCAGCTCACCCTCACCGTCCTCAAGGCCGCCATCCAGGCCCTGGGCAGCGTTGCCGCGCGCAACATGGAAATCCTCCTGCACGACCTCGACCACCCGGAACACTCCGTGGTGGCGATCGTCAATGGCCACCTTTCCGGCCGCAGCGTCGGTAGCCCGATCCTCGCCGCCCCGGAACAGGACCAGGGTTTCAAGGCACTGATGCAGGCCTCGGCCGATCAGCACGGCTGCGAGCCGGTGGTGCTGCCCGACTACCCCACCACGCTGAAGGGCCGCACACTGCGCAGCGCCACGGCCATCTTCCGTGACAGCAGCGGCCACCCCTTCGCCAGCCTCTGCGTCAACACCGACGTCACCGGCCTGGATGCAGCCATGAATTTTCTCCGGCAGTTCCAACCAACAGCGGCCGCACCTGCCGTCAGTGAACCCGCCGACATGGAACTGCTGATGAGCGAGATAATCCAGGCATCCCTGCAGCGCAGCGGCCAGGGGCGAATGAACAAGCAGGCCAAGGTAGAAGCCGTAAGAGTGATGCAGGAGCGCGGCCTGTTCATCGTCAAGGGCGGCGTGGAAAAGGCCGCCAGCGCCCTGGGTGTGACCCGCTACACCGTTTACAACTACCTCGAGCAACTGCGCGGAGCCAGCCAATGACCTTGCATATCCATACCCCCCTGATCGAGTCCCGCCCGCTGTCGCTGGCCGCGGGCAGCAACGTCTGGCTCAAGCTCGATGCCCTGCAGCCCTGCGGCTCGTTCAAGCTGCGCGGCGTGGGCCATGCCTGCGAGGTGCACCATGCCCGTGGCGCTCGGCATTTCGTGTCTTCCTCGGGCGGCAACGCCGGCCTGGCTGTAGCTTATGCCGGGCGCAAGCTGGGCGTGCCAGTGACCGTGGTGGTACCCGAGACCACCACCGAGCGGGCCAAGGACCTGCTGCGCCTGGAGGGCGCCAAGGTGGTGGTGCATGGCAGCTCCTGGCAGGAGGCCAACGCCCTGGCGCAGACCTTGGTCGGCCCGGATGACGCCTTCATCCACCCATTCGATGACCCGCTGCTGTGGGCCGGGCATGCCAGCCTGGTGGATGAAGTCGCCGAGACCGGCGTGAGGCCGGATGCCGTGGTGTTGTCGGTGGGCGGTGGCGGTTTGCTCAGTGGCGTGGTCGAGGGGCTACAGCGCAACGGCTGGGGCGATGTACCAGTTCTGGCGGTGGAAACCGAAGGCGCGGCATCGCTGCATGCAGCCATGCGGGCGGGGCATTCGGTGGAGCTGGAACGTATTGCCTCGGTGGCGACGTCGCTGGGGGCCAAGCGTGTGGCTGACCAGGCGCTGGTGTGCGTGCAGCAGCATCCGGTGCACAGCCACCTGGTCAGTGACCGCGCTGCGCTGGAGGCGTGCGAGCGATTCCTGCTGGACCATCGCGTGCTGGTGGAGCCAGCTTGTGGAGCAGCCTTGGCGTTGGCCTATGCACCGGGCGCCCTGGCGCAGTACCAGAATGTGCTGGTAGTGGTTTGTGGCGGGGCTACCGCCACGCTGGAGCAGATCCAGGCGTGGTTGCAGCAGGTGGATTGAGGTTACCTGTACCGGCCTCTTCGCGGGTAAACCCGCTCCCACAGATTGGACTGCGCAAGGTCTGAAGCAAGCGCATTTCCTGTGGGAGCGGGTTCACCCGCGAACACCGGCGAAGCCGGTGCCATCCAATACGACACTCATCGGATTCTCCTTGCGGCACCCGGTTGCTGATTACGATAGTCACATGCCGCTGTTCTACTAAGCCCACCGCAACCGGAAAATTCCCGTCGCAACAGCGTCGACCACGACGAAATGCGTAACCCACCCTTTCGGTCTGCGGCAAGTGAAGGCACAATGCGTGTCCTTTTTTTGGCCGGCCTGGCCGGGGGCCTTTAAATGATCAAGACGCCGTACTACCTCATCGATAAAACCAAGCTGCTGGGCAACATGGAGAAGATCGCCTACGTGCGCGAACACTCCGGCGCCAAGGCACTGCTCGCCCTCAAGTGCTTTGCCACCTGGTCAGTCTTCGACCTGATGCAACAGTACATGGACGGCACCACCTCTTCGTCGCTGTACGAGCTCAAGCTCGGCCGCCAGAAGTTCGCCGGCGAAACCCACGCCTACAGCGTGGCCTGGGCCGACGACGAGGTCGAGGAAATGCTCGAGAACTGCGACAAGATCATCTTCAACTCGATCGGCCAGCTGCAGCGCTTCGCCGAACAGTCCGAAGGCAAGGTCCGTGGCCTGCGCGTCAACCCGCAGGTCAGCAGCTCCGACTACCTGCTGGCAGACCCTGCCCGCCCGTTCAGCCGCCTGGGCGAATGGGACCCGGCCAAGGTCGAACAGGTGATCGAGCAGATCTCCGGCTTCATGTTCCACAACAACTGCGAGAACGGCGACTTCGGCCTGTTCGACAAGATGCTCACGCACATCGAAGAGCGCTTCGGCCACCTGCTGCACAAGGTCGAGTGGGTCAGCCTCGGTGGCGGCATCCACTTCACCGGTGAAGACTACGCGCTGGACGCCTTCTGCGCGCGCCTGAAAGCCTTCTCGGAAAAGTACGGCGTGCAGGTGTACCTGGAGCCGGGCGAAGCGGCCATCACCAACAGCGCCTCGCTGGAAGTGACCGTGCTCGACACCCTGTACAACGGCAAGCACCTGGCCGTGGTCGACAGCTCGATCGAAGCGCACATGCTCGACCTGCTGATCTACCGCCTCAACGCCAAGATGGCCCCCAACGACGGCGCACACACCTACATGGTCTGCGGCAAGTCGTGCCTGGCCGGTGACATCTTCGGCGAATACCAATTCGATCGTCCGCTGGCCATCGGTGATCGCCTGTCGTTCGTCGACGCGGCGGGTTACACCATGGTCAAGAAAAACTGGTTCAACGGTCTGAAAATGCCATCCATCGTGGTCAAGCAACTCGACGGCAGCGTCGAAGTGGTGCGCGAGTTCGGTTTCGAAGACTACGTTTCCAGCCTGTCGTAAGACCGGCTTTCAGTAAGGAGCAAGGGATAAATTGAAGAAGAACGTTCTTATCATTGGTGCAGGAGGTGTCGCCAAGGTGGTGGCCCACAAGTGCGCGCAGCATAACGACGAACTGGGTCGTATCGCTATCGCGTCACGGAACATCTCCAAATGCCAGGCCATCATCGACAGCGTCAAGGCCAAGGGTAGCCTCAAGGTACCCGCCGACATCCAGGCCTTCTCGCTCAATGCTCTCGATGTCGAGGCTACCAAGGCGCTGATTCGCGAGACCGAATCGCAGATCGTGATCAACGTTGGTTCCGCCTTCCTCAACATGTCGGTGCTGCGTGCCTGCATCGATACCGGTGTCGCCTACCTGGACACCGCCATCCACGAAGAGCCGGGCAAGATCTGCGAGACCCCGCCGTGGTACGGCAACTACGAGTGGAAACACCTCGAAGAGTGCCAGGCAAAGAACATTACCGCCATTCTCGGCGTCGGTTTCGACCCGGGTGTGGTGAACAGCTACGCCAAGCTGGCGCAGCAACAGTATTTCGACAGCATTGACTCGATCGACATCCTCGACGTCAATGCCGGTTCGCATGGCAAATACTTCGCCACCAACTTCGACCCGGAAATCAACTTCCGTGAGTTCACCGGGCAAGTGTGGAGCTGGCAGAACAGCCAGTGGACCAGCAACACCATGTTCGAGGTCAAGCGTACGGACGACCTGCCGGTGGTGGGTTCGCAGAACCTGTACCTGACCGGCCACGATGAGGTTCACTCGATTTCGAAGAACCTCAACGTGCCGAACGTGCGTTTCTGGATGAGCTTCGGCGAGCACTACATCAACGTGTTCACCGTGCTGAAGAACCTGGGCCTGCTCTCCGAGCAACCGGTGAAAACCGCCGAAGGCCTGGAAGTGGTACCGCTGAAAGTGGTCAAGGCCGTGCTGCCGGACCCAGCCTCTCTGGCCCCGGGCTACACCGGCAAGACCTGCATCGGTGACCTGGTCAAGGGCACCAAGGATGGCCAGCCGCGCGAAGTGTTCATCTACAACGTGGCCGACCACGAAGAAGCCTACGCCGAGACCGACAGCCAGGGTATTTCCTACACCGCCGGTGTACCGCCAGTGGCTGCCGCTCTGCTGGTCGCCCGTGGCGAGTGGGATGCCAAGCGCATGGTCAACGTCGAGGAGCTGCCAGCCGAGCCGTTCCTCAAGGCACTGGACGTCATGGGCCTGCCGACCCGCGTCAAGGATGAAAAAGGCGATCGTCCTTGGGACGCTGAAGCCTAAGCAGCAAAGCAGAGGGGGCGCCATCAAGGCGCCCCCTCTGCTTTTGCAGGCCACGTGTAAGCCTAGATGCCCTGGCCAGAGGGCTTTGCCTGCTCAGCCAGCTTTTCCAGCAATACCTTGACCAGCGCCTTGTCCGAGAACGGGTTTTGCCCGGTGATGAGTTCGCGGTCCACCACCACATTGGGTTGCCAGGCCTTGGCGTAGCCCATGTCGCCCCCTGCCATTGCCATGGCGTTGGCCGGGTAGAACAGCAGCCGCTGGTCCTTGAGCGAACCTTCGAATACCTGCTCCTCCGGGTCGGAGAAAATGGTCATCTTGTAACCCTTGTACAACCAGTCGGTGGCTGCCGGCTTTTCACCACGCGCCAGCGCCGACTGGTAGCTGGCCGGGTCCTGCTGGGCCGAGAGCAAGGCGATGGGGCCGTGGCAGATCGCGGCTGTAGGCTTGCCGGCTTGATGGAAATGCCGCAGCAAGGCGCCCACGTCCGGGTTGTTGGCCAGGTCGATCAACGGCGCATGGCCGCCGGGGATGAACAGCCCGGCATAGCGGCCCAGGTCACCTGCCAGTACTTCTTTCACCGACAGGGTATCGTCAATGCCCGGCAGGCCTTGCACGACCTTCTCGATCCGGCGCATCTCCACCGCATCGCCGGCAAAGTAGCTCGGGTCGATCGAACGCTGGTCGACACTCGGGGCATTACCCTTGGGGGTAACCAGCACCAGCTTGTAGCCAGCCTTGAGCAACTGGTCGGCAGGCACGCCGAATTCGTTCAGGTAGTAACCGGTGGCGTAGCGCTTGCCGTCCTGCAGGGGCAGCTGGTGCTCGCTGGACAGCAGCACCAGCACCTCTCCCTTGGGCGCAGCGTGGGCGCCGGTAGCAAGCAGGGTGCTGGCAACAGCCAGGGCAAGCCGGGACATCTTGGTCATGCAACAATCTCCTGATCAGGCAAATAGAGCTGTCCGCTCATGTTGGCGGGGATGCGTTCATGCTAACGGCGAGGCTATGATTCGATAATTCGAAAGCTCTTATGCCTGTGATCCAGAAAATGAATATCTCCAGCAAGGACTTCAACCTGCTGTACCTGTTCCATGTGCTGTACCAGGAACGCAACGCCACCCTCGCCGCCCAGCGCATGGCGCTGAGCCAGCCGGCCCTAAGCCACAAGCTCAACAAGCTGCGCCATCAGTTTGGCGACCCGCTGTTCGTGCGCGCGCCCAGGGGCCTGACCCCGACGCCACGCGCCCACGAACTGGCGCCTGAGGTAGAACGCCTGGTAGTGGGCCTGGAAGGTTTTTATGAGCGCGGCGAAGGGCAGGACTTCCTCGCCCGCCCTGCCCGACTGCACCTGTACAGCACCGATTATGTGGAGCAGACCCTGTTGCCCAGGCTGCTGCCGATCCTGCGTAGCCAGGCACCGAACCTGACGCTGGTCACCTGCAACACCCGCGGTCTGCTGCCTCGCGAAGAACTGGAGAAAGGCACCTGTGACCTGGCCGTTGCCGGGTTCTACACCGACCTGCCGGAAACCTTCCACCAACAGCGCCTGCTCAGTGACCACTTGGTAGTGCTGGCCTCGCGCAGCCATCCAGGCCTGGAAAACGGCCTGGACCTCGATACCTTCCTTGCCAGCGATCACCTGCTTACCACCCTCACCGGCGACCTCGATGGCCTGGTCGACCGCGCCTTGCGCAGCCAGGGCATGCAACGGCGGGTCGTGGCTGGCCTGTCGAGTTTCCTGGCCCCCATGCGCCTGCTGCGCGGCACCGATCTGCTGCTCACCTGCCTGCGCTCGCTGGCCACCGACGCCGTCGAACGTGACGACGACCTGCTCATGTACCCGCTGCCGCTGACATTGCCAGCGATCGAGGTGATGCAGATCTGGCACGAACGCACCCACGCCGATCCCTTGCGCCGCTGGTTTCGCCAACAGATGTGGAACGTCGCCCAAGAGGCAGCCGCCTGCGCGAGTAACAATTTCTAAACAACGATGTGACATTTTTTTTCAGCTTTCTCGCCAAGGAGCTGTCAGATGAAGGTCACGGTTTTCGGTACCGGCTATGTCGGCCTCACCCAGGCAGTGTGCCTGGCCCAGGTGGGCCATTCGGTGTTGTGCATGGATGTCGACGCCGAGCGGGTCGCCAGCCTCAATGCAGGCCATTGCCCGATCTTCGAGCCCGGCCTTGCGCCGATGCTGGAGAAGAACCTGGCCTGCGGTCGCCTTCGCTTCACCACCGACGCCAGCGAAGCGGCCAACTACGCAAAGGTGCAGTTCATTGCCGTCGGCACCCCGCCTCAGGCCGATGGCAGCGCCGACCTGAAGCACGTGTTCGCCGTGGTCGACAGCATCCTCGAACATGCCGATGGCCCCAAGCTGATCGTCAACAAATCCACCGCGCCGGTTGGTACGGTGCACCGCATCAAGGCGCGCATCGCCCAGGCCGTGGCCGATACCAGCCGCTTGCGCGTCGTCAGCAACCCTGAGTTCCTCAAGGAGGGCTCGGCGGTGGATGACTGCATGCGCCCGGAGCGCATCATCATCGGTGGCGCGGAGCCCGCCGAAGTAGAGCTGCTGCGCGAGCTGTACCTGCCGTTCAGCCGCAACCGCGAAAAACTGATGGTGATGGACGCGCGCAGCGCCGAGCTGACCAAGTACGCGGCCAACTGCATGCTGGCGACCAAGATCTCGTTCATCAACGAAATCGCCAACCTGGCCGAGCATCTGGGCGCCGACATCGAACTGGTGCGCCGCGGCATCGGCTCGGACCCGCGCATCGGCTACGACTTCATCTATGCCGGCTGCGGCTTTGGCGGCTCATGCTTCCCCAAGGACCTGCAAGCCCTGCGCCGCAGCGCCGAGGCCGAGGGCTTCGAACCACAGTTGCTGCGTGCGGTGGAATCGGTCAACGAGCAGCAAAAGAACCGGCTGTTCGGCAAGATCCAACGCCACTACCCACGCGGCCTGCGAGGCAAGGTCTTCGCCGTGTGGGGATTGTCGTTCAAGCCCAATACCAACGACATTCGCGAGGCCTCCAGCCGAGTCCTGCTGGAAGCGCTGTGGGCCGCCGGCGCGCGGGTGCAGGCCCATGACCCGCAGGCCATGGAGGAAATACAGCGGCACTATGGCGCCCGCGCCGACCTGCAACTGGTATCGTGCAAGGACGACGCGCTGCGCGGCGCCGATGCCCTGGTGATCGTCACCGAATGGCAGGAATACCGCGTGCTCAACCTGGACAAGGTGCCGCAACAACTGGCCGACCGGGTGGTGTTCGACGGGCGCAACCTGTTCGAACCCGAGCATATGGCCGCCGCCGGCCTGACTTACTACGGCATCGGCCGCGGCCAGGTGCAGCCAGCATGCCCGTACTGATTACCGGCGTGGCCGGCTTCATCGGCGACCACATTGCACGGCGCCTGCGCGAAGCAGGCATCGAGGTGGTCGCCGCATGGTACTTTGCTACGGCGTAACGGCGCCCTCGGGAGGATTCAGTTGCAACACCTCGTTGGTGTATGCCCACTCCTTCTGCACCTGGTCCGGGTGGTCGTTAAGGCGGATGCCGTAGGACGGGATGATCTGCCTGATCTTCGCCTGCCACTGCGGCGATGCCATCTTGTCCTTGAACACCTTGCTCAGCACATCGAGCATGATCGGCGGCGCGGTCGAGGCGCCAGGCGAGGCACCCAGCAATCCTGCAATGCTGCCATCCTTGGACGTCACCACTTCAGTGCCGAGCTTGAGCACACCACCCAATGCTTCGTCCTTCTTGATGATCTGCACCCGCTGGCCCGCCTGCCACAGCCGCCAGTCCTCCTTCTTCGCCTCGGGGAAGTAGGTGCGCAACGCTTCGAAACGGTCATCGTCAGATTGCAGTACCTGGCCGATCAGGTACTGCACCAGGTCGAACTCGCGCACCCCAACCCTTACCATCGGCCAGGCATTGTGCACACTGGCGCTGGCGAACAGGTCAAGCAGCGAGCCCTGCTTGAGGAACTTGGTCGAGAAGGTGGCGAACGGCCCGAACAGGATCATGCGCTTGCCATCGAGCACACGGGTGTCCAGGTGCGGCACCGACATCGGTGGTGCGCCGGTGGCGGCGATACCGTAGGCCTTGGCCATGTGACGCTGGGCGATGGCCGGGTTGTCGGTGACCAGGAACGAACCACCGACCGGGAAACCGGCATAGTCCTTGGCCTCCTCGATACCCGACTTCTGCAGCAGTGGCAGCGCTGCACCACCTGCGCCGATGAACAGGAACCTGGCGTCGGTGGCCGCGTTGCTGCCGTCCTTGAGGTTTTTGTATTCGACATGCCAGGAGCCGTCGTCGTTGCGGGTGATCGCCTGCACTTCGGTCGACAGCTTGAGGTCGAAGTTCGGCCGGGTCTGCAGATAGCCCACGTATTGCCGGGTGATCTCGCCAAAGTTGACGTCGGTGCCGATCGGCGTCCAGGTCACGGCCAGTTTCTGGTTGGGGTCGCGGCCCTCCATCATCAACGGTACCCACTTGCGGATCTGCTCGTGGTCCTCGGAGTACTGCATGGGCTTGAACAACGGGCTGGCCTGCAGCGCCTCGTAGCGCTTCTTCAGGAAGCGAATGTTGTCGTCGCCCCAGACGAAGCTCATGTGCGGAGTAGTATTGATGAAGGAATGCGGGTTCTTCAGCACGCCCTGCTTGACCTGCCAGGCGAGGAACTGACGGGTGACCTGGAACGACTCGTTGATCTCCACCGCCTTGCTGATATCGACCTTGCCGTCCTTCTCCGGGGTGTAGTTCAGTTCGGCCAGGGCCGAGTGGCCGGTGCCAGCGTTGTTCCAGCCGTTGGAGCTTTCTTCGGCGACCTTGTCCAGGCGCTCGACCATTTCCATCGACCAACCCGGCTCCAGCTCATTGAGCCAGACGGCCAGGGTTGAACTCATGATGCCGCCGCCCACCAGCATGACATCGACTCTTCTGGTTTCCGCGGCCTGGGCATCGAGCACGCCGAATGCCAAGGCCAGCCCGGTCAGCGCCAGTACCGGCTTGATGGTGATTCTCATAACCGCCCCCTTGCCTCGTTGCTATCCGTAAGTCAGCCACAAGCTTAGATGACGGATTTGGTCGGGCGCGGCTGGTGCACAATCACTTGCAATCCGTCACGCCTCAAAATACTGTATGAATATTCAGTATTACAGGTCAGGCCCATGCAACTCATCGCCAAACTCGGCATCCTTGCCGATGCTGCCAAGTACGACGCATCCTGCGCCAGCAGCGGCGCGCCCAAACGCAACTCGCGCGGGGCTGATGGGCTGGGTGCTACCAATGGCATGGGCATCTGTCACAGCTACACCCCTGATGGGCGCTGCGTATCGCTGCTCAAGGTGCTGCTGACCAACTTTTGCCTCTACGACTGCCAGTACTGCGTCAACCGCCGATCCAGCAACGTGCCACGCGCACGCTTCAGCCCCGAGGAAGTGGTCCGGCTGACCCTGGACTTCTACCGGCGCAACTGCATAAGCGGCCTGTTCCTCAGCTCCGGCATCATCCGTTCGGCGGACTACACCATGGAGCAGCTCATCCGCGTGGCGCGGCTGTTGCGCGAAGAGCACGACTTCCGCGGCTACATCCACCTCAAGACCATCCCCGATGCCGACCCGCTGCTGATCGAGGAGGCCGGGCGCCTGGCAGACCGGCTCAGCGTCAACATCGAGCTGCCGACCGACGCCAGCCTGAAACGCCTGGCACCGGAAAAACAGGCGCACACGATTCGCCAGGCCATGGGCGTGATCCACCAGGGCCAGCAAGCTGTGGCCCACGAACCCAAGGCGCCGCGCTTTACCCCGGCCGGGCAAAGCACCCAGGTGATCGTCGGGGCCGACAGCACCGACGACAGCACACTGCTGCGCAATGCCGAATCGCTGTACCAAGGCTACGGCCTCAAGCGTGTGTACTACTCCGCCTTCAGCCCCATCCCTGACAGCCCCGGCAGCGTCCCCCTGGCCGCACCACCGCTGCTGCGCGAGCACCGTCTGTACCAGGCTGACTTCCTGTTGCGTGGCTATGGCTACAAGGCCGGCGAGCTGCTGGGCCAGAGCGGCAATCTGGCACTGGACATCGACCCCAAGCTGGCCTGGGCGCTGGCCAACCGCGACGTGTTCCCGCTGGATGTGAACCGTGCCGAGCCGGCGCTACTGGCGCGCATCCCCGGCATCGGCCTGCGCAGCGTGCAGCGCCTGATAGCCCTGCGACGCGAACGGCGCATTCGCTACGATGACCTGATCCAGTTGCGCTGCGTGCTGGACAAGGCGCGGCCATTCATTGTCACCAGCGACTACCGCCCGCCCCAGGCCGAACTGCGCAGCGGCCTGCTGAGGGCGCGCTTGCGTGAGCCGCAGGCGCCGGTGCAGATGGGCTTGTGGGGATGATCGCGCTCGATTGCGACGGCCTGTTCGCCACCTGGCGTGACCAGGCCCGGGTGTTGTTGGGGCATGGCATCGACCCGTCGGAGGTCACCTGGGCGCAAGGGCCGGTGGCTGATTTGCTGGCCGTACCGACAGCGCTGCCGGAAGGCTCCGGTCCCTTTCGCGCCAAAGTGCCTGCGGCGCTGCTCGGCCAGCTGGAACAGGCGGCCCGCTACCGTGGCGAGCACCGCTGGAACCTGCTTTACGAGGTACTTTGGCGGGTGGCCCATGGCGACCGCACTGCAATGCTGCCGGGTGACCGATTGGGCAGTGAGCTGCATAGACGGATCAAGCAGGTCAATCGCGAAGCACACCACCTGCATGCGTTCGTACGCTTCGTGCCACTACCCGAAGTATTGGCTGAACAGCTGCAACTCGACCTGGTGGCCTATCACGAGCCGGCGCATGACATTCTGGAAAGTGCCAGTGGGCATTTCGCCGACCGCCTGGGGCGTTTGCGCTGGATGATTGCCACGGCCCACGACGGCATACGCTTCGATGGCCAGGCATTCGACTACCAGCGACAGTGCCCCGAACCCTGGCGCCAATGGGCCCGCAACGCCGAAGACCCTGGTGCCGAATTATGGCGCACCTACTATCGTCATACCTTCAACCCCGCCCGCCTCAACCCCGACGCCTTGCGCTTGCACATGCCCGGGCGGTTCTGGCGTCATTTGCCGGAGGGCATGCTGATTCCGCAGCTCGAAGGCCTGGCTCGGCAAGGCAAGCAACGGGACGGCCAAGCACTGGAGGTCGCCTCTCAGGCTGGCAAACAAATCAGCAAGCCCATACGGTAGTTGCGTATTCGCAAACCTTGACCAGTGGGAGCTTCTTCGCGGGCGCGCCCGCGAAACCGCCAAAAGCAATCTCAAGCCGAACGATCAGCCGCCACAGCCGTCATAACCTGAGCCGCTGCCGACACGCAAAGAGGACGCGAAATGACCCAACCCGACCCGTCATACGTCAAATGGCTCGAAGACCGCGCCATGCTCAAGGCCTCCCAGCAACGCACCCACCTGTACTCGGGCCAGTCGCGCCTGTGGCAACAGCCCTACGCCGAAGCGCAGCCCCGCCGCGCCACTGAAATCGCTTCGGTCTGGCTGACCGTCTACCCCGATGCCATCATCGCCCCCGAAGGTTGTTCGGTGCTTGGCGCCTTGGGCCACGAGGCGCTGTGGAAGCGTTTGTCGGAGATCGGCATTCAGGGCCTGCACACCGGCCCGATCAAGTTGTCCGGCGGCATTCGTGGCCGTGAACTCACCCCCAGCGTGGACGGCAACTTCGACCGCATCAGTTTCGACATCGACCCGCTGTACGGCAGCGAGCAGGAGCTGATCCAGATGAGCCGCATGGCCGCCGCGCACAACGCCGTGACCATCGACGACCTGATCCCCTCGCACACGGGCAAGGGCGCCGACTTTCGCCTGGCCGAGCTGGCCTACGGTCCCTATCCGGGGCTGTACCACATGGTCGAAATCCGCGAGGAAGACTGGCCGCTGCTGCCCGAAGTGCCTGCCGGGCGCGACGCGGTCAACCTGCTGCCGGCCCAGTGCGACGAGCTCAAGGCCCGCCATTACATCGTTGGCCAGCTGCAACGGGTTATCTTCTTCGAACCAGGTGTGAAGGAAACCGACTGGAGCGCCACGCCGCCGGTGACCGGTGTGGATGGCAAGACACGGCGCTGGGTGTACCTGCACTACTTCAAGGAAGGCCAGCCATCGCTGAACTGGCTGGACCCGACCTTCGCCGCCCAGCAGATGATCATTGGCGATGCCCTGCACGCCCTGGACTGCCTGGGTGCACGTGGCCTGCGCCTGGATGCCAACGGTTTTCTCGGTGTGGAGACCCGCGCCAGCGGCACTGCCTGGTCGGAAAGCCACCCGCTGTCGATCGTCGGCAACCAACTGATCGGCGGCATGATCCGCAAGGCCGGCGGTTTCAGCTTCCAGGAGCTGAACCTGACCCTCGACGACATCGCGCAGATGTCCAGGGGTGGTGCCGACCTGTCCTACGATTTCATTACCCGGCCGGCCTACCAGCATGCGCTGCTGACTGGCGACACCGAGTTCCTGCGCCTGATGCTCAAGGAGATGCATGCTTTCGGCATCGACCCGGCCTCGCTGATCCATGCCTTGCAGAACCACGACGAGCTGACCGTGGAGCTGGTGCATTTCTGGACCCTGCATGCCCACGACATGTACCTGTACAAAGGCCAGACCTTGCCCGGCGGCATCCTGCGCGAGCACATCCGCGAAGAGATCTACGAACGGCTGTCGGGCGAGCATGCGCCATACAACCTGCGCTTCGTCACCAATGGCATAGCCTGTACCACGGCCAGCCTGATCGCTGCCGCGCTGGGTATCCGCGACCTTGGGCAGATCGGGGTGGCAGAAATCGAGCTGATCCAGAAGGTGCACCTGCTGCTGGTCATGTACAACGCCATGCAGCCGGGTGTGGTGGCGCTGTCCGGCTGGGACCTGGTAGGCGCCCTGCCCTTGCCCGCCGAAGCGGTCGCCCAGCGGATGCTGGATGGCGATACCCGCTGGATTCACCGCGGCGGCTACGACCTGGCCGGGCTGGAGCCACAGGCCCAGACGTCTGTGCGTGGCATGCCCCGAGCCCGGGCGCTGTATGGCAGCCTGGACAGCCAGCTGGAGAATGGCGATTCGTTTGCCTGCAAGGTGAAGAAGCTGCTGGCGGTGCGCCAGGCTTATGGCATTGCCACCAGCCGCCAGGTGCTGGTGCCCGAAGTTCGCAGCCCCGGCTTGCTGGTGATGGTGCATGAGCTGCCGGCCGGGCGTGGCATCCAGATCAGTGCGCTGAACTTCGGCCAGGAAGTGATTGCCGAGGAGCTGCAACTGACCGGGTTCACGCCGGGGCCGGTGGTGGACATGATCAATGAAACGGTCGAAGGGGATTTGACCGAGGATGGGCGGCTGATGGTGAACCTGGACCCGTATGAGGCGCTGTGCCTGCGGATCGTCAACAGCAGCGGCCATGTCTGAATTGTATTTGCCCCATTGCCTTCGCCGGTGAAGCTCTGAACGGCAGCCACGCGATTCCTGTAGGAGCGGGTTCACCCGCGAACACCGGCGCAGCCGGTGCCATCCACCGCGTCGCCTGCTTCGCGGGCATGCCCGCTCCCACAGGGCCCCCACCAGATG
>NZ_JWLN01000048.1:0-31994 GCF_000814065.1 Pseudomonas sp. C5pp | reverse complement strand
GGCGGCGCTCGATCTCATAGGCACCGAAAGGGTTGTGGCGAACACCTGTCAGCCCAGATGCATTCCCCAGACATGCCTCCTGCAGCCTACAAAAATCCCAGACTCTTCCTACGCCTCGGGACTGGCAACTCCACCCCCTGCGAAATACCCTACAACCTCTGTCGACACGCGTCTGATTGTTCCTGCAAATCCCGCACTCTAGGCTTTGCCCGTCGCTGACGGTTCAGCGATCGGGTGTGGAAACCTGGCAAGATATATGATGATTGTTGACACGACAGCTGTACGCGGGAGGCCTTCGGGCCTACCGGGTTCATCATATGCCTGGTTTTCCACCCCGTGTGCAGCTGTCACCCCAATGTGTGGAAACGGACGGGTGGCACATAACTCATATGATGACCATTCCATGACCGACGAAACCAAAACCACCCCCGGCATTACCTACTTCTACCAAGGCGAAGGCCAAACCCATCCGCTGTTCCGTATCGCTGAGGGCATCCCCTGCCGCAGCGCCCGCGAGCAAGCCTCGGAGTTGATGGGCTATGCACGCGACTTATCACTGACCGGTTTGATGGATGGCGATCAGCAGATGCTCTGGGCATCGCATTACTTCGCAGCCATGGCCAAGGCGTTGCTGGATGATGCCGAGTTGGGTTTGCTGCGCTGATCCTTGTATTGGCTGGGCTGGCCCTTTCGCGGCTAAAGCCGCTCCTACAGGGATTGTGCATGCCTCAGGTTATGCAGAATGCCTCAGGCTGTGCACAACTCCTGTGGGAGCGGGCGTGCCCGCGAACACCGGCGCAGCCGGTACCATACAATCAGTGGCAAACCGATCTTTACGTCATTTAGTGGTTGGCATAATGAGAAATTAGTGCAAGTAGAGCGGCGGAGGGCGACCAGCTGATAATTATCCATAGCCCGTTTGCCCAAGTAATTTGAGCGTTCCGCAGACCTGTTGGGTCACCTTCATAAGCGTTGGCTGCTTGCTGAATTTGCACCAGCGCTACCAAGGTTAAAGTCGCAGACGTGACCAGAAGCGCGAGCGGCAGCATGAACATGTTATAGAGCGATTGGCTATCCTCCGGCTGGTCGGGTGCCCAGAATTGCCAGCTCACGAAGAGCAGGTAAGGTACCCAATATCTCAATGTCACTCCAAGCGCTGTACCTTCGACGGTCAGATCCAATTCTTTGCTATAGGTGATTGCTCTTTTCATTAGGGGGTAAATCAAGAAAGAGCCAAACACGCCGCAGAGCAACGGGATTAGAGTGAACCCGCTTTGTCCTCGGATAAGTCTCCAGTGGCAATAGCTCCAATAGGGTATATAAAGGCCCCAGGTTAAGCAGGTCATGGTGATCAGCTTCGATGTAGAGACTACGTGAAGTCGGTGTTTTTGAATGCGCTGGTTTGCTTGAGGTTCGGTGTTATATGAAAGATTTGAGTTCATCTGTTTTGTCTCTCAGTCTAGCAGTTTCATCAGGTAATAGATGGCTATCCAAGCGATGCCAATGGTGTTTAGGGATGATGCAATAAGAATTTTTCTTCTTAACTTCTCAGGGAATTGTAAATGGTCTTGCTCATCCAATAGCCCGCTGCGAATGCTTGAGGCGGGGGACCCAATGGCGCCAGCGATTACAGAAATAACTAGAACTCTGGAACCTATTTTTTTCTCTCCCCACATGCCGGTCGCAAATGGAAGGCACGCGCTCCGTTGGAGTGCTGAGGTCATTTCTTTATATTGGCGAGAGCACGCAATGTGAAGGTCAGATACAAGCCCGATTAAGGCGAGGCAGATAGGAGTGCCTAACAGAAATAGTCTTAGTTTTACGTCGAGGTAATCAATCATCTCCAAAAACCTCGAAGACTAATTCTCCGAACTCCTCACCCGCTTCCATACCACCGATGCTGCCGGCCAAGGCGCTTCCACCAGTGATCACTATTCCGCATGCTACGGCGTAGGGTCCGACTCTCCAGCAAACCTTCGCAGAGATTCTGCCCGCAATTTTTCCTGCCAACCAGCCACCAGCTAAGCCACCGGAGAAATTACCTGCCTCAGAAACGCTGACTTTCTTACAGGCATTTGTGTTGCCCTCTTTGCACACCTCTGAAATTCTCAGGGCAGATCCGCCACCGCCAATAGCAATGCCAACACGCCCTCCGGCTTTTAAATATTTAGCCAGCTTGGCCAGCTTGTCTAAGTGTGTCGAGTAGCCAGGGATATGTGTCGGTCCTCCCGCTTTGCTCCAGTGGTGCACCAAGCTTCTCGAAGAGATTCCCAAGTCCCGGCGCAGACTTTCATAGTTTCCGAGATTGAGGTGTTTTTTTAGAAGGGTCGCATTCAAGTTTGCACTCAATTGCGTGAACAGCTTTTGACGTTCTGCAAAGAACTCAGGGTGCCGAAGATGTCCGTGCTTGACGAATTGGACTTTATGGAGCTCTTCTATTTTTTTCAAAATGGTGCTGAGTTCATCCAGCGACTTGGCAACCATCGCCTCGCTCACCCCCATCGCCAGGCTCACATCGCTGAGCAACGCAGCAATCTCGGCTTGATGGCGCATCATGAATTCCGCCTCTTCGGGCGTCAGTTCCGCCAGTGCTTCACGAGCTTGTTTTGCTGCACTCATCGCAGACAGTTCTTCCCGAGTGCACACCGGGCGCCTCAAACCATCGCCAATGACAAAGATCTCGCCCGCCTTGAACCCCTGCTGATACGTCGGGTTCAGCCGCTCCAGAATTGACCGAGGCAGGTTGGCCTGCGGCGCGCCCAGCTCTGCCAGGACTTCCTGGTATGACATGCAGCGCGGAACGATGTAGAAGCCGGGCTCCATGCCTTGAGGAGTGGGCGAGGGCTGAACCACCTCAGGCTGATAGGTACTTCTTATTGTGTTACCCGTCCGGGCCTGTGCTGGTGCCTCACGAACAGGCTCAGATGCGGGTGCCCCGCGCGAAGCCGGAGGTGCGTACCCATTTGCAACCAGGCGATTGCTGCCCTGTGGGCACCCGCATTGCACCAGTGCTCCGTCCAGAGCCGTGGGA
Source organism: Pseudomonas sp. C5pp (assembly GCF_000814065.1). Classification (NCBI taxonomy): domain Bacteria; kingdom Pseudomonadati; phylum Pseudomonadota; class Gammaproteobacteria; order Pseudomonadales; family Pseudomonadaceae; genus Pseudomonas; species Pseudomonas sp. C5pp. The sequence continues at coordinate 28,963 of NZ_JWLN01000048.1, read as the reverse complement.
ATACCATCCTGTCGCCAGCGGACTTCGCCCTCGACGATGGTGCCCGCTTGTCCACATAGCGGGCAGGGTGTGGTCGGGTCGCCTTGAAGCAGCCAGTTGCGGCCATGCACACGGCCCCTGGCTTGGCTGGCAATGCAGATGGCGCCTGTGGTGGTTTCGTCACCGTCCAGGCCTTGGTATCGGCCGAAGATGTTCATGCGCATGCTCATGGCTCGCCTCTTTTTCAGGTGGAAGCCAGGAACCTAGCAGGCGGTTGGCGGGTATTTTCGGGGTGGCGGGGGTTTAGGAATGGTCCTACAAGGAATAGAGATTTGGACTACGTCATTTTATTGATGGCAATGCCGGCCTCTTCGCGGGCATGCCCGCTCTCATAGAACAACACATAAATCATTGATTTAGCAGGGCTCTGTGGGAGCGGGCGTGTCGAGGCGTCGAACCGCCGCGAACACCGGTGGAGCCGGTGCTATACACCGCGTTGGCAGCTTCGCGGTACTGACAAAGCCAGTCTGTTGCTTGTACCGGCCTCTTCGCAGCACAAGGCTGCTCCTACAACGGACGCGTCAGGCGAGCGATATTTGTTCTCTGCGCGACAGCGCAGCCCAAAAGGGCTGGGCAATCTCCCACGGGGGTAGCGTCCCGTCCTGGCTGGCGCCATTCCTGTAGCGGTTATGGCCTTGCTCAGAGACCTTGAGACCTGCGCGGTCGGTGTGGGAGCTGGCTTGCCGGCGATCACCGGCGCAGCCGGTGCCATACACCGCGTCGCCTGTTTCGCGGGCACGCCCGCTCCCACAGGGATGGTGCTGGGCCTAAGGTTGGCGCCACTAAATCACCCCCCCGCACCTTCGTCTGACAGTTACCGCTCGACTGCCAGGACACCGCTCGACATGAATGCCGACCAAACGCTCAAGCTCGCCCGCCGCTTCATCGAACTCAGCCCCGACAAGCGCCGCCTGTTCCTCAAGGCGCTGCAGGGCGAGGGCATGGATTTTTCCGTGCTGCCGATTGCGCCCGGGGTTCAGGTGGCCGAGCGTGACCAGCTGTCGTACGCCCAGCGGCGCATGTGGTTCCTCTGGCAGCTCGACCCGCAAGGCGCGGCGTACAACCTGCCCATGGCCGTGCGCCTGAATGGCCCGCTGGACCTGGCCGCCCTGCAGCACGCCTTCGATGCCCTGGTGGCCCGCCACGAAACCCTGCGCACCCGCTTCGTCGCCGACGGCGATGACGTGCGCCAGCAGATCGAGGCCAGCGCCGCCCCGTTGCAGCTGCACCAGGATGCCTTGGCCGGCCTGGACGAGGGCGCCCGTCAGGCCGCCATCGAAACCATCGCCGAAGCCGAAGCCCTGGCCCCCTTCGACCTGGCCAGCGGCCCGCTGCTGCGGGTGCGCCTGCTGCAACTGGCCGCGCAGGAGCACATCCTGCTGCTCACCCTGCACCACATCGTCGCCGACGGCTGGTCGATGAACGTGCTGATCGACGAATTCCTGCACCTGTACGACGCCGCCGTGGCCGGCAACGAAGCCAGCCTGCAACCGCTGCCGATCCAGTACCGCGACTACGCCCTGTGGCAGCGCAGCTGGCTTCAGGCCGGTGAGCAGGAGCGCCAGCTGGCCTACTGGCAGGCGCGCCTGGGCGATGACCATTCGCCGCTGGAACTGCCACTGGACCGCAGCCGCCAGGGCCGCCCCAGCTATCGCGGCGCACGTCACGAGTTCCCTATCGCTGCCGATGTCGCCGAACGGCTGCGCGGTCTGGCACGCAAGCATAACGTCACCCTGTTCATGGTCCTGCTGGCCGCCTTCAAGCTGCTGCTGCAGCGTTACAGCGGCCAGTCGGCGATCCGTGTCGGCGTGCCCATCGCCAACCGCAACCGCACCGAAAGCCAAGGGCTGATCGGCTGCTTCATCAATACCCAGGTACTGCACACCGAAATCGACCCGCTGCTGGACATCACCGGCCTGCTTCAGCGCGTGCGCGAAACCGCCGTAGGCGCGCAAAGCCACCAGGACCTGCCGTTCGAGCAACTGGTCGAAGCCCTGGACTTGCCGCGCAGCAGCGAGAGCCCGCTGTTCCGCGTGCTGTTCAACCACCAGGCGCAGGTGGCGGATGTGCAAGCCATCGAGACCCGCTCCGGCCTGAGCCTGGCGCCAGTCGTGCTGGCAAAGCACAGCGCCCGCTTCGACCTGGCGCTGGACACCCATGAGCGAGCGGGGCAGCTGCACGCAGCGTTCACCTATGCGACCGACGTGTTCGATACGGCCACCGTCGAAACCCTCGGCGAGCAGTGGCTGGCCCTGGTACAGGCATTGGCCGACGAAGCGGGTGGCGCAGTCGGCGAGCTGCCATTGCCAGGCCTGGCCCCTGCCATTGGCGCGCCTGCGCAGGCTGACGCAACGCTGCTGGTTCACCAGCGCTTTGTCGCCGCCGCCAGCCGCCACCCCGAACGCACGGCGGTGATGGCTGCGGGCGAGCAGGCCAGCTTCGCCGAACTCGATGCCCGCGCCGAAGCCATTGCAGGCCGGCTGGTGGAAGCCGGAGCAGGGCCGGACACACTGGTCGGCGTGCTGGCCGACCGCAGTGTCGGCATGCTCGCCAGTATCCTCGGCGTGCTCAAGGCCGGTGGCGCCTACCTGCCACTGGAGCCCGAGCAGCCGGCCGAACGCTTGGCCTACATGCTCGCCGACAGCGGTACGCGCCTGGTACTGGCGCCCGGTAACTGGCAGGCCGAACTGCCCGAGGGCGTGCAGCGCCTGGACTGGGCGCAAACCGGCAATGGCAGCGCCGCGTGCATCGCCCCGGCGCCGGCCAACCTGGCCTACGTGATCTACACCTCCGGCACCACCGGCCAGCCCAAGGGCGTGGCGATCAGCCACGGCGCCCTGGCCAACTACGTCGAAGGCATCGCCGCACGTTTGCCGGTCGAGCGTATCCGCAGCATGGCCCAGGTCTCGACTCCGGCTGCCGACCTCGGCCACACCATGCTGTTCGGCGCCTTGTGCGGCGGCCACACCCTGCATTTGCTGCTACGCGAGCAGGTGCTGGATGCCGAAGGCTTTGCGGCCTACCTGGCCGAGCACCAGGTAGACGCGCTGAAGATCGTACCGTCGCACCTGGAGGCCATGTTGGTGGCTGGCCGCTCGGCGCTGCCGGCCCAGTGCCTGGTGCTCGGCGGCGAGGCCATCAGCCCGAGCCTGCTGGGCAAGGTCCGCAACCTGGCCCCGGCGCTCAAGGTGTTCAACCACTACGGCCCGACCGAGACCACCGTCGGTGTGCTGGTCGCCGAACTGAACGGGCAGGCCAGCCTCGGCCAGCCACTGGCCAACACCCGCGTCGCGGTGTTCGGCCGCTGCCTGCAACCCCTGCCGGCCAAAGCCAAGGGCGAGCTGTACATCGGTGGCGCCGGCCTGGCCCGCGGCTACCTGAACCGCCCGGCACTCACCGCCGAGCGCTTCGTTCCCGACCCGAACGGCCACGGCCAGCGCCTGTACCGCAGCGGTGACTGGGTTCGCCAAGGCAGCGACCTGCAGTTCGCCGGGCGCATGGATGGCCAGGTCAAGGTCCGTGGCTATCGCGTGGAACTGGCCGAAATCGAAAACCAGCTGCGTGCCTTGGGCGGTGTCGCCAATGCCCTGGTGCGCGTGCATGGCCAGGGGCCGCAACTGCAACTGGCTGCCTGGCTGGTGCCCAGCCAGATGCCGGCCGATAGCCTGGCCTGGCAGGAATCGATCCGCGCCAGCCTCAAGCGCCTGCTGCCCGAACACATGGTGCCGACCCACCTGATGGTGCTGGAGCACTTGCCGGTCACGGTCAACGGCAAGGTCGACGTCAAGGCGCTGCCGGAACCTGCCGCCACCCAGGTGGCCTATCAGGCGCCGCAGACCCCGCTGCAAACGCAATTGGCACAGATCTGGGCGCAAGTCCTGCAAGTACCGCAGGTAGGCCTGGGCGACAACTTCTTTGCCCTGGGCGGCCATTCACTGCTGGCCACCCAGGCGGTATCGCGGATACGCAAGCAATTGGGCGTGGATATTCCGCTGCGCAGCCTGTTCGACACCGTCGACCTGCAGGCCTTTGCCCAGGCAGTGGCCGAAGGCGAGCAGGGCGCAGGCCTGGATATCGAAATCCTCGATCGCCAGCAACCGCTGCCAGTGTCCCCCTCGCAGAACCGCCAGTGGCTGTTCTGGAAGCTCAACCCCGAAAGCCTGGCCTACAACACGCCGATGGCCGTGCGCATGCAGGGCCACCTCGACCACTGCGCCGTGCAGGCTGCGCTGGATGCCTTGGTAACCCGCCACGAATCGTTGCGCACGGTGTTCGTCGAGGCCGACGGCCTGCCTTGGCAGCGCATCCTGCCGGCTGCCACGGTACCAATCGGTTTCGAAGACCTCAGCGGCCAGGACCACGCCGCGCAGATGCGCAAGCTGGAAGCCGAAGCCTTCGTCCCGTTCGACCTGGAGCACGGCCCGCTGCTGCGCGCACGCTTGTTCAGGGTGCATGCGCAGGAGCACCTGCTGTCGCTGACCTTGCACCATATCGTCTCCGATGGCTGGTCGATGAGCCTGCTGGTGCGCGAGTTCGCCGCCGCCTACAACGCCGCCGCCACGGGCCAGGCGCAAGCCGTCGAGCCGCTGCCGGTGCAGTACGCCGACTTCGCCGCCTGGCAGCGCAAGTGGCTGGCCGAGGGGCAGATGCAGGCGCAGATCGACTACTGGAAGGTCCGCCTGGAAGACGACTTCGAAGTGCTGGAACTGCCTGCCGACCGTATTCGCCCGCAGGTCAAAAGCTACCAGGGCAGCCGCTTCGACGTGCGCCTGCCACAGGCCCTCACCGAGCGCCTGCGGGCACTGGCGGTGGCATCCAACGCCACATTGTTCCATGTGTTCCTGGCGGCCTTTGCCATCGTGCTGTCGCGCTACAGCCGCAAGGGCACGCTCAACATCGGTGTGCCGGTCACCAACCGCAACCGCCTGGAGCTTGAAGGGCTGATCGGCTTCTTCATCAACGTGGTCGTGGCTCGTATCCGTGTCGATGGCAGCCAGCCGTTCTCGCAGCTGCTGGCGGCGATCAAGGAGACCACCCTGCAGGCCCAGGCCAACAAGGATGTGCCGTTCCTCGAAGTAGCCGAGGCGCTGTATCCGGAGCGTGACCAGGGTGTGAACCCGTTCTTCCAGGTGCTGTACAACCACCTGCGCGACCTCGGCGAGCAGGTGTCCAGCGATGCCCTGCACGGCCTGCAGGTCAAGGAAGTGGACCTGCTGGAGCCGGGCGCGCAGTACGACATTTCGCTCAATACCCTGGAGCGCTCCGATGGCGTGACTGCCTCGTTCAACTATTGCACCGACCTGTTCGATGCCGCACGTATCGAGCGCATGGCCGGGCATTGGCAAGCACTGCTGGAAGCCATCTGCGCCGAACCACAATGCTGCATTGCCGAGCTGGACTTCCTTGGCAGTAGCGAACGCCAGCAGCTGACCCACGGCTGGAACCCGGCGCCCCAGGCTGGCAGCGGCTTGTGTGCGCACCAGCTGCTGGCGCGACAGGCCCACGAGCGGCCGGATGCGCTGGCGCTGATCTTCGACGACCAGCAGATGACCTACGCCGAACTGGACCGCAGCAGCAACCAGCTGGCTCACCGCCTTCGGGCGCTGGGCGTGGGGCCGGACTGCCTGGTTGGCGTGGCTGTCGAGCGCGGCCTGGGCATGGCCCTGGCGCTGATCGCCATTCACAAGGCGGGAGGCGCCTATGTGCCGCTGGACCCGGACTACCCGCAAGAACGCCTGGCCTACATGGTCGAGGACAGCAATATAGGCCTGCTGCTGGCCGATGCGCCCTCGCGTGAGCGCCTGCAATTGGGCAAGCAACTGCCCTGCGTGGTACTGGAGTCGGGCACCGAGTGGCTGCAAGCCTGGCCCGCCGAACCGCTGGCCAACCTGGCGGCACCGCACAACCTCGCCTACGTCATCTACACCTCCGGCTCCACCGGCATGCCCAAGGGCGTGGCCATCGACCACCATGCCCTGTCGCTGTTCTGCCAGGTGGCCGGCGACTATTCGCGGCTTACCCCGGACGATCGCGTGCTGCAGTTCGCCACCATCAGCTTCGATGGCTTCATCGAGCAGTTCTTCCCGCCGCTGGCCCAGGGCGCCTGTGTGGTGCTGCGCGACCTGCGGCTGTGGGACACCGCCACCCTGCTGGACGAGATCAACCGCCACGGCGTGACCGTGGCCGACCTGCCAGCGGCCTACTGGCGCCTGCTGGCGCTGGAGCGCCGCCCCCCCGAGGCCTATGGCCGGCTGAAGCAGATTCACGTGGGGGGAGAAGCGGTGCCGGAAGATGCCCTGCGTGCCTGGCTGGCCGATGGCCCGCCAGCAGTGCGCCTGCTGAACACCTACGGCCCGACCGAAGCCACCGTGGTCGCCACCACCTACGATTGTTCGCAGATGACCGTGGAGCAGATCAGCCTGGGCGGCGTACCGATCGGCCGTGCCTTGCCGGGGCGTACCCTGCATGCTCTGGACGATGGCCTGGCGCCGACACCGTTGGGCGTGCCCGGCGAGCTGTTCATCGGCGGGGCAGGTTGCCTGGCGCGCGGTTATCACCAGCGGCCGTCACTCACCGCCGAGCGTTTCATCCCCGACCCGTTCGACCCGGTTGGCGGTGGCCGCCTGTACCGCACCGGCGACCTCGGCTGCTACGACGAAAACGGCCAGCTGGCCTATCGCGGCCGGGTCGACCACCAGGTGAAGGTGCGCGGCTTCCGTATCGAGCTGGGCGAGATCGAGCAGTACCTGCGGGCGCACCCGGACGTTCGCGAAGCCACCGTGCTGGCCATCGACCTGCCCGGTGGCAAGCAGCTGTGCGCCTATGCGGTGCCGGCCGAAGGCTACCGCGGCGATCTGCGCCAGGCCCTGAAGCAGTACCTCAAGGCCAGCCTGCCGGACTACATGATCCCGGCTTACCTGGTGACCCTGCCGAGCATGCCGCTGACCCCCAGCGGCAAACTCGACCGCAAGGCGCTGCCGCTGCCCGACCCGAACCAGCCACAGCACGACTACCAGGCGCCGCAGACCGAGCGGCAGCAGCAGCTCGCGAACATCTGGGCGCAGTTGCTTAACGTTGCCCGGGTCGGCCTGAGCGACAACTTCTTCGAGCTGGGCGGCCACTCCTTGCTGGCGGCCCAGGCAGTGTCGCGGATCAACGTCGAGCTGGGGCTGGACATACCCCTGCGGCTGATCTTCAGCCACCCCGAACTACGCGCGTTCGCCCAGGCACTGGACGAGCAGGGCCTGTCGCTCTCCGACGATGGCCTGAGCGATATCGAACACATGATGAATGCATTCACAGAGGCCTGACATGGAACTCACTGCCGCACAACGTATCGCCCAACGTTTCGTTGGCCTCCCTGTGGAGCAACGCCAGCAGATCCTGGCAAAGATGCAGGCCACCGGCCAGAGCTTCCGCCTGCTGCCCATCGTGCCCGCGCGCCAGGGCCTGGCGCGTATTCCGCTGTCGTACGCCCAGCAACGCCTGCTGTTTCTCTGGCAGCTGGAGCCTGACAGCCCGGCCTACAACGTGCCGATGGCAGTACGCCTGAAGGGCGCGCTGGACCAGGCGGTGCTGCAGCAGGCGCTGGATGCGCTGGTGCAACGCCACGAATCGCTGCGCACGCGCTTTGCCTCGGAGGAGGGCGAGTTCTACCAGGAAATCCTCGAGCACTGCCCGCTGGCGCTGGAATTGCTGATGCTCGACGGTGCCGCCGATGAGACAGCGCTGAGCGTGGCCGTGGACGCCGCCCTCAAGCAGCCCTTCGACCTGCTGAGCGGCCCGCTGCTGAGGGTGACCCTGCTGCGCGTGGCCGCCGATCACCACGTGCTGGCAGTGAGCATGCACCACATCATCTCGGACGGCTGGTCCAGCGATGTGCTGGTGCAGGAATTCATCCAGCTGTACAGCGCCCTGGCCGAAGGCCGGCAGGCCGAGTTGCCGGTGTTGCCGATCCAGTACGCCGACTACGCCATCTGGCAGCGCGCCTGGCTCGAGGCCGGTGAAGCGCAGCGCCAACTGGCCTACTGGCAGGCGCAGTTGGGCAGCGAGCAGCCGGTGCTGAGCCTGCCGCTGGACTTCGAGCGCCCGGCAATACCCAGCCAGCGTGGCGCGGTGGTGCGTGTGGACATCGGCGCCGAACAGGCCGAGGCCTTGCGCAGCCAGGCGCGCAAGGGTGGCCACACGTTGTTCGTGCTGGTACTGGCGGCCATGGCGGTGGTGCTGTCGCGCTACAGCGGCCAGGCCGACATCCGCATCGGCGCCCCGAACGCCGGGCGCAACCGCAAGGAGCTGGAAGGCCTGATCGGCTTCTTCATCAACACCCAGGTGCTGCGCGTGCAGGTGGACGAGCGCGCCACCTTCGCCGCACTGCTGGAGCAGGTAAAAGACGTGATCGGCGGCGCCCAGTCGCATCAAGAGCTGCCGTTCGAGCACCTGGTCGATGCCTTGCTGCCCGAGCGCAACCTGGCCCACAACCCGCTGTTCCAGTTCAAGATCAACCAGCACGTGGCCGCCAGCGATGCAGGGCGCAAGCGCCTGGGCGCGCTGGAGGTGGAAGGCTTTGCCCGTGACGGCGGCGATGCCCGCTTCGACCTGGCGTTCGACTTCTCGGACAAGGCCGACGGCATCGAAGGCTACTTCACCTACGCCACCGACCTGTTCGAGCAGGCCACCATCGAACGCATGGCCGCTTCGCTGCGCCAGGTGCTGGATGCGCTGATCCGCGACCCGCAGCAGGCGATCGTCGACAGCCCGCAAGTGGCGACGCTGCTGCCGGCGGCCACGCAGGCCTACCCGCACGGCAACTTCCTCGCCCTGTGGCGCCAGGCAATGGCGCAAGGCCAGGCCCACGGCGGTGTGCGTGCCGGTGACCGGTTCATGACCCAGGCCGGGCTGGAGGCGGCGTCCAACCGCCTGGCCGACTACCTGCGCCAGCACGGCGTCGGTGCTGGCAGCATCGTTGCCCTGTGCCTGCCGCGCTCCATCGAGTGGGTCGGCGCCTTGCTCGCGGTGCTCAAGACCGGCGCCGCCTACCTGCCGCTGGACACCCAGCAGCCGCAGGAGCGCCTGCAACAACTGATTGCCGACAGTGGCGCCGCCATACTGCTGCATGAGCCGGGCGACCAGCGCTTCGCCGGCCTGGACGGCGTGCAGCTGATTGCCTGCGATCACACCGCCTGGGCAACCTGCAGCGACAGCCCGGTCGAGATTGCCATTGCCGCCGAACAACCGGCCTATCTGATCTACACCTCGGGCTCGACCGGCCAGCCGAAAGGCGTGGTGGTCAGCCACGGGGCGCTGGCCAGCTACACCCAGGCGGTGCTGGAGCGCCTGCAACTGCCGGCCGCGGCGAGCATGGCGATGGTGTCCACCACCGCGGCCGACCTGGGCCACACCGTGCTGTTCGGTGCCCTGGCCTCGGGCCGCCTGCTGCACTTGTTGCCACAGGAACTGGCGTTCGACCCGGATGGCTTCGCCAGCTACATGGCGCAGCACCAGGTCGGCGTACTCAAGCTGGTGCCGAGCCACCTGCAAGGTTTGCTGCAAGCGGCCCGCGCCGCCGATGTGCTGCCCACCGAGGCGTTGATCCTGGGTGGTGAGGCATGCAGCTGGGGCCTGTTGGAAAAAATCCGCGAACTGCGCCCGGCCTGCCGGGTCATCAACCACTACGGCCCGACCGAAACCACTGTCGGCGTGCTCACCTTCGAGCCGGGGCTGCCGCTGCCAGGTTGCCGCACGGTGCCGGTCGGGCGCCCGCTGGGCAACGCCTGCGCCCAGGTGCTGGACGGCTACCTCAACCCGTTGGCGGCGCAGGTGCCCGGTGAGCTTTACCTGGGCGGGCAAGGCGTCGCCCAGGGCTACCTGGGCCAGCCCGCATTGACCGCCGAACGCTTCGTGCCGACCGAGGGTGGTGCCCGCCTGTACCGCACCGGCGACCGCGCGCGGCTGACTGCCGATGGCCTGGTCGAGTTCATCGGCCGTGCCGACGACCAGGTGAAGATCCGCGGCTATCGCGTGGAGCCAGGTGAAGTCGGCCGGGTGCTGGCCGGCCTGCCTGGTGTCAACGAGGCCGTGGTACTGGCCTTGCCATTGGAGGGCGATGCCGAGCGCTTGCAGCTGGTGGCCTACGGGGTGGCCGACGCAGGCGTGACCGTGCAGCAACTGCAGGCGCAATTGCAGGCACGCCTGCCGGACTACATGGTGCCGGCGCAGATACTGCTGCTGGAGCGTCTGCCACTGACCGCCAATGGCAAGCTCGACAAGCGCGCCTTGCCGGCACCGGGCGCGGTCAGCCGTGGCTATGTGGCGCCACAAGGCGATATCGAGGAGAAACTGGCCGCAGTGTGGGCCGATGTGCTCAAGCTGGAGCAGGTCGGCAGCACCGACAACTTCTTCGAACTGGGCGGCGACTCGATCCTCAGCCTGCAGATCATCGCCCGGGCCAAACGCCAGGGCATCCGGATCACCCCCAAGCAGCTGTTCGAACAACAGACCATCGCCCAGCTGGCCCAGGTAGCCAAGCGCATCGAGGCCAAGCAAGCGGTTGCGGCCGCAGCCGTGGACACTGCCACCAGCGGCGAGGTGGCATTGCTGCCGGCCCAGGCGCGTTTCTTCGAGATGGAGGTCGCGCAGCCGGCGCATTGGAACCAGTCGGTGCTGCTCAAGCCGGCCGGCCCGGTGCAGGTGCAACATCTGGAGGCAGCCCTGCGCGCCGTGGTCGAGCAGCACGATGCCCTGCGCCTGCGCTTCAGCCGTGGCGAAAGCCAGTGGCAGGCGCGCTTCCAGCCGCTGGACAATGCACCACTGCTGCGCCAGCGCAACCTGGCCGCACTGAGTGAGCTGGACGCCGCCGGCAACCAGGTGCAGGCCAGCCTGAACCTGCAGCACGGGCCGCTGCTGCGTGCCGAACTGTTCGATTTAGCCGATGGCCAGCAGCGCCTGCTGCTGGTGGTCCATCACCTGGTGGTCGACGGTGTGTCGTGGCGGGTGTTGCTGGAAGACCTGCAAGCGGCCTACCGGCAATTGCTGAACGGCCAGGCCGTGAGCCTGCCCGGCAAGACCACCTCGGTGAAGACCTGGGCCGAGCGCCTGGCCAGCCATGCCGGCAGCCCCGCATTGCAAGCACAGCGCGACTACTGGCTGCAGGCGCTGGCCGGCGACCACGCCGAACTGCCGCGTGACAACCCGCTGGGCAGCCTGGCCAACACCCATGCCCGTACCGCCGCCACACGGCTGGATGCCGAGCGCACCGCCAAGCTGCTGAAACAGGCCCCGGCGGCCTACCGCACGCAGATCAACGACCTGCTGCTGACCGCGCTGGCGCGCACCCTGTGCCAGTGGAGCTCACAGGACAACGTGCAGGTACTGCTGGAGGGCCATGGCCGCGAAGACCTGTTCGACGACCTCGACCTCAGCCGCACCGTAGGCTGGTTCACCAGCCTGTTCCCGGTGCGCCTCACACCCGGCCAGGAGCTTGGCCAGTCGATCAAGGCGATCAAGGAACAACTGCGCGGCGTGCCGGACAAAGGCCTCGGCTACGGCTTGCTGCGCTACTTCGGCGATGCTGAAGTGCGTGACCAGCTCGAGCGAGCCGCCCAGGCCCGTGTCACCTTCAACTACCTGGGCCAGTTCGATGCCAGCTTCGATGCCGAGGCCGGCGCCCTGTTCACCCCGAGCGGGGAAAGCGCAGGCCGTACCCAATGTGCCGGTGCTCAACTGGGCAACTGGCTGAGCATCACCGGCCAGGTGTACGGCGGCGAGCTGTTCCTGGAGTGGACCTACAGCGCCGACGTTCATCACCCGGCCACCATCGAGAAGCTGGCCCAAGCCTACGGGCAGGCCTTGGCAGAGCTGGTCGAGCACTGCTGCGATGCGCGGCACCAGGGCGTGACGCCGTCGGACTTCCCGCTGGCCGCGCTGACCCAGGCGCAACTGGACAGCCTGCCGCTGGAGGCCGGGCAGATCGCCGATGTGTACCCGCTGTCACCCATGCAGCAGGGCATGTTGTTCCACACCCTTTACGACCAGCAGGCCGGTAACTACATCAACCAGCTGCGCGTGGATGTGGAGGGGCTGGATGTGCAGCGGTTCCGCCAGGCGTGGCAGGCCACGCTCGATGCTCACGACATCCTGCGCAGCGGTTTCATCCTGCAAGGCGAACTGGAGCAAGCCGTACAGGTGGTTTGCAAGGCCGTCGAACTGCCATGCAGCGAGCATGACTGGCGTGGCCAGCCGGCGTTGGAGCAGGCATTGCAGGCCTTTGCCCAGGGTGAACGCCAGCGCGGTTTCGACCTTGCTGCCGCGCCATTGCTGCGCCTGGTGCTGGTACGCACGGGCGATGCTCGCCACCACCTGATCTACACCAACCACCACATCCTGATGGACGGCTGGAGCACTTCGCGCCTGTTGGGCGAAGTGCTGCAGCGCTATGCCGGCCTGGCGCCGCAGGCCCAGGCCACGCACTATCGTGACTACATCGCCTGGCTGCAGGGCCAGGACGCGGCCGTTGCCGAAGCCTTCTGGAAAGCCCAGCTTGCCGCCCTGGACGAGCCAACCCGCCTGGCCCAGGCCATCGCCGGCAGTGCAGGCACAAGCGGTAGCGGCCATGGCGACCACCGCCTGGCCTTCGACCCTGAGCAGACCGCACGCATCGAAGCCTTCGCCCGGGCCAACCGGGTCACGGTCAACACCCTGGTGCAATCGGCCTGGCTGCTGCTGTTGCAGCGCTGCACCGGCCAGGCCAGCGTGTGCTTCGGCGCCACTGTCGCCGGCCGCCCGGCAGACCTGCCGGGGGTGGAAGAACAGATCGGCCTGTTCATCAACACCTTGCCGGTGATCGGTGCCCCGCGTGCCGAGCAGACCGTGGCCGAGTGGATCGGCCAGGTGCAGGCCGGCAACCTGGCCGTGCGCGAGTTCGAGCACACCCCGCTGTACGACGTGCAGCGCTGGGCGGGGCAGGGCGGTGACGCCTTGTTCGACAGCATCCTGGTGTTCGAGAACTACCCGGTGGCCGAGGCGCTGCAACAGGGCGCGCCCGGTGGCCTGCGCTTCGGCGATGTGGCCGTGCAGGAGCAGACCAACTACCCGCTGACCCTGGTGGTGGAACTGGGCACCACGCTGTCGATGCAGTACAGCCACGACCGTGCGCTGTGGAGCGACGAGAGCATTGGCCGCCTGGCTGGCTACTTTGCCAACCTGCTGCAGGCGCTGGTGGAGAATGCAGACGCGGTGATTGGCGAGCTGCCAATGCTGGGCCTGCCAGAACAGCGACAGATGGTCGAAGGCTGGAACGAAACCCAGGCGACGTACCCGGACGAGCGCAGCATTCACCAGCTGATCGAGGCGCAGGTGTTCGCCACCCCGGATGCCCCGGCGCTGGCCTTTGGCGAGCAGACCCTGAGCTATGCCGAGCTCAACCGCCGTAGCAACCAGCTGGCGCACAAGCTGCGCGAGCAGGGCGTGGGGCCGGATGTGCTGGTGGGCATCGCCATGGAGCGCAGCCTGGAGATGGTCATCGGTTTGCTGGGTATCGTGAAGGCCGGTGGCGCGTATGTGCCGCTGGATCCTGAGTATCCACATGACCGTCTGAGCTACATGTTCGAGGACAGCGGCATCGCCTTGCTGCTGACCCAGTCGCACCTGCACGAAGCCCTGCCGATCCCGGTCGGCCTGCGCAGCCTGGACCTGGCCACCGAGAACTTCGACGGCTACAGCGATGCCAACCCGAATGTCGACGTGGCCCCGCTGAACCTCGCCTACGTGATCTACACCTCCGGCTCCACCGGTCGCCCGAAAGGTGCTGGCAACAGCCATCAGGCGCTGGTCAACCGCCTGTGGTGGATGCAGAAGGCCTACGGCCTGGACGCCAGCGACAGCGTGCTGCAGAAAACCCCGTTCAGCTTCGACGTGTCGGTGTGGGAGTTTTTCTGGCCGCTGATGACCGGGGCACGCCTGGTCATGGCCCAGCCCGGCGCGCACCGCGACCCGCAGTTGCTGGTCGAAACCATCAACCATTACGGCATCAGCACGCTGCACTTCGTGCCGTCGATGCTGCAGGCGTTCATGACCCACGAAGCGGTCGAAAGCTGCGTCAGCCTCAAGCGCGTGGTGTGCAGCGGTGAAGCGTTGCCGGCCGAGTTGGCCCGCCAAACCCTGCAACGCCTGCCGGCGGCGGGCCTGTACAACCTGTACGGCCCGACCGAAGCGGCGATCGACGTGACCCACTGGACCTGCCAGCCGGACGAAAGCATCAGCGTGCCGATCGGCCAGCCGATCGACAACCTCAAGACCCATATCCTCGAAGGCAGCCTGCAACCGGCGGTGCGCGGCAGTGCCGGCGAGCTGTACCTTGGTGGAGTCGGCCTGGCCCGTGGTTACCACCAACGCCCGGCGCTGACCGCCGAACGCTTCGTGCCGGACCCGTTCAGCGACAGCGGCGGTCGCCTGTACCGCACCGGCGACCTGGCGCGCTACCGCGCCGATGGCGTGATCGACTACGCCGGGCGCATCGACCATCAGGTGAAGATCCGCGGCCTGCGCATCGAGCTGGGCGAGATCGAGGCGCGTCTATTGGAGCTGCCGAGTGTGCAGGAAGCCGTGGTGCTGGCCCAGGGCGGGCCAAGCGGCAAGCAACTGGTGGGCTATGTGGTGCCTGCCGACAGCACGCAAGACGAAGGCGCGTTGCGCGACAGCCTGCGCGAGGCGCTCAAGGCCGGTTTGCCGGATTACATGGTGCCGGCGCACCTGCTGCTGCTCGGCAAGCTGCCGGTGACGCCGAACGGCAAGCTGGACCGCAAGGCCCTGCCGCAGCCGGATGCCAGCCAGTTGCAGGGCGAGTACGTTGCGCCGCGGAGCGATCTGGAGCAGCAGATCGCGGCGATCTGGGCGGATGTGCTGAAGCTGGAGAAGGTCGGCCTGACCGATAACTTCTTCGAACTGGGCGGCGATTCGATCATCTCGTTGCAGGTGGTCAGCCGTGCGCGCCAGGTGGATATCCAGTTCACGCCCAAGGACCTGTTCGAGGCCCAGACGGTGCAGGCACTGGCCCGGCTCGCCAACCGCGGCGGCAGTGTATCGATCGATCAGGGTGCGGTAACGGGCGTGACGCCGCTCACGCCGATCCAGCACTGGTTCTTCGAGCAGCCCGTTGTCGTGCGCCATCACTGGAACCAGTCGGTGCTGCTCACGCCGGGTGAAACGCTGGACCCGGCGACGCTCGATGCGGCATTGCAGGCATTGCTCGAACATCACGATGCCCTGCGTTTGCGCGTGTTCGGCCATGGGGTGGGCTGGCAGGCTGAATTTGCCGATGCGGGCTACTCCCAGTTGCTGTGGCATCGCGATTTCGCCAGCGTCGAGCAGTTGCAGCAAGCCGCCACTGAAGCCCAGCGCAGCCTTGACCTCGAGCACGGGCCGTTGATGCGTGCCATGCTCGCTGCGCTGCCTGACGGTAGCCAGCGACTGCTTTTGGTCATCCATCACCTGGCGGTAGACGGTGTGTCGTGGCGTGTGCTGCTGGAAGACCTGCAGCAGGCCTACCAGACCCTGGCTGCCGGGCAGCCACTGCAGCTTCCGGCCAAGACCACTTCGTACAAAGCCTGGGCCGAGCGTTTGCAAACCTATGCCGCCGCGCCCGCATTGCAACAGCAACTGGGCTACTGGCAGGGGCAGTTGCAAGGGGCCAGCGAAATGCTGCCCTGCGACAACCCGCAAGGCAGCCGGCAACTGAAGCATGCGGCTTCGGTCAGCACGCGCCTCGACGTGGCAAGCACCCGACGGCTGTTGCAGGATTGCTCGGTGGCTTATCGCACGCAGATCATGGACCTGCTGCTGACGGCCCTGGCGCAAGCAGTTGGCCGCTGGAGCGGCCAGCCCGAAGTGCTGGTGCGCCTGGAAGGGCATGGCCGTGAAGACCTGTTCGCGGGTATCGACCTGACGCGTACGGTGGGCTGGTTCACCAGCCTGTACCCGGTAAAGCTGAGCCCGCAGGCAGACCTGGCAAGTTCGATCAAGACCATCAAGGAACAGCTGCGCGCCGTGCCTGACAAAGGCCTGGGCTATGGCGTGCTGCGCTACCTCGGTGATGCCGCGAGCCGCGAGGCCCTTGCAGCATTGCCTGAAGGCCAGATCGTCTTCAACTACCTCGGGCAGTTCGACGGCAGCTTCGATGGCGAAGCAGGTCTGTTCACCCCCGCCAAAGAGAACGATGGCGCCAGGCAGGATGCCGAAGCACCGTTGACCAGCCTGTTGACCGTCAACGGTCAGGTATATGGCGGCGAGCTACGCCTGGAGTGGACCTTCAGCCAGGACATTCATTGCCGCGAAACCATCGAGCTGCTGGCGCAGGCTTACCAGCAGGCCTTGGCTGAAATAATCGAGCATTGCTGTGAGGGTGGACATCGCGGCCTGACCCCGTCCGACCTCCCGTTGGCCGACCTGACCCAGGCGCAGCTCGACCAGCTGCCGGTTGCCGTGGCGCAGATCGCCGACGTCTACCCGCTGTCGCCGATGCAGCAGGGCATGCTGTTCCACAGCATCTACGAGCAAGGCAGCGGCAACTACATCAACCAGATGCGCGTGGATGTGGATGGCCTGGATGTACAAGCCTTCCGGCAGGCCTGGGATGCTGCCTTGCAGGCCCACGACATCCTGCGCAGCAGCTTCATCTGGCAGGGGGACCTGGGCCAGGCGGTGCAGGTCGTGCGCAAGCAGGTGACACTGCCGTTCAGCGAATATGACTGGCGTGCCGAGGATGAGCTGGCGCGGGCGCTGGACAGCCTGGCGGATGCCGACCGGCAGCGTGGCTTCGACCTGGTCGAGGCACCCTTGTTGCGCCTGGTGCTGGTGCGTACGGCGCAGGCACGTCACCACCTGATCTTCACCTGCCATCACATCCTGATGGATGGCTGGAGCACCTCGCAGTTGCTGGGTGAGGTGTTGCAGCGTCATGCCGGTAAACCTGTGGTGGCAGCGGCGGGTAGCTACCGTGACTACATCGCCTGGTTGCAGCGCCAGGATGGGGCGGCGGCAGAGCGGTTCTGGCAGGGCCAGATGGCCAGCTTCAACGAGCCGACGCGCCTGGCCCAGGCCGTGCGCAATGGTGAGCCTGATGGTCATGGCCATCACGTTCATCACCAGGCATTCGATGCAGGGCGTACCGAGCGGGTCGAAGCCTTTGCCCGTGCCCAGCGTGTCACCGTCAACACCTTGGTACAGGCTACCTGGCTGTTGCTGTTGCAGCGCTATACCGGGCAGTCGTCGGTCTGCTTCGGGGCCACGGTCGCCGGCCGGCCAGCGGAGCTGGCGGGCGTGGAGGCGCAGATTGGCTTGTTCATCAACACCCTGCCGGTGGTGGGAACACCGCAAGGCGAACAGAGCGTCGCGCAATGGATCGGGCAGGTACAGGCCAGCAACCTGGCCATGCGTGAATACGAACATACGCCGCTGTACGATGTGCAGCGCTGGGCCGGGCTTGGCGGTGAAGCCCTGTTCGACAGCCTGGTGGTGTTCGAAAGTTACCCGGTGTCCGAGGCCCTTCGGCAGGGTGCACCGAGTGGCTTGCAGTTTGGCCCAGTGCAGGTGCGCGAGCAGACCAACTATCCGCTGACCGTGCTGGTGAGCCTTGGCGACAGCCTGGCTATCCAGTACCGGCATGACCGTGCGCACTGGAGCAGCGAGGCGATCGAGCAGCTGGCCCATCACTTCGGTACGCTGCTTGACGCCCTGGTGAGTGACCCGTGTGCTGCACTCGGCGACCTGCCGCTGCTCGATACCGCGCAGCATCAGCGTATCGTGCAGGACTGGAACCGCACGGCGGCCAGTTACCCGGCCGACCGCTGTATCCATCAGCTGTTCGAGGCGCAGGTGGTTGCTGCGCCAGGTGCAGTGGCACTTATCCACGGCGAGCAGACGCTCACGTATGCCGCGCTCAATGTACGGGCCAACCAGCTTGCCCACAAACTGCGCGAGGCTGGCGTGGGCCCGGAGGTGCTGGTAGGTGTCGCCATGGAGCGTGGCCTGGACATGGTGGTCGCGCTGATGGCCATTCTCAAGGCGGGCGGCGCCTACGTGCCGCTCGATCCTGGCTACCCGCAGGACCGCCTGGTGTACATGCTCGAAGACAGCCAGTCGATCCTGTTGCTGTCGCAGTCGCACCTGCTGGAGCGTGTACCGGCCAGCTTCCAGGCGCGCACGCTGCTGGTGGACCAATTGCTGCTCGACGGCTACGAAGCGGCCGACCCGGTGTGCGTGAGCACGCCGGACAACCTGGCGTACTGCATCTACACCTCAGGCTCCACCGGCAAACCCAAGGGCGTCCAGATCGAGCATCGCAATGCCGTGGCAATGATCGGCTGGGCGCAGTCGGTGTACAACCAGCAGGACCTGTGCGGCGTGTTGGCGTCCACATCGATCTGTTTCGACCTGTCGGTCTGGGAGCTGTTCGTGACCCTGGGCTCGGGTGGTTATGCGGTACTGGCGGCCAATGCCCTGGAGCTGCCGCACCTGCCGGCCAAAGACCAGGTACGCCTGGTCAACACGGTGCCATCGGCCATCAAGGTGCTGCATGAAACCGGCCAGCTGCCGTCCGGTGTACGCATCATCAACCTGGCGGGGGAGGCCCTCAAGCAGGGGCTGGTCGACGCGCTGTACGGCACTGGCCATGTGCTCAAGGTGTACGACCTGTACGGGCCTTCGGAGGACACCACCTACTCGACCTTCACCCTGCGCACCCAAGGTGGCCAGGCCAATATCGGCCGGCCGCTTTCCAACAGTGCCGTGTACCTGTTGAGCGAGGCCGGAACGCCGCTGCCGGTAGGGGTGGTGGGGGAGCTGTACATGGCGGGTGCGGGCCTGGCGCGTGGTTACCTGGCGCGCCCTGGGCTTACCGCCGAACGCTTCATCCCCGACCCGTTCGGTGGGCAGGGTGGCCGGCTGTATCGCACCGGCGACCTGGCGCGCTATGACGCCGACGGGGTCATCGAATATGCCGGGCGTATCGACCATCAGGTGAAGATTCGCGGCTTCCGTATCGAACTCGGTGAGATCGAGGCGCGCCTGCAACAACAGGACGCAGTCCGCGAAGCCGTGGTACTGGCACTGGATGCGCCGGGCGGCAAGCAACTGCTGGGCTACGTGGTGCCAGCCGATGCAGCGTCGGTTGCCAGCGAGGAAGCCCGGGCGGCGTTGCTTGACACCCTGCGCGCCAGACTGAAGGCCAGCCTGCCGGACTACATGGTGCCCGCACACCTGTTGCTGTTGGAACGCCTGCCACTGACACCGAACGGCAAGCTGGACCGCAAGGCCTTGCCACAGCCTGACGGCAACCCGCGCCGGGCGGCCCATGTGGCGCCGGAAACGGAGCTGGAGCGGCGGATCGCAGCGGTATGGGCTGAAGTTCTTGGCCTGGAAAACGTATCTCTTACCGACAACTTCTTCGAGCTGGGGGGCCACTCCTTGCTGGCAACCCAGGCGGTAGCACGACTGCAGATCGAACTGGGTACGAACCTGCCACTCGCGTTGTTGTTCCAGACAGAGAACCTGCAGGCCTTTGCACAAGAGGTCGGCAGTCTCGGTACCCGAAACGACGGAGACCTGGATGAGCTCCAGGACTTCATGGCAGAGCTCGAGGCGGTTTGAGATGCACACGGACAACAGAAACGCAGACCTGGTTTATCGCTTTATCCGTCTGCCCCTGGCGCAGCAGAAGCTGTTTCTCGAAAAACTGGCGTCCAAGGGCGTCACGCTCGCGCAACTGCCCATCCCGGTGGCCAGGCACGATGTCGAACGCCCTGTGCTGTCCTATGCCCAGCAACGCCAGTGGTTTCTCTGGCAGCTGGAGCCCACCGGCTCGGCCTACAACATTCCGACCGCGCTCAGGTTCAGGGGGCAGCTCGACCTGGCAGCCCTGCAGCGCAGCTTCGCGACGCTGATCCAGCGTCATG
This sequence comes from Pseudomonas sp. C5pp, assembly GCF_000814065.1. Lineage (NCBI taxonomy): Bacteria > Pseudomonadati > Pseudomonadota > Gammaproteobacteria > Pseudomonadales > Pseudomonadaceae > Pseudomonas > Pseudomonas sp. C5pp. The sequence goes on along the minus strand of NZ_JWLN01000048.1, from coordinate 8,981 downwards.
AAGCCTTGCGCACGACCATTGCCGAGGAAGATGGCCAGCTGATGCAGGTCATCCACCCGAACCAGCCTTTCCAGCTGGCCCGCCAGGCCTTGGGGGCCGTGGAGGAGCAGGTTTTGCAGGCGCAGGTCGCGCTTGAGGTCCAGCAGCCGTTCGATCTGGTTCATGGGCCGCTGCTGCGGGTAAAACTGCTGGAACTGGCGCAGGACGAGCACGTGCTGGTGCTCACCTTGCACCATATCGTCGCCGATGGCTGGTCGATGCCCTTGCTCATCGATGAGTTGGTACAGCTTTATGAGGGCTATAGCCAAGGTCGTGAGGTGGCGCTGGCCGAACTGCCGATCCAGTACGCCGATTATGCGATCTGGCAGCGTGCCTGGATGGACGCCGGCGAGCGTGAGCGTCAGCTGGCGTACTGGATGGCGCAGCTGGGCGACGACCACCCGGTGCTGGAACTGACCACCGACAGGCCACGCCCGGCGCTGCAAAGCTACCGCGGTGAGCGGATCGACGTTGACCTGGGCGAAGCGTTGAGCCAGTCACTCAAACAGCTGGCGCAGCACCAGGGGGCGACACCCTTCATGCTGCTGCTGGCGAGTTTCCAGGTACTGTTGCACCGTTACTCTGGGCAGGCCGATGTGCGCGTGGGCGTGCCCATCGCCAACCGTAACCGCGTAGAGACCGAGCGGCTGATCGGCTTTTTCGTCAATACCCAGGTGATGCGTGCCGAGTTCGATACGCAGCTGACCTTCACCGAGCTGTTGGCCCAAGTGCGGCAACGAGCCTTGGGCGCGCAGGTGCATCAGGACCTGCCATTCGAACAGCTGGTCGATGCCTTGCAGCCGGAACGCAGCCTGAGCCACAGCCCGTTGTTCCAGGTGATGTACAACCACCAGACCCGGGGCAAGGGCGAGCGCCGCAGCTTGCCCGGCCTGGAGGTAGAAAGCCTGCAATGGAACGTGCACGCTGCCCAGTTTGACCTCATGCTGGACAGCTTCGAACATGAGCTGGGCATCAGCGCCACGCTGACCTTTGCAACCGACCTGTTCGATGCCTCGACCATACAGCAGATGGCGCGGCACTGGCTGAACCTGCTACAGGGCATCGTCGGCAACCCAGGCCTGCGAGTGGCTGAGCTGCCATTGCTGGATGACGGGGAGCGGCAGCAGATCGTGCATGGCTGGAATGCCACGCAAACCGATTACCCAGGCGAAGCCAGCATCCACCAACTGGTCGAAGCCCAGGTACTCGCCACCCCGGATGCCCCGGCGCTGGCCTTTGGCGAGCAGACCCTGAGCTATGCCGAGCTCAACCGCCGTAGCAACCAGCTGGCGCACAAGCTGCGCGAGCAGGGCGTGGGGCCGGATGTGCTGGTGGGCATCGCCATGGAGCGCAGCCTGGAGATGGTCATCGGCTTGCTGGGTATCGTGAAGGCCGGTGGCGCGTATGTGCCGCTGGATCCTGAGTATCCACATGACCGTTTGAGCTACATGTTCGAGGACAGCGGCATCGCCTTGCTGCTGACCCAGTCGCACCTGCATGAAGCCCTGCCGATCCCGGTCGGCCTGCGCAGCCTGGACCTGGATACCGAGAACTTCGACGGCTACAGCGATGCCAACCCGAACATCGACGTGGCCCCGCTGAACCTCGTCTATGTGATCTACACCTCCGGCTCCACCGGTCGCCCGAAAGGTGCTGGCAACAGCCATCAGGCGCTGGTCAACCGCCTGTGCTGGATGCAGAAGGCCTACGGGCTGGACGCCAGCGACAGCGTGCTGCAGAAAACCCCGTTCAGCTTCGACGTGTCGGTGTGGGAGTTCTTCTGGCCGCTGATGACCGGGGCACGCCTGGTCATGGCCCAGCCCGGCGCGCACCGCGACCCGCAGTTGCTGGTCGAAACCATCAACCATTACGGCATCAGCACGCTGCACTTCGTGCCGTCGATGCTGCAGGCGTTCATGACCCACGAAGCGGTCGAAAGCTGCGTCAGCCTCAAGCGCGTGGTGTGCAGCGGTGAAGCGTTGCCGGCCGAACTGGCCCGCCAAACCCTGCAACGCCTGCCGGCGGCAGGCCTGTACAACCTGTACGGCCCGACCGAAGCGGCGATCGACGTGACCCACTGGACCTGCCAGCCGGACGAAAGCATCAGCGTGCCGATCGGCCAGCCGATCGACAACCTCAAGACCCATATCCTCGAAGGCAGCCTGCAACCGGCGGTACGCGGCAGTGCCGGCGAGCTGTACCTTGGTGGAGTCGGCCTGGCCCGTGGTTACCACCAACGCCCGGCGCTGACCGCCGAACGCTTCGTGCCGGACCCGTTCAGCGACAACGGCGGGCGCCTGTACCGCACCGGCGACCTGGCGCGCTACCGCGCTGATGGCGTGATCGACTACGCCGGGCGCATCGACCACCAGGTGAAGATCCGCGGCCTGCGCATCGAGCTGGGCGAGATCGAAGCGCGCCTATTGGAGCTGCCGAGTGTGCAGGAAGCCGTGGTGCTGGCCCAGGACGGGCCAAGCGGCAAGCAGCTGGTGGGCTATGTGGTGCCTGCCGACAGCACGCAGGACGAAGGCGCGTTGCGCGACAGCCTGCGCGAGGCGCTCAAGGCCAGTTTGCCGGATTACATGGTGCCCGCGCACCTGCTGCTGCTCGGCAAGCTGCCGGTGACGCCGAACGGCAAGCTGGACCGCAAGGCCCTGCCGCAGCCGGATGCCAGCCAGTCGCAGGGCGAGTACGTTGCGCCGCAGAGTGATCTGGAGCAGCAGATCGCGGCGATCTGGGCGGATGTGCTGAAGCTGGAGAAGGTCGGCCTGACCGACAACTTCTTCGAACTGGGCGGCGATTCGATCATCTCGTTGCAGGTGGTCAGCCGTGCGCGCCAGGTGGATATCCAGTTCACACCCAAGGAGTTGCTGCAGCATCAGACCGTGCAGGGGCTGGCCTCGGTTGCCCGGCGCAGCGAAGCACAAGCGCTGGAGCAGGGCGTGGTCACCGGGCCTCTGCCACTTGTTCCGGTGCAGCACTGGTTCTTCGAGCAAGCGCTTGTAGCACGTGACCACTGGAACCAGTCGGTGTTGCTCGAGCCCGGTGAGGCACTGGATGCGCAGCTGTTGAGCATGGCGCTGGGCAACCTGCATGCCCATCACGACCTGCTGCGGCTCAATGCCTGGCAGAGTGCCGGGCGCTGGCAGGCCACGATCGGCGCGCCGGTATCGACCGAGCTGCTGTGGGTACGCGAATGCGTTGATGCCGAGGCGCTGGAACGCTTGGCCGATAAGGCCCAGCGCAGCCTGAACCTGGCTCAGGGGCCGCTGTTGCGCGCCGTGCTGGCAACGCTGGCAGACGGCAGCCAGCGGCTGCTGCTGGTCATTCATCATCTGGTGGTCGATGGCGTGTCATGGCGGATCCTGCTGGAAGACCTGCAACAGGCCTACCAGGCGCTTGCCCTCGGCCAGCCGTTGAAGTTGCCGGCCAAGACCAGCGCGTTCAAGGTCTGGGCCGAACAGCTGCAGGCCTATGCCAGCAGCCAGGCACTGCAACATGAACTGCACTACTGGCGTGATCAACTGCAAGGCGCCAGCGATGCTTTGCCTTGCGATCATCCCCAGGGTGAAAACCTGCAGAAGCATGCAACGTCGGTCAGCACTCGCCTGGACCCGCTCTGGACCCGCAAGCTGTTGCAGCAGGCACCGGCAGCCTATCGCACGCAGATCAACGACCTGTTGTTGACGGCATTGGCCCGTGTGGTCAGCCGTTGGACCGCGCAGCCCCAGGTACTGGTGCGCCTGGAAGGCCATGGCCGCGAGGAACTGTTCGACGGTATCGACCTGAGCCGCACGGTGGGTTGGTTCACCAGCATGTACCCGGTCAACCTCAGCCCTCAGCCCGAGCTGGCCAGTTCGATCAAGACCATCAAGGAGCAACTGCGCGCGGTGCCCCACAAGGGTCTTGGCTATGGTGTGCTGCGTTACCTGGGGGCTGGTGAAGCTCGGCAGACGTTGGCGGCGCTGGCCCAGGGGGCGATCATCTTCAACTACCTGGGGCAGTTCGATGGCAGCTTCGACCAGCAGGCGAGCCTGTTCAGACCGGCCAGCGAGAATGCCGGGCTGAACCAGGATGAGGATGCGCCATTGAGCAGCCTGCTGGCGCTCAATGGCCAGGTGTACGGCGGCGAGCTGACACTGGGCTGGACGTTCAGCCGTGAAGTCTTCGATACCTCGACCATCCAGCAACTGGCCGATGCCTATGCAGAAGAACTCAAGGCCTTGATCAACCATTGCTGCCAGGATGACACCCAAGGCCTCACGCCATCGGACTTCCCCTTGGCCCGTCTGAACCAGGCGCAACTGGACGACCTGCCGGTACCTGCTGCTCAGATTGCCGATATCTACCCGCTGTCGCCGATGCAACAGGGCATGCTGTTCCATACCCTGCAGGAGAGCGACGCCGCGCTGTACATCAACCAGACTGCGGTCGATGTGCTCGGCCTGGACATAGACCGCTTCGTCGCGGCCTGGAACCAGGTGATCGCCAGCCACGACATCCTGCGCACGGTCTTCCTGTCATCGGCCCGGTGGGCGGAGCCCTTGCAGGTGGTTCAGCGTCAGGCCAGCCTGCCGCTGCGCGTGCTCGACTGGCGTGGGCGTGAGGTGACCAGCGACGCCTTGCAGGCGCTGGCAGCCGAAGAGGCCGCCGAAGGCTTCGACCTGGCGTGTGCCCCCCTGATGCGCCTGACACTGGTTCGAGTGGATGAGCAACGCCTGCACCTGATCTGGTCGCGCCACCACATCCTCATGGATGGCTGGAGCAATTCACGGTTGCTGGGCGAGGTGTTGCAGGTTTATCACGGCCGGCCCGCCAGCCATGCGGGGGGGCGCTTCGGTGACTACATCCGTTGGCTCGCCGAGCAGCCGATGGGCAAGCTGGAGCAGTTCTGGAGCGAGAAGCTGCGTGCCCTGGAGGGGCCGACGCTGTTGGCCGACAGTGTTGCACCGCAGGCGGACGGCAAGCTTGTCGGGCACCATGCGCTGTACCTGCATTGGGATGCGCAGCGCACGCAACACCTGCGTGACCAGGCCCGGCGCCTGAGGGTTACGGCCAATACCCTGGTCCAGGCCACCTGGCTGTTGCTGCTGCAACGCTACACCGGCCAGGCCAGCGTGTGCTTCGGCGCCACAGTGGCCGGGCGCCCCAGCAGCCTGGCCGGTGCAGGCGAGATGCTGGGGCTGTTCATCAACACGCTACCGGTGGTGCAGGCGCCGCAACCCCAGCACATTGTCAGCGACTGGCTGCACCAGCTGCAGCACTACAACCTGGAACTGCGCGACCACGAGCATGCAGCGCTGGCCGATGTGCAACGCTGGGCCGGGCGGCCAGGGCAAGCGCTGTTCGACAGCATTGTGGTGTTCGAGAACTACCCGGTTGACGACCGCCTGCGCGAGGGCGGCGGCGGAACGTTGCGCTTTGGCGAAGTACGTAACCGCGACGTCACCAACTATGCCATGGACCTGGCCGTGCAATTGGGCGAAACCTTTTCGGTAGAGTTCCTGTACCTGCGCAACCGCTTTACCGAAGCCGCTGTCGAGTGCCTGCGCGGCAGTTTCGAAAGCCTGCTGAGCGCCATGCTGGACAACCCCCAGGCCACGCTGGGCAGCCTGGGCATGCTGACGCCGGCGCAGGCAAGGCACGCCGACCTGCGCAACCAGCTTGCGGCACCTGGGCGCGAGCAGCCGCTGCTCGCCGAGCGTATCGCCGGGCATGCCCGTGAGCGTGGCGAGGCCATGGCGGTAGTCTGCGGCGGCCAACAGTTGACCTATGGCCAGCTGGACGCGCGCGCCAACCGCCTTGCCCACCACCTGATCGCGCAGGGCGTGCGCCCGGAAAGCTGCGTGGGTATTGCCCTGGAGCGGTCGGTGGAGGTGATCGTGGCCTTCCTGGCGGTGATGAAGACCGGCGCAGCTTATGTGCCACTGGATATCGATTACCCACAAGAGCGCCTGCAGTGGATCGTCGAGGACTCGGCAATGCACCTGCTGGTCACCAGCAGTGGCTTGCGCCAGCGCTTTACCCAGGTAGCGCGGTGTGTCGAGCTCGACCAGCAAGCGCTGGACCATCTGCCTGCTACTGCACCTGAACAGCGCGCGTGCGCGGATAACCTGGCTTATCTGATCTACACGTCTGGTTCTACCGGCAAGCCCAAAGGTGTGGCGGTGAGCCACGGCCAGATTCGCATGCACTGCCAGGCCATCGCCGGGTTGTACGAGATGGACCTGCAGACCCGCGAGCTGCTGTTCATGTCGTTCGCCTTCGACGGGGCGCAGGAACGCTGGCTGTCGACGTTGTCCTCGGGTGGTTGCCTGGTGGTGCGTGACAACCGGCTATGGACGGCAGAAGAAACCTGGCAGACCTTGCATGCCCAGCGTATCGATATCGCCTGCTTCCCGCCGGCCTACCTGCAACAGTTGGCCGAATTCGCCGATAGCCAGCAGCAGCCCGCGCCAGCGGTGCGGGTGTACTGCTTTGGCGGCGATGCGGTACCGGACGCCCTGTTCGAGCACGTCAAGCGCACGCTGCGGCCGCGCTGGTTGACCAACGGCTATGGGCCGACGGAAACCGTGGTTACGCCTTTGCTGTGGAAAGTGCCGGTGCAACGAACCTGTGAGGCTGTGTACGCGCCGATTGGCGACCGCGTGGGCGAGCGCACGCTGCACGTATTGGACCCGCACCTCAACCCGCTGCCCGATGGTGTGGCCGGTGAGCTTTACATCGGCGGAGAGGGCGTGGCGCGTGGCTATCACCAGCGGGCCGCGCTCACGGCCGAGCGCTTCGTGGCCGACCCGTTTGCCCCGGGTGGCCGCCTGTACCGCACCGGTGACCGGGTGCGTCGCCGCGCCGATGGCGTCATCGACTTCCTCGGGCGCCTGGACAACCAGCTGAAGATTCGAGGGTTCCGCATCGAGCCGGGAGAAATCGAGGCACGCCTGCGCAACCTGGTTGGCGTGCGCGATGCCGTGGTGGTGGCGCGTGACATCAGCACGGGCAAGCAACTGATCGGCTACGTGGTGACGGACAATGCCGATACCCGCGCCGAGCAATTACGTGATGCCCTGCGCGCCGACCTGCCGGATCACATGGTGCCGGCACAGCTTGTACTGATGCCGGCGCTGCCGCTCACACCCAATGGCAAGATCGACCGCAATGGCCTGCCGGCACCCGAGTTTGCCGCAAGCCGGGCATGGGTTGCCCCGCGTAATGCAATCGAGCAGGCGCTGGCAGCGATCTGGCAGGAAGTGCTGCAAGTCGAGCAGGTCGGTGTCGATGACAACTTCTTCGAACTGGGTGGTGACTCGCTGCGCGTGCTGAAGATGCTGTCCAAGGTCCGTGCCCGTGAGGATTTGCCTATCGAACTGAAACTGCGTGATGTGATTGCCCGGCCGACCATCGCCGAGTTGTCGGGTTATGCCTCCGACGATGCCAGCCTGGACCCGCTGTTGTTGCTGAACAGCCGAGTGAGCGCGAGTACACCGCTGTTCTGCCTGCATGCCGGGTTTGGCACGGTGTTCGATTACGAGCCATTGGCGCGCCGGCTGGAAGGCCGTTGCACGGTTTATGGCCTGCAATGCCGGATGCTGCTGGATCACGCCTGGGTGGATGATTCGCTGGAAACGATGGCTATCGATTACGCACAGTACATTCGCCAGAAGCAACCCGAAGGCCCTTATCAGCTGGCAGGTTGGTCGCTGGGCGGCACCCTGGCGGTGTTGGTGGCCAAAGAGTTGGAAAGCCAGGGGCAGCGGGTTGCGGTGCTGGCCTTGGTGGACAGCTTCGTGCCCTCGGCCAGGCAAGCCGTGCAGGAAAGTGACTGGAGCGCTGACCTGCGTGGCTTCCTGGCGGTGATTCTCGGGGTTTCGGCCGATGCACTGGTGCTGCCGGTCGTGCCGGTCGGCAGTACTCAGGATGCCCTGGAGCGCGTGATCGAAACGGCACGGGCCGCACAGGTTGCACAGTCGGCCTATGCCGAAATCGGCAACGCTGATCTGGCGCAGACCTTTGTCGTGGCCATGAAACTCAAGGCGCTTTCGCGTCAATTGCGCCAGCTACCGTCTACCGAGGCAGCGGCAAGTTGCTGGTGGGCGGGGGAGGGCGCGCACGTGGGTGGCATCTCGGGTAGCTGCCAGGACATTGCTGTTGATGCCGGGCACTATGACATCCTTGAGCAGGTGGATGTCCTTGAGGGGGTGATTGCCAGGCTGTTGCTGGCAGATACGATCAGCCAGTAAACCTGCTCACTCTTTGCAGGAGCGGCCTTGTGTCGCGAAAGGGCCGCAACGCGGCCCCGGGGGCTCAGCAGTGATGCAGGAATTGCCGGGGCTGCCTTGCAGCCCTTTCGCGACACAAGGCCGCTCCTACAACGGACCGCGTACCGAAGCGAAGACCATGCAGGCATGAAAAAGGCGACCTCCAGGGTAATGCCAGTCAGTTAAGCTGACTGGCATTTTCATTTTCGGGTCGGATATTTTGCAGGGCGCTGCTTCACCACTCTGGGGAACCATCGATCGGGTCGCCGATGGGGTAGGACATACTGAGCCGCTGACGCCTGCAGATCTGCCAAAAAACCTGGCAAGTTGCCGGGATGGTTTAATGACGTGCCATGCAGCAAGCCCAGAATCGCCCAGCTACAAGCGGTAAAGCTCATCTCGCATGGGTACACGCCTGGGCACTGTCTCGACATCTGCACCATCTGATAACGCAATAGGTTGTAGCCCAACAGCACGCCCCACAGCTCTTGCGCAATCATCTCCGGCGTCTTGCTTCTCAGGGTGTGTTCGCCCCCCAGAAGTCCTTGTTTGATCTCCCGATAACCCAGCTCGATTTCCCAGCGCTGACTGTAAAGATCAACGATCTCATTGCCAGGGAAGCGCTGCGCATCGGTCATTGAGGTCAAGACACTCACAACCTTTCCTTTGATTGTTTTGCTCAGCAGC
>NZ_JWLN01000047.1:0-32724 GCF_000814065.1 Pseudomonas sp. C5pp | reverse complement strand
AAATAGCAAAGTTTATTTTTCTTTTCGGTGAGTCGGTCGCAAATGATTTGGTGTAGGCTCATTGTCATGCCAACTTGGTAGGCTGCATCTACTGGATCCAGCGGTTGTATGTTTTCAGGATAAGCTGGATGATATGCCCAAGCTCGTCCCAGATCGCTAGTGTCATATAGGACGCATAAGAACTCAGGCTTTGGCTCAAGTCGTGCAAGGAAGGGAACTGCTCCTGATGTCCAACTAACCTTGTTGATTGTAAGATGCCCATTTGCGGTTGGGGTGGCATGACCCAAGCTCAGGAAATAACGGTCGATGTCCTCTAATGAATATTTTTTTATGGCTATTTCGTCAGCCACACATTCACTCCATGCTTCTTCAGGTGCCATACCTAAGCCGTGGTGAAAATGCTTATGGTAGTAGTTTTCTAGCCAGTCAGAATACACCGACCTTACATCCTCAAGTGTCATCTGAGCGTTCGCCTCTGAATCGTAGTCACCGCGTGCTTCTGGATTGGAAAAGGTGGTGCCAGGCAAACGCTGTGCAATATCTTTCGTCCAGGTTTTGAAAGATGACTCTACGTGGGGTTTGTCATCTGCCTTACCAATTCTGCAGAATTTAACCTCGGCGCCTAATTCCTTCATGATGTCTTTTAATCTCTGTGCCGTGAACTCTTGGCCATTATCAAAAACATATGAGATTGCAAGCCCCCCATAGGTGTTTTCGCAGTGTAGGGATGCTTTGATTGCACGAATTGTTTTGTCGATAGAGGGCGGGTTTAGCGATATGTCCCAGCCGGCGACGCAGGCTGTACGTACATCTAAGAGCTTGGTGAGCCAAGGGCGGCCCAGCACGTTGCCTTCGGAATCTACTACCTCAATATCAATCTGATGACTATCGCCCTCAATAATCTCCAATATCCGTACATTTCTCTGGTACTTAATGCTCCACTTTTGATGGCTCTTTGCGATTCTGGTGCCTCGCTGGGCTTTTTCTACGGTGTAGAAGTCTAGCTCAGCAAGAATACGGTATAGTGTGCTGGGTGAGGGGGAGGTTAATTTGTGCAGGGCTCCACGGTTTTCATTGGTCCTATGGATCGCACCTTGAATATTGTCTATGACTTCTGCCTTGCTTAGAGGGGGGCAGGTTAAATAATCCGTATCAATGTGATAGCGAATTATTTTCTGAACCTCTTCAGGCTGATTAAGCAGTCGGTAGCCGCGTGCTCGGTGAGTTGTTGGTATGAGGGAAATAATGTTTCCGGCGCGCTGCTTATAGGATTTCACCCACTCGTAAAGAGCTGTGTAGCAGGGTGGTTTTACATCGCCGATTTGAGTCGCGACTTTAGATGCAATTGCCTCCGCTTTTTTTTTCGGTAAATGAGGTCCTAACTGGTCGATTAAGGCCGTCACGTAGGTTACCCGCCTTTTCAATACCTGCCGATGCTTTTCGGAGAGGGCGCACATGATTTTGGTCGGTTCGCAGGGGAATGGGGCCTCCTGCGTCTTGATCAAGTCGCCCTTTAGATGGGCACGGCTCAGTCGTTCGAGGCTCGGGTTCATGATTCGCCCGCTGGGCCTGATCGAGCGAAGTTGAACTCTACTGTCCTTCACCTCTATAACTTGAAAAACTTCCCCGAGATAGGAGTATCGCTCTCCCGGGGAGATCTTCAGTGGCTCGTGCATGATTCAGACTCGGCAGACAGTCCTAGGGGTAAGCGGCCTTTCTAGGTCAGCCTCAATCAGGTGGTGAAAAAGGGCAAATGACACGTCGGCGGGATGTGCACCTTGAGCGATGAGCGCTGCGATCGTCGCCTGGCCAAAAAATCTGCCCATGAGTAGATGCACAACTGTAGCGCCACCTTCGGGACTTCCAGCGTAGGCTTGGTGATACATATATTGCAGGTTGTGCATCTTGGCGCGCGACGCAAATCGGGTAAGATCCAGTAGTGCGATTCGTACTGGTATTGTGTCAAATACTGATTCGAGAATTTCAGCACGGTACGGGATAGGGGAGGCAGGGGCATCGGGTCGCACCAAGAGATAAATGCTGTAAAGGCCTTCGCCATTCACCGCGAGCACATCAGGTATGAAGCGAATTTTTGATTTTTCGCTATATAAAACAAAGGGGCGGGGAAGATAGGCTGCTGTTTCCTGATCTTGCTCGAGGTACAGGCAAGCGTGAATCTGAATCAGACTTTCACAAGTCAGCGATGCGTTGTTCTTTCGTGAAGGAAATACGGTAGTAGACTTAATATGGGTTCCCGAAGCCAACGGCTGGGGCTCCACGATTTCCAGTTCTGACTGCAGCACTCGTTTGAAGTCTGTGAGGTTGAGCATTCTTCGACCTCCTCATTCAATGCATGCCCGTATGTTCGCTTCCGTTCCGGAGCTCGAGCTGCCTAAACAGGAGCTCCGCACTCCGACTTGACCGATAGAGGGAATCCCAACCCACGAGCACTAGAGCTGGTTTCGTCATTTAAGCCAACGGCTCCCGCGGCAATAGGCTAGGTGGTCAGCTGAGAGACGCCTTGACGGGCCACTTGTTCATGACCTTATCCCTCTGCTAATGACCTGGTTCACCATCGCTTAGCGATCTGTAGACACATTATGCGCGCCTGTCGCCGTGGCTCCGAGACCCGTTATGCTCTAAGCGAGTTCACAATTTTTTTTCATGGAAGAAAATTATTTCCGCAGGATCAAGGACTTACTGCATCGCTCTTTGATCAGATTTCGCAAATGTCTTCCGCATGCGTGATAACCCTCCTGAGTCGTCTCACCGAGCCTTGTCCAGGTGTTGACACAATGAGCGCTACACTGCGGTAGTTGCGGGTACATGGAGGGTGAGGTGTCATGTCCACGAAAATTGAACTGCCGGCAACCATAAGCACTGCCCAGCAGTGGATCCTCGCAGCTGAAGCGGCCAAGGCGGTTGGCTGTGCAGTGCGCAGCTATGAGCTAGCAGCCTGGCAAGCTCGCAGTGATCCCACCGTAGGGGCCGGTGAACCTATACCGGCGGAGTATCGCAAGCGCTGGAATGCACTGTTTCGTGGTGTGAAATGGCGCAGCACCACGTGGGAACGACTGTATCCGTTGTGCCCGATCCTGCAGGGAGTGCACGACGACATCCTGTGGACGGCGCTGGATCCTGGCATCCCCAGTCAGGTATTCGATGAGTGCTTGCTAACATGGCGCCTGAGCGGAAAGCCCTTGCCGATGTGCTCGCCGTCAACCATGGAGAGCCTGTGCGGGTGTCCAAGCTGGAGGCGTTTGGGCTACTTGCTGATCATTCTGCGTAGCCGGTCGCCTCAGTTCTGCTTGCTACGGTGTTGGGTTAGGAAGAATTTCCTAGCGTACTGTGCCCTGACCAGCCTGCCGCCCTATGGCCACCTGGCAGCACTGGCGCTGTACGATTTGTTCACTCGGCTGTTCCAGGCAGCCCCTCAGGAGACGCCGGACAACTGGCCTGCCCATAGATGGGGCTATATGAAAGACAGAGCCTTGTTTAGGCGCCTGGGACATTTCTTGATTGTACAGCGTTGGGTCGATGGCTGGGATGATCGCTGCCTGATGTGGCTGTGGCATCTGGTCCACAAACGCAACTCGCTACACCTGACGCGCCTTTGCCAGGCTGGGGGCAGCGAGTCAGCATTACTCCTACCGTGGCGTCTGGCAACGTGCGTGGAGAAGGCCCTGAAGGGCGATCAGGATTTTCAGCTGGAGTTCGATTTGCGCGGGCTGCGCACAGCTGGCCGCCGCTCCTCGGCCTAACCAGCGTCTGGCGGCGGATCAACGGCACTCTCGCGCTCTGCCCGTAGTTGGCGGATTAACATATGCAGGGCCGCCAGTTGTTGCGTGTGGCTACGCAGGTCGCGGCGGTCCTGGCGATGCTTGAGTACATACCGCCGGCTTTTTTCTCGAGCCACGGACGCATCGATCTGCACGGCGTGAAGGCGCTCCCGTTGCTCCTGCAGGTCACTTTCCAGCTGCTTCGCGTAGCGTTGCGTCTGCAGCAGGTGTTCGCCCTGCGTACGCAACTCGAGGCCACGAGCCTGCAACGCGGCATTCAAACGCTCCAGTTCACGGTACACCTGGCCGAGCTCCTCCTGCTTGGCCAGCAGCTGACCTTGCAGCCGCCGCAGCTCTTGCTGCAGCTGATGCAACTGCTCCTCGGCGCGGCGTGTTTCTTGCTCACGTTGCGTCAGATGCTGCTGGCGATAATGGTTTAGCGCTTCCCGGGCATGCCGATGCTTATCTTCTAGGGACTGGATATGCGCCGCCCGCTCCTCAAGGAGGCGCTGTAAGCCACGTTCATTCTCGGCCAGACGCTGACGCTCAGCGTCGACCTCGTGCAGGCGGGAGTTCAAGGCCTGCTCCCGGACGAGGCCGTCGCGTCGCTCGTTGTTAAGCAGGGTATGAGTCTGCTGCAGCTGCTCGAAGCGAGCCTGCTCGACCTGCCGTTGCTGCGTAGCGCGGGCCTCTTGCTGCGTCAACTGTTCACGCTCGTGAGCGACTGCCGCCTGGGCGTGGGCTATCAAGCGCTCGGCTAGACTGCTGATATAGGCGAGCAACTCCTCGTCCAAACTGGTGCCGCTGGGCGGTGGCCTCTGCTCTGCCGCTAGCTCCTTCAGGTAACGCTGGATAGTGCTTTTCGAGCCGGTGTTGCCCAGTTCGGTACGCACCGCATCGATGCTCGGTCGCTCTCCGCGGGCGAGCAGGGCGTCACGGGCGCGCCGGACGAGGACCTTGTTGATGCCGCCGCGAGCCATGGGCTTACTCCGACGATTTCGTACTGGTTTACACAGTATGGAATTACACCTGTACAGAGTTAACCTGGTGGCAGGATTTTCGGATGAACTGACGTTCAAGAAGCCCAGTTTCTCGAACGTGATAGGTTCTTCGCTGTGAATGGGCCTTGAATCGCGGTACGCGAGGAGGCAGCGTGGACGATTTAGCCGAGCGCTATCTGCAGGCCGCGCGGCGCGCCAGCACGCAACGGCGTTATGCGCAGGCCATCGAGCACTTCGAAGGGGAGTGGGGTGGGCTGCTGCCGGCATCCAGCGAAAGCGTGGTGCGCTACCTCGCCGCCTATGGCGCGCGACTATCGGGCAGCACGCTGCGCACACATCTGGCGGCACTGGCGCAATGGCACCGTCAGCACGGCTTCGCCGATCCGACCAAGGCTGCGCGGGTGCGCGACACCCTGCGCGGCATTCAGGCGCTGCACCCGCAGCCAGTGCAGCAGGCCGAGGCGCTGGCATTGCAGGAACTGGAAACCTGCATTGCCATGCTGACCGAGGAGCTAAACAGCGCGCGGCCGGCGATATGCCTACGTGCGGCGCGTGACCAGGCGCTGATCCTGCTCGGCTTTTGGCGGGCGTTTCGCGCCGACGAGTTGTGTCGGCTGCAGGTAGAGCACCTTCGGCTGCGCCCAGGGCAGGGGCTGGAAATATTTCTGCCAAGCAGCAAGGGCGATCGCGCCAACCGCGGCCGCTCGTTGCGCGTGCCTGCGCTCAAGCGCCTGTGCCCGGTGGCCGCATATGAGCAGTGGCGCGAACTCAGTGGAGTCAAACAGGGGCCGGTATTTCGTGCGATTGATCGCTGGGGCCATCTGGCGGCACACGGCCTCAACCCCAACAGCGTGTCACGCGTGTTGCGCCAGGCTTTGCTGCGCAGTGGGGTAGACGGCGCGGGTTACACCGGTCACTCGCTGCGCCGCGGCTTTGCCACCTGGGCCAGCCGCAACCGATGGAGCAGCAAGGCGCTGATGGAGTACGTCGGTTGGCGCGACGTGCAGTCCGCGACTCGCTACATCGATGCCGATGCGCCGTTTGGTGACTGGGAGCGATAAGCGGGGCAGGGCCGGTCCGATGGTGTCAAGCTTTGGGGCCAGCGCACTTGTTTTCGCTGGCAGGGCCGGTCCCTGACCGATGGATAGGCCCCTTCAGCCCTGCAGAGAAGGGCGGCCGGCGGGCTTGATGCACAGCTCGTCCAGGGACAGGGTGCCTCGATGTCGTCCGCAGCGAGCGATGGGGGGGGCTGCGACCTCCGGGTTCAGGAACAGGGGCCGTCGCTGGACGGGCGTGCGTAGCAGGCCGAGCGATGTCAAACTCATGGTGATCGCCTCAATTATACTGTATTTATATACAGCAAACAGAGGCGTCGCCTGAGAGCAATGTGCAGAATCTGGACATTGCTATGAGCGAGGAGGAGACCCCGTAATGGAGGACCGCGAAACCGAGTCCCGAGTTCGGGAGGTGCAGGCCCTGGCCGAGCGGGTCTTCGAAGACCGCGCGACCGCGCTCGACTGGCTGGCTAGGCCCAACGCGGCGCTGGGGGTTGTCACCCCGCTGAGTTGCTGTGTGACGGTGGCGGGGGCGCAGCAGGTCCGAAGGATTCTGCGGGCCATCGAGTCTGGCGGGGCGGCTTGATCACCGCTAGAGCTGGAGGTGCGGCATGTGCGGATGTGTAGAGGTGGCGGGACGCTACACGGAAAGCAGCAAGCTGGTGCGGGTCTACTTCCCCAACCCGAAGGCGGCCCTGCCGGTGCTGCAGGCCGACGGTTCGGTGGAGTGGCTGCCCTGGGGGCGGCGCCAGGAGCAGAAGGGAAAACTGCCGGCGACCGGCTGGGCGAGGGTGGACTCGATCAGAGCGGGAAAATGGGCGCGCTTCCATCCTCGGGAGGTGTGGATCGTGGCGGAACGCTTCATGGAGAAGGATCCAGCGGGTGTCTCGCACTGGTTCGATCTGGAGGAAGGCCAGGCCATCGAAGGCCTGCTGGTGGCCGCCGGCGATGAGCGTCGGGTCTACGTGGTGAGCACGTTGCCGCCGCCGGGATGCGAGTCCATTCATGGCCGCTGGCCACTTGTTCGACTCGCAGAATGACTTCTGGTCTGGCTGAGTCACCTTCCGCTGGTCCATGCGGAATTTAGTTGATGGTCTCGATGGGATCTGCAGGTGGCATCGGGTAGTGCTTGGCCTCGTGCCTCTCGATCAGCGACGCCAGAGCATCCAGCTCATTGCCCTCCGGTGTACCAATCTCGGCACCCCACAGCTGCTCCATGCGGGCAAGGGCTGTAGCTAGGTCTTCCTCGGAAAGAATCAGCTTGATGTTCATTGCCCTGTCTCCGCATTGAGCTGATTGTACTGGCCATATCGGCGATGGCTTCCGAGTATGACCGCTGGCCAAAAATCGAGACCAGCCTGGATTGCCGGAGCATCAACGAAAGCGGGTCCGCATTGCCTCAATGGATAACAGCTCGGAGAGGGGAACCGTGCCTATACGATCACACGCAATACGCTCGATGCGGAGATCCTCCAGCTCATCGAGGAGTGCTTGGTAAGCCTCTGCGCTGGGGGTGACGGCTGCTTGCTTGGACTGGTCAGACATCGCTGCATACCCTGTTGGCCCCTGAGAGGCGACCCGCAGGCTCCATCGTTTCGCCATGGGCAAGAGCTGCCTTTATGAAGTGGCGTTGGTTGACCGAAGCACCGCCGCCCAAGCGGAGGGCCTCTTCCGTGAATTTCGCGATCATGGCGTGCTTGTCAGAGACGTTCTTGTGCTTCATGCCTACCTCATGCGGGGTTGTGTCCCGAGACGATAAGTGTCACTGAGTGATTACAGCCACTCAAGCTGAATGTAGCTGCGCTGCCAGCCCGTTTCCTGAGGCCGGCGGTGGCGATTTGAAAGCCTCGCCGTCGTTCGCTTCGGGCGGATGCCGGCTAAAACACGCACGACCGCTTTCCCATTTTTGGGGAGCATGAGGTGCTCAAGACGGGATCGAAAGTCGCTGCCGCCAAGGGCGTGAAGCCAGGAGTTGACTTGCAGCCAAATTGCCACCGAAACAGCAGCGGCACAGAGGTTTGCTCAGGTCGTCGTAAATAATCGGGTAGCCGTCCTGATCAAGCAAGTCGCCGCCAGCCGCCTTGAGGAGGGCATGGCCGGCGACTACGTCGTGCGGATACACGGGGTAGAGCGAAATCCCCGCAATGCCGTCGCCGGCGGCCACCCTGGCGAGGCGATAAGCGATGCTGGGCATCGGGCTGAAGCCTGCGGGTGAACAAAGTTCGGCATTCAGCTCCGGTTTTTGGTTGGCGGCTGTGCTTACGAATACCACCGTAGCGGCGTCGAGTTGCCGTGCAGACAGGTCGGGGGAACTTTGTATGCCATTACGCAGAAGGCCAGTCATGCCTGACTCCCAGCTGATACAGTCCGGCCCACGCGGAGAAATCGGCGCATAGACAACGCCCAGCACTGGCTCGGAGTCCCGAAGCAGCCCCACGGAGATGGCCGAGCCTTGTCGGCCTGCCAGAAAATCGGAAGTGCCATCGTTCGGATCCACCACCCAGCAATAGCGTGCCCCCGTCAGTGCGCTCCCCGTCTCCTCTCCCCAGAAGTCACCTGCCTGCAGTCGTAGCAGCCCCTTGCGCAGCTGGATCTCAACTTCGACGTCAATGTTGGCCTTGTCTCCTTCCCCGCGCGGCCCTCCTGGGCGATTGGCCTCGGCGGCGATAAGCGCTCCGGCGCGCAGAATCAGTGGGATGATTTCGTTCAGCATGGGCAGGCCTTGAGCCTAGGCCTTCCAACTGGTTCAGCGGCGCCCCCTTGGCCTCTCGTCGAGGCAACAACCGAGGAATCCTCGGTTGTTGGAATCAGCTTATTCATCCTTGGACGACTCCTCATGCGCAGACTCAGCCTGCTCCTCGGCGAGTTCGCGCTCCCACTGGGCGACCAGTGCGTCGACCCGATCGGGGATCAGTGGCGTCTTCGACAGGACGAGGCGCGGTCCGTCACCGACCCAAGCCTCGACCAAGTACAGCGAGTCTCCTACTTGGAGATCGAGCCGCTGCAGGACTTCGTCGGGGAGGCGTAGGGCTGGCTCCCCGTCCCAGTCTTCGATCGGCAGATTGATCGGCATGGCTGCAATCCTTCCGTAGCAGAGGTTTCCGCAGGGGGGCGGCGGCAGAGCGCTGTTCGCAGCTCCCACCGCTCAGGCCGACAGTCGAGCGCACTCGTGACAGGACTCAGCTCCTTATCAGCTGCGTGGCCTCGGCAGCTGAGAAAATAGCGCGCTCAGTTCGCAGCTGAGACAAATCAGAGCATGTCCCTTCTATATAGCAATGGCCACCCTCGATCACGTGGACGTAATTTGAGTACCCATCTCTATCGTCAATATCTACACGCAGCTCCTGTAGACGCTCCATTTTCCAGCCATCACTGCCATTCATGTATCCGGGGCTGACTAGCATCACCTCTTCAACCCACATGCGATCGTGCTGCTCGCTGAGCAGCCGCTCAAGCTCTGGTGGGGATGGGATCAGCAACGTCTTGGTGAAGCTCTCGTCACCGGCTACATACCCGATGGTGGTGTAGAACCAGGGGCACCTGAGAGATAGCTCCACATAGCGCCAATGGAGAGAGTTTTCATCCCCAAAAAGCCTTCCCAGAGGCATTTCTGCCTGGCGGTATGTCACAAACATGGCCTTCGCCTCACAAAATGAACACTATAGATTGTAGCTCTATAGTGTTCAATGGGGCCTTATCGTTCCTTTTGCGAGAGCAGCAAATGGAACTGAAACAGGCACTCGGTATCGCCCTGAAGCGACACAGGCTGAGCAAAGGGCTCCCACAAGAGGCTTTCTCGAACGTCAGCAGTCGAACCTACCTGAGCACGCTTGAGCGTGGGCTCAAGAGCCCTACGGTCGAGAAGGTGCATGAGATTGCATCTGCCATGGGGGTTCATCCTCTGACGATCCTAGCTAGCTGCTACCTGCTACAGGACGAAACTCTCAACATTGACGACCTGTTTTCCCGCATTCGCATGGAGCTTATTCAAAGCGAGCAGTCTGCCTGAGACAGCCCTGTCCAGATGCACCTCTACAGGTGGGGCGTGGTCGAGCTGAACTCAACTGAATGGTCAGGGGGGATGAAAATCACTGATCTTAGAACGCGTGGTGTTCCGCGAGCGGCAGCGCGAGGGAGCCGACTTGGCCAAGCGATGTGACGCCTGCCGAGACTGGAAGAATGCCCGTAGCGAAACCAGGTTCGCTGCGCTGTGCTGTCACGCCGAGGCCCATGATCCGAAGGCCGCCCTGGCTCCTGAGTTCGGCATCAGCCGGACCAACCTCTATGATTACCCGCGAACCGGCGAGTAGCAGGCCGCTTCCATGTTAGCGCCGATGTAAAACTGACCCACCGGGGATGCGGACAAAAACTTGGACTGGTTATGCCGCTAAGCCCAGGCTTTCACGATACTCAATGGGACTGAGCGCGCCGAGGGAAATCTTTATACGTTTTTCGTTGTACCAGCGAATGTATGAATCCAAGGCCTGAATGAACTGCTCGATGCTCGTTGACTGCCAGTTGCGAGGATAGAACAGTTCCGTTTTCAGTCGGCCGAAGAAACCTTCACAAGCCGCGTTGTCTGGTGAGCAGCCTTTGCGCGACATCGAACGAATCAGCTTCGCATCAGCGATGCGCGATAACCAGCCGGGCCAGCGGTAGTGAGCGCCACGATCGGAGTGAACAACAGGCCGTTTATCGTTACTGGCCACCGTTTCGATAGCTGCATCCAGCATCGTGTTCACAAGCTCGGCGTCGGGACGCGTGCCGATCGACCAACTGATTACCTTCCCATCGAAGCAGTCGATCATGGGGGACAGGTACACCTTGCCTGCCGGGATCTGGAACTCCGAGATGTCGGTCAGCCATTTCTCATTCGGAGCTAGGGCCGTGAAGTCGCGGTTGAGGAGGTTTTCCGGCGCCGGACTGATCTCCCCGAGGTAGGAACCGTATCGACGCCGTTTCGGCTTGGCGACGACTAGGCACTCCTGCTTCATCAAGCGCTGCACCACCTTCTCTGAAAGGCGCACACGCTGCCTGCTCAACGAAGCTCGCATCCGACGGTAGCCATAGCAACGATGATTGCGCTCGAATATGTCCGCCATGGCACGACGCACTTCGGTGTACTTTTCCGCGACCTGCATTCGGGCTCGATGATAGAAATAGGAGCTTCGGGCCAAGCCCAACGCGTCAAGCAGCTCTAGCAAGGAGTACCTATGCCTAAGGGCATCAGCCAGCAATGTCTTCTCCCGATTGGTCAGGACTTGCCGGTTGATGCCCGTCTCTTTTTTTATGAGTTCATTCGCCCTCATCAACAGGTCATGTTCAAGCTGCAAACGGCGAACATCGAGCTGGAGAGATTCGAGTTGCCGCTGCAACTCCTCTCGTTCCGGTGACGATGAGGGTTCAAGTCGACACTTCATGGATGGGGATACCTCTGGGCCGAGTAGCTGGTTTTTCCAGTTGTACAAGGTCGGCCTGCACACGCCCAGCTTTTGAGCCAGGGCTTTCGCACTTTCTTTTCGCGTGCACAGCGCGATGACCGCTGCCTGCTTCACCGCTGGCGGCCGGGCTAACCCGTCTGATCGACTGACAACACGCGTATGCAACTCGGGGTGCATTTCGTAAATCCAGGCACGCAAAGAATCCCGCGCGGGGTAGCCCAACGCCTTGATGGTAGCGGCGATGTTGCGACCGTATTCGAGATAGTGCTCGACAGCCTTTTCCCTTTGGGCCGGTGAGTACTTCGACTTCGAGTTCTCGTAGCAACGCGGCAGGTCGAGGCATCGCTCATACTCTGCGTGCCAGCTCTTCAAAGAGTTCTTCGTCGGGTAGCCCAACTGACGAATAGTTGCCCCGGTTCGCTTGCCCAGTTTGATGTAGAGCTTGACCGCTCGGATACGGTCTTCGTATGAATACATGAACTACCTCCAGGTAGTCCAAGATTTCCGCCGCATCCCCACCCCAGCGAAGTAAAACTGACCCACCTGGGCTACCGTCGCGGCCTTTTCGAGGCCGCCCATGTTGACCCAGGAGCAAGCAGTGGAGATCAGAGTATTGGCCCGTCAAGGGCACAGCATTCGGCAGATCGCCAAGACGCTGGGCGTGTCCCGCAACACCGTCCGGCGTTACCTCAAGGAGCCTTCCGTCTCGCGTTACTCGCCGCGGGAACCCAGGCCCACCAAGCTCGACCCCTTCCACGACTACCTGCGCGAGCGGGTCAGGCAGGCGCATCCGCTCTGGCTGCCAGCCACCGTGCTGCTGCGCGAAATCCGCGAGCAGGGCTATCAGGGCGGCGCTTCCCAGCTGCGCGCCTGGCTGGCCAAGCTCAAGCCGGCCAGGCTCGACGATGGCCCGGTAGTACGCTTCGAGACCGAGCCCGGCAAACAGATGCAGGCCGACTTCGTGGTCTTCCGCCGCGCCAAATCACCGCTGTCGGCCTTCGTGGCCACGATGGGTTACAGCCGGATGACCTATGTCCACTTCGTGCCGGACGAGTCCTTCGAGTCGGAGCACAACTCGCTGCTGCTGGCCTTCGACTACTTCGGTGGAGTCCCGCAGGAGGTGCTGTTCGACAATATGAAGACCGTCGTCCTGGAGCGCGATGCCTATGGCGACGGCAGCCACCGCTTCCATCCGGGCCTGCTCCAGATGGCCGACGACCTGGGCTTCCGGATCCGCCTGTGCCGCCCCTATCGGGCACGCACCAAGGGCAAAGTCGAACGCTTCAACCGCTACCTGCGCGAAAGCTTCTACAACCCGCTGCATAGCCGGGTGAATGCCGCCGGCCTGCTGGTGGACAGCGGAACGGCCAACCGACTGGTCGGCGAGTGGCTTGCCGAGGTCGCCAACGTGCGCATGCATGCCACGCTCGGTGAACGCCCCATTGATCGCTGGCGTCGGGAGCGCGGGCTGTTGACGCCCTTGCCGCAGGCCCTGCGGCAGGAGTGGGCAGCGTTGCTGGGCGACCGACCACGGCCCATCCCCCATGAGTCCTTGCAGCATCCCCTGTCGGTCTACGAGTCGATCCGGGAGGCCTGCGCATGAACCTGCAACACGAGCGCATTGCCGAGCTGTGTCAGGCTCTCAAGCTCGAACGCGTCGCCGATCACTACCCGGTGCTGGCCCAGCAGGCGGTCCGGGAGGAGCTGAGCTTCAGCGATTTCCTGGAGCAGTTGCTGCGCCATGAGCAGGGCTTTCGCCAGCAGCGTAGCCGCGAACTGCTGACGCGGATGGCCTGCTTTCCGGCGATCAAGACGCTGGAGGAGTACGACTTCGGCTTCAGTCCCGGCGTGCCCAGGGCGCTGCTGCATGAGTTGGCAGGGCTGGCATTCGTCGAGCGCACCGAGAACATCGTGCTGATCGGCCCCTCGGGAGTCGGCAAGACGCATCTGGCCATCGCTCTGGGCTATCGGGCGGCGCAGAGCGGCATCAAGACCCGTTTCATCACTGCGGCCGATCTGATGCTGCAACTGGGTGCGGCCCAGCGACAGGGACGGCTGAAGGCCTACCTCAACCGCGCCATCCTGGCCCCGCGACTGCTGGTGATCGACGAGATCGGCTACCAGCCGTTCGGTCGTGAGGAGGCCAACCTGTTCTTCCAGGTGGTGGCCAAGCGGTACGAGAAGGGCTCGATGATCCTGACCTCGAACCTGCCGTTCACCCAGTGGGCCGATGCCTTCAGCGGCGACGCCACACTGACCGCCGCCATGCTGGATCGTCTCCTGCACCATGCCCACATCCTCACCCTGACCGGAGAAAGCTACCGACTCAAGGACAAACGCAAGGCGGGCGTCATCCGCCAGAACCGTAAACCCGACTGATCCAGGTGGGTCATTATTACTTCGGTGAATCCAGCCCAAAGTGGGTCAGTTTTCAGTCGGCGTTGACACCAATTTGATTCTGTTACGAAACCAAAGGAGTGAACATGTCCAAACTAGCCGAATTTCGTCGTGCCGAGCGTGAGCTGCAGAAGCAGATGGCCTTGCTTGAACAGCTGCAGGCCGACGCCAGCCTCCAGCGCGAAATGGAGTTCGAAGACAAGCTTAAGGCGCTGATGGCGGACTACAGCATGGATCTGGCAAAGGTGGTAGCCATCCTCAATCCGCCGCCGGTCGAGCTGGAGCCGCTTGCCCCGGTTGCCGTGAAGCAGCGCCGCCCCCGCCAGGTGAAGGTGTATGTGCAGCCAGTTACCGGCAAGCGTATCGAGACCAAGGGTGCGAACCATGCCCAGCTCAAGGCCTGGAGGGCTGAGTTTGGTGCTGAAGTGGTGGAGGGCTGGCGAATGGCCTGAGCCAACGCGTTCACGCTTCGGGCAGCCTCACCCCCGACAGGGGCTTACAGCTGCTCGACCTTCAGAAACAGGCCAGCAACAGCGGTCTTTAATGCTGCGAAAAGCGGAGCTGATAGCTCGGCTCGACGGCAAAGTCATCCAACGAGTAGGTGCTCCCCGAACCTGCCCCAAGAGCCTGCCCGCACTCGCGCTGGCTTGCAGCACGACCACAGCTATATAGGACGCATCGAGCGTGGTGAGGTGAACATCACCGTCGAGAAGCTGTATCGCATCGCCAGCATGCTGAGCTTGATCCAACCTCCCTCCTGCCTCCAGTATCGGAGCTACAGGGCTAGTCGATTCTGGAGCTCAGAAAAACCCACGGCAGACCATCGTCGCGCTGCTCCTCTATCTTCCCGGCAAGCAGCACCTCATCGGCGGTCGGGTAATGACGCAACAGTCGACGCGCCTCAATGCGCACGGTCTCAGGCAGCGTCTTGTCACGAGACAAGTCAACCAGAAACTCACGGGCTTGAATGATCGAGCGGGTGCGCTCACTGGGCATCGTCATTCCGTTCTCCTTGCATAAATCTCATCTAGCTAAATGCTCTGCCTGGCCATTGGTGCATGGCGTCAGACCGGCGGAGGGCCAGCCAGGGCCTTGCTCATCCAAGCAGGCATTTTGCAGGCTGCCAACTGCTTGAGTTCGGCTGGCGTCAGCTCGTTCTTGATCTTCGTGACTGAAGTCGGATTCACGCCTTTGCTGCCCAGGTAGAAGAGCGCTACAAGGGCCAGTCCCACCTTGGTTCCGGCATGCTGCAACTTTTCTGGGGAAACATGCCGGAGCCGTATCGTCAGGGCACCGAGTCGAATCTCTCGACTTGAGCCGCTCGTATACAGCACAGACTGTGTTTGCATCTGGGTGCTCAGGCGAAATGCCCTGACCGCCTCGGCACCATGCACCTGGATCGTTTCGTGATTCCGCTTGGCGATCACCCGGATCACAGCCAAGGCACTGGGGCGGACACTGCCGACATACGGACTGATCTTCGGTCGCATATAGATCCCGCGAGTGATCCGCTCCAGCTCGCCAGCGCTCACCAACCGGGCTATCGCCTTGCAGACAGCAGAGCGTGATCCCAGCCCTGCAAATCGTCGAGAGCTGAACGGTTGCCCTTTGGGTTGGTATTTCACCTGTTGCCAGATGGTGGAGGCTATGGGCATGGTGTATCCATGTGATCAGAAAGTGTGCCACTCATGGGCGTTAACCGATGCTACATGCCGTACCTGCGGATCACCGTGGATCTTCTTCGGCCCCTTCGATTATTGGTATTGCCCCGACAATAATTGCTCATCGCCCGCTGGCAGCAGGGCCTCGAGGTCGATGACCAGGGACGGCTGGAACCCAGACTCCTCCCCTGGATAGCCCCGCTGATTGGAGACAACCCGCGTCCCATTCACTTCGAAGTCGACCGAGGTATGCGTGTGGCCATGCACCCACAAGGCCACGCGATCGCCCCCTATCAGATCCTCCCAGTCGTTCGCGAAGGCCGCATCCAGGATCGTGCCGGCATGGGGGCTTTCCTGCAGCGAGCGCAGCGTCGGGGCGTGGTGTGTGATCACCACGGTCGGTCCTTCATAGGGCTCGACGAGCTTGCTGCGCAGCCAGTCACGGGTCTTCTCCGCCTGCTTGATCAGGTCCGTCGGCCGGATGCGGCGATAGTTCTCCGTGCGGATCTGGCGGAAATCGCTCAGCGCCTGCTGCGCGCTCAACGCGGCCAGGGGCGGGTTGCCGGTGGCAGCGAAGTCGGTCCACATCGTGGCGCCGAGGAAGCGCACGCCGCCGATCTCAACCTCATCCCGATCCATGACGTGCACACGTTCGTCGCCGGCGGCACGCATCGCCTGCAGCGTCTTGGTGAGGTGGCCACGGTAGAACTCGTGGTTGCCCGGCACGTAGAGCACCGGGCAGTCGAATGCCTGCCTGGCCCACTCGATGCCCCGTACGCCGAGGTCGATATCGCCCGCGAGGATGACCACATCCGCATCCCTCACCTCGGGCGTGAAGGGAGCGAACTCGTTGTGCAGGTCGGACAGGGGGTGAATTCGCATCGGGAGTGCCTGTTGCAGTGAATGCCGACCAGTATGTGCAAAATCTGCACAATGCTCGGCGAGCCGCACTATTGTGATCTTGCCCAGCATTCGTGGACACGGGTTTAAATACTCATCCGGGCCTCGAAGGCCTCCGGGCTGATGTTCCCCAATGTGCTGTGACGCCGCTGGCGGTTGTAATCGGTTTCGACGTATTCAAACACGGTTTTACGCATCTGGGCGCGGCTCATGAAGCGCTCGCCGTGTAGACCGGCTGATCCCCTTCGTGGTCGAGAGGGTTCCTGCGGCTTTCTTGTCTGCAGTCCTTGAGGAGGAGCTGATGGCACCGGACTACCAGCTGTGAACCGCCCCGGGAATTCCGGAGGCTCTTTGGTGTGAGTCATGACGTCTGGGCCGACTTGGTGAGTTGTTGATAGTAAAGGGCTTCAGCCTCGGCAGGTGGGATGTTGCCGATGGGTTCCAGCAGCCTCCGGTGGTTGAACCAGTCGACCCACTCCAGAGTTGCCAGCTCCACCGCCTCCCGATTTTGCCAGGAACGACGATGGATCACCTCAGCCTTGTACAGGCCGTTGATGGTCTCGGCCAAGGCGTTGTCGTAGGAGTCCCCCACGCTGCCCACCGAGGGCTCGACCCCGGCTTCGGCAAGTCGCTCGGTGTAGCGTATCGGCACGTACTGTACGCCGCTGTCGCTGTGGTGAATCAGCCCGCCGCGGTCGACGGGCCGGCGGGCATACAGCGCCTGCTCCAGCGCATCGAGCCCGAAGTCAGTACGCGCCGAACTGGAAACTTTCCAGCCGACGATCCGCCGGGCAAAGACGTCAATGACGAAGGCCACGTAGACAAAGCCCTGCCAGGTGCTGACGTAGGTGAAGTCCGACACCCACAATGCATTCGGCCGCTCGGCGCGAAACTGGCGATTGACCTTATCTTGCGGACAGGGCTTGGCCTTGTCGCTGACCGTAGTCTTGGCCGGTTTGCCGCGTACGACACCTTGCAGCCCCAGTTGCCGCATCAGCCGCTCAATCGCGCAACGAGCCACCACGAAGCCTTCCCGCAGGAGCTGCCGCCAGACCTTGCGTACGCCGTAGACCTGGAAGTTCTCCTCCCAGACCCGCTGGACATGCTCGCAGAGCATTTCATCCTGGCGCATGCGGGCTGACTGCCGCGCAGGATCTACTTTCCGGGCTGCATGCTCGTAGTAGGTCGATGGAGCGATCGGCAGCACCCGACAGATCGGCTCGACTCCATAAACATCATTTTCAGTAAGCGCGGGTAGGGGACACCCAGAGGCCTGTCTGCGGTCTAAATCAGGCGATGGGCGGCGTCGGCTGTAAATGGCGGATCGGCGTGTTCGCCGCCTGACGCAGGCAGTCGAGCAGATCGAGGACGCTGCCGTCCATAAGCGGTTCGTCACGCCAGCACATGCCGATTGAGCCTTGGGTTTCGAGCTCGAAGTCCAGTGAGACCACCAGGCCGCGGGCTGTGAAGTGTTCGGCGACGCGGCCGGACGCGACCGAGATCATGTCGCTGTTCTGCAGCAGCCATAGATTGCCCATCAGCGATGAGGATTCGACCCGGCACGGCAGCGGCTTGAGACCGGCCTGGGTCAGCGCCATGTCCAGGCGGCTGCGGATCGGTGTGCCTTCCGGCCAGAGGATCCAGTCATAGGCGAGCAGATCCTCCCAGCCCAGCTCGCGGCGCCCGCTCAGCGGGTGGCCAGGACGGGCGACGACCTGCATCGGTTCGTGGTAGAGCAACTCGCTGCGCAAGGTGGCGCGCGGTTGATAGCTATCCAGACGGCCAACCACCACATCCAACTCGCCCTGCTCCAGTCGCTCGAGCAGGGCGTTCATCGTGCTTTCCTGCAGCTGTACCCGCGACCGCGGGTGCTGGCGGAGGAAGTAGGTGATCGCATCCGGTACCAGGCTGGGCGCCGAGGCCGGCGAGGTGCCCAGCGCCACGCTGCGCGAATCGCCTTCCTGCAGGGCTTCCAGATTGTGCTGGGCGCGCGCCATCTCGCTGAGGATGCGCCGGGCATGCCCCAGCAGCAGCTGGCCGTGGGCGGTCGGGCGCAGACCGCGGGCGTGGCGTTCGAACAGTGTGGCGCCGACGTCTTCCTCCAGCTCCTTGAGCCATTTCGACAGCCCAGGCTGGGTGGTGTGGGCGAGGCGCGCGGTGTCACTGAGGCTGCCGGTTTCGGCCAAGCTGACCAGCAGGTGGAGATGGCGCAGGCGCAGGCGGCGGCTCCAGTCGATCATCCAGTCATGCCTTTGTTGGTATGGGGGTATAGCAACATATCATTATTCGCATATGGCCTGTGAGCGAATAATCGCGCCATGGACGAGGACGACGGTTTCACCGCCGGTTTCTCGACTGCTGCCGCGGCGGGCGGCTTGGCCCGTAGCGCGTTCTTCGATCTGCCACAGGTGATAGGGAATGCATAACAAAGACAACATCAGCACGGCCCGCGCGGACTTCTACCGCCGCATCGACACCCAAGACCTGTTCCCGCTGTGGGAGCAGCTACACAACCTGGTGCCGCTGGAGCCGACCGGCGGCTGCGTGCCGGCGCTCTGGCGCTACCGCGAGCTGCGCCCCAGCCTGATGGAGGCCGGCGAGCTGATCAGCGCCGAAGAGGCCATCCGCCGCGTGCTGGTGTTGGAGAACCCGGCCATCCGCGGCCAGGCCGCCGTCACCAACACCCTGTACGCCGGCCTGCAGCTGATCCTGCCGGGCGAGATCGCCCCCAGCCACCGGCACAGCCAGTCTGCCCTGCGCTTCGTCGTCGAAGGCCGCGGCGCCTACACCGCGGTGGATGGCGAGCGCACCACCATGGAGCCGGGCGACTTCATCATCACCCCGTCCTGGACCTGGCACGACCACGGCAACCCGGTCGAGGCCGAAGGCGGCCAGCCGGTGGTCTGGCTGGACGGCCTGGACATCCCGATGGTGCGCTTCTTCGGCGCCACCTTCGCCGAGAGCTACCCGCAGGCCGAGCAGCCGCTGACCCGCCCGGAAGGCAACAGCTTCGCTCGCTTCGGCAACAACATGCTGCCGCTGCGCTACCAGCCGAAAGGGCTGACCTCGCCGATCTTCAGTTACCCCTATGCCCGTACCCGCGAGGCGCTGGAAACCCTGCTGTGCCAAGACGAGGTGGATGCCTGGGATGGGGTCAAGCTGCGCTACGTCAATCCGGTCACCGGCGGCTGGCCGATGCCGACCATCGCCACCTTCATGCAACTGCTGCCTAAGGGCTTCCGCGGCCAGACCTACCGCAGCACCGACGCCAGCGTGTTCTCCGTGGTCGAGGGCAAGGGCAGTGTGCTGATCGGCGGGCAGCGCTTCGACTTCGAAGCCAAGGACATCTTTGTCGTGCCGACCTGGGCGCCGGTGAGCTTCCAGGCGGACGAGGATTGCGTGCTGTTCAGCTACTCCGACCGTCCGGTTCAGGAAGCGCTCGGCATCCTGCGCGAATCGCGCGAAAACCACTGACGAGGGAGAAGACTATGACCTATGTGATCCAACCGCCGGCCCAGACCAGCCTGCCGGTCGCCGGCAGCGACCAGCAGTTCCCGGTGCGCCGCGTCTACTGCGTGGGCCGCAACTACGCCGCCCACGCCCGCGAGATGGGCTTCGACCCGGACCGCGAGCCGCCGTTCTTCTTCTGCAAGCCGGCCGACGCGGTGGTGCCGGTGGCCGCTGGCCAGGTGCTGGAGCTGGACTACCCGGTGGAGACCAGCAACTACCACTACGAGATCGAGCTGGTGGTGGCGATCGGCAAGGGCGGCCGCGACATCCCGCAGGAGCGCGCCAACGAGCACGTCTGGGGCTACGCCGTGGGCCTGGACATGACCCGTCGCGACCGCCAGATGCAGATGCGCGAGATGGGCCGGCCTTGGGAGCTGGGCAAGGCCTTCGACCGCTCGGCGCCGATCGCGCCGCTGTACCCGGCCAGCCAGGTCGGCCACCCCGAGCACGCAGGCATCTGGCTGCAGGTCAACGGCAGCGACAAGCAGCGCAGCGACATCGACAAGCTGATCTGGTCGGTACCGGAAACCATCAGCTACCTGTCCAACTTCTTCGAACTGCAGCCGGGCGACCTGATCATGACCGGCACCCCGGAAGGCGTCGGCCCGGTGATCAAGGGCGACCTGATGGTCGGCGGCGTCGACGGGCTCGGCGAGATCCACGTGCGGGTCGTCTAAGGCGTTCCGAGAGCTGTCGTCCCTTAGCCCTGGGCGGTCGCTTGCGACCGCTATCGGGGCCCCTGCCCGGTCATACCGGCAGCGAATGGCTGGGGCAGGGATTCTTTTATGGCCAGAGCCGGCCTACTTTCGCAGGAGAGCATTTAGTGCAGCTCTACAGTTTCTTCAACAGTTCGACCTCCTACCGGGTCCGTATCGCTCTGGCGCTCAAGGGGCTGGCGTACGACTGCCTCGGGGTCAACCTGCGCAGCGGCGAACAGCTTAGTACGGCGCATCGCGAGCTCAATCCGGCTGCCGGCGTGCCGGTGCTGGTTACCGACGACAGCCAGCTGATCACCCAGTCGCTGGCGATCATCGACTATCTGGATGCCCTGCAGCCGGCGCCGCGCCTGCTGCCGGCCGAGCCGTTGGCGCGGGCGCGGGTACTGGAGATCGCCAACCTGATCGCCTGCGACATCCATCCGATCAACAACCTGCGGGTGCTCAATTACCTACAACGGGAGCTGGGCGTGAGTGCCGGGCAGAAAGATGCCTGGTACCGCCACTGGGTTGCCGAGGGGTTGGCAGCGGTCGAGTCCCTGCTGCAGCGGCATGGCCAGGGGCCCTACTGCTTCGGCGCTGCACCGACCCTGGCAGACTGCTGCCTGGTGCCGCAGGTAGCTAACGCCCAGCGCATGGGCTGCGAGCTTGAAGACTACCCGCAGCTCATGGCGGTGTACCGCAATTGCCTCGAGCAGCCGGCCTTCCAGGCCGCCGCCCCGGCGCGGCAGCCCGACTTCATCGCTTGACGCCACGGCGCCTTGGTACAGGCTCCGAACAGGTTTTGCCAGGCCTGGTCCGCGACTGCCGCAGGATGAGGACGGGCCGAGGTTTAGGGGCGGCAGGCATGAGTGCAGAACAGTTCGGAGAAAGGGTTACGCCAGACCAAGTGAGCTGATCGATGTTTCACAGCCACTCGATATGACGTGTTGCTGGCATCACTGCGCCTATACGGGACTCCGGCGCCAGGAAGCCCTGGCGCCGGAGTCTCTGGCTTAGTGGCCTTTGGCTGCGAGGTAGCTGCTGAACAGGTTGCCGTAGAACGGCAGGTGTTCACCCATGATCTGGCCAAGTGCCTCACCTGTCTGATTGCGCCAGTCGGCTTGCAACTCGGCACCAACCGCGACCCAAGTTATCGGCACAACACCGGCTTGAGCCATGCGGGCAACGGCGACTTCCTGAACCAGCTTGTTCCAGGTTCCGGAAGAATCAATCACCGCGTAGACCTCGTAGCCAGCCTTGATCGCGGACAATGCGACGAAGGCCACGCAGACCTCGGTCGATACGCCCGCCACGATCAGTTTTTTACGGCCAGTCTTCTTCACAGCCTCGACAAATGCCGGGTTGTCCCAGGCATTGATCTCGCCCGGGCGGTGAATAACCGGTGCGTCAGGCAGGGTCTGGGTAATGATCGGCAGCACCGGCCCATTCGGACCATCCGCGGCACTGGTAGTAATCACGGTCGGTAGATTGAAGGTCTTGGCCAGCTTGGTCAGCGCCGTAACCGCAGTCATGTACTCGGGTAGGCTCTGATCCTGGATGCCATTAGACAGACCGGTCTGGTGATCAATCAGTAGTAACGCGGCATTCTCAGCAGAGAGACGGTCGTAGCTCATGGGATTACTCCTTTGGTTTTGTCGGCATTCTGCCGGGTTGGTGCGCACACACGCAGGGCGTGGCTACCCACGGCCGCCTTGATGGCCGCCGTGTGATTTCATTGAAAGGTGGAAAGTGGCTCATCAAGAGGAGGCAAGCTGGCTCAACCTGCCCATCTCACCCGCGACGTACCGGGAGTAGGCGGCCTGCAGACCTGATTGGTCGTTCATGATGAATGGCCCGTACACGGCGACCGGTTCCATAGGATCAACTCCGCAGAGAACCAGCAGATGTGCGTCCTCCTTCGTGCTGATGCGCAGCTCAGCACCTTCGGAAGAGCTACGCACCGCGATGGCTTGGTGAGTCCCCAATGAATGCTCCGCATCATCGGAGCCTATGGTTACCTGACCCGACAGGATGTAGAACAGAACGTTACGTCCCCTCGGGATCTCGAAGTTCCCCTCGTGTGTGAGTTTCACGTCTAAAAACTCGAAGGGCTCAGCCGGATTGATCGGCCCCACTACGTCTTGGTACCGCCCGGAGAGAACACGAATCTTGGTCCCTCCCGCACCGTTCACCACCGGTACGTCTTCAGCGGCTGCGTAAAGCATCTTCGGGGCCAGGTTTTTGTGATCCCGAGAGAGGTTCACGAACAGTTGGAGACCGTGGACTTCCGAGCCTCTGGAAGCGGGAAGTTCGTCATGTACGACACCGCTTGCAGCCTGGGTCCAGACCATAGCGCCGGGCTCGATCACCAGGTCATGACCCAGCGAATCTCTGTTTCGCAGGCCACCTGCAGAGTCCTCGAAGACATAGGAAACTGCGGAGAAGCCCGCATGCGGGTGTGGAGCAAAGGTTGGCCCACTCATGCGGAAGTGATCGAAGCCCATGATCGGAGCAATGAAACCGGAAAGCGCGATGAGATCGAGGCGGTGAGCAGAAAACTGGGCGCCGTGCACGGCCTTTTCAGCGATGGCAATTGGGGAAAATTGAAGCGACATATTCGATCTCCTGAGCGGGCCGTGTGACCTGCATTCGATGGAGATACTGTAGATATAAACCCAATCGGCGATAAGATCGGTAAAGTGCCAAGGACTATTGCTATGGTGCACCAATGATTGAGGATCTGAATGACCTCCAGTACTTCGTGCTGGTCGTGCGTAACAAAGGCTTCACCGCCGCTTCTAAAGCTTCGGGGATCGAGAAGACTCGCTTGAGCCGAAGAGTCGCTGCCCTAGAAAGTCGCTTGGGGGTACGCCTGCTGAACCGAACGACCAGGCAAATCGCGCTGACGGACGCCGGCACCCGTTTCTATTCACAGTGTCTGGCAGTCGTTGAGGGCGCCCAATCGGCATATGACAGCGTTGCCGACCTGAGCAGAGAACCTGCTGGGATGGTTAGACTTACCTGCCCTCAGGTGATGGCGCAGACCTACCTCGCACCGATACTTCCCAGTTACCTGGCGCTGCACCCGAAAGTTCGACTGGAACTGAATGCCGTCGACCGTGAGGTCAATGTCATTGAGGAAGGCTTCGACCTTGCCCTCAGAGCCCGACCGCAGATTGAGGAAACGGCAGGACTTGTGGCGCGGCGACTGGGGCTGGCCAGACGAGTGCTGGTGGCTAGTCCGGCATTTCTGGACAGCTACGGGCAGCCCGCAAGTCCTGCGGACCTTAGGATCTTGGATACCCTCTGCCGGCCCGGGGACGTGCACGATGGCAGGGGGCGCTGGCTCCTGCAAAACGGTGAGAGCGACTATCTTGTGACCCATACGCCGCGTTTGCTCTCAGACGACCTGAGGGTGCAGCTGGAGGCTGCCATCCATGGTCTCGGAGTCACCCTCTTGCCAGAGCCGATAGTTTCTTTGGCTGTCCAACGCGGGCAATTGAATCTGGTTCTGCCGGGTTGGGCGGGTGCCGAGCATGTGATTCACCTGCTGTATCCGAAACCCAAGGGTATGTTGCCTTCGGTCCGGAGCCTTATCGACTACCTATCCATCCACCTGCCGGCGAGCATACAAGAGCGCAGTGTTACGGTCTGAATAGTTAGTACGTGTCCGCTTTTGACCAATGCGGACGATGTTCATCGGAAGACCCGCTGCAACACGGAAACCAGCGCGGCAGCAGCGGCGACCCAGATCACCAGCCAGAAATACTCGATCCCCGCCATCAGCGAAGCCTGCTGGCTTATCTGCTGTGCTTGCAGGGCCATGGCCATCTGGGCGGCCTGGCCTGCCTCGTGCGACAACGAGATGAACTGGCTGAGCTGTTGCAGTTGCTGTGAAAAGAGGGGGTCGTCATTGGCCAGCCGGATGTTCAGCGAGCTGTACTGCACCGTGCTTCTCCATTGCATGAAGATGGTCGCGAGACTGGTGCCCATTGCCATGGCGATCTGACCCAGAATGTTCTTGACCTGCTGCGCATGGGCAAAAAGCGCGTCTTCATGGGCGACATCGCGGAAGGTCTGCATCGCGGTCGTCGCCAGCACCAGCATGACAAAGCATCCGCTCAAGGCGAGTGCTGGGAGGACGTGCAGCCAAATGTCGGCAATCGGTGTGAGCGATGACAGCAGCCAGCCGAAGGCCGCCAGCGATAGAAATCCCGCGACGAAGAACTTCTTCGGTGCGGGGTGCTTGGGCAGTAAGCGCAGCATCACCAGCCAGGTCAGCAATGACGCCACGAGTCCCATGGACTGGAATTTCCCGATGGTATCCCAAGAATAGCCCAGGCCCATCTGGAGAAAGGACGGCAGGATGTAGTTGTTGGCCCCCAGGATCAAGTAGCTGAAGGAGAACAAGGCCACGCCCGTTACGTAGCGGGGGGTCATGAGTTGGCGGATCTTCAACAGCGGGCGGTCGTGATTGTGCTCGACGTGGAAGTAGGTATAGAGCGCGACCGTGGCCAACGCCGCAAAGACCAGCAGGATGCTGGTGTCGTCGTAGAAATCGTAGTAGGAGCGTTGCAGGACATAAAGAAGGAAGAACGATCCGACGGCCAGCAGGAGAACGCGCGCGGGACTGGTTTTCGTGCGCTCATGCTCGGGATGCGGGGCCTTGGGCAAAAATGCCAGGGAGAGCACGGCGGCCGCGACCGAGCCGACGATAAGCACCCAGAACATGGCCTGCCAGGTGTCGTGAGTGACGGCTAGTGATGCAACCAGCGGCGCCGCGGCGGTGCCGCTGGCCAAGCCGACGGCGAACACCTTGATCCCGACGAATCGCCCAGGCCCGGGCGGGATGAGGTTGACGAGGATGCGCGACGTCGTCATGAACGATGCCCCGCCCAACGCCATCACGACCCGGCCCAGGGCGAACGTGTGCAGGTCGTGGCTCAGGCTGCACAGCAGCGCCCCGGCGATGTAGACGCCGATCGAGCCGATCATGTAGTTGCGCCAGCCCAGTCGTTCGGTCAGCCAACGCTGTTTGCCGATCACGACCACCGCGACACAAGCATAGAGCGCTGCGACGAGGCTGTATTCCTCGGGGCTGGCGTCGATCTCGCCGCGGATGGGGACGGAGGCGAATGCGAGCATGCCGGTCTGTAGGAATTCGAGGCCGCACAGCAGGCAGACCGTTGCCAGGAGTGCGCCATGTTTTCTGTACATGAGCCGGCCTATCGTGCGGCCGCTGTTCGCGGCTGCCCTTCGTTGGCCCGGATGACCGTCTCCACGATGGCGTCGGCATCCCTCAACTCATGGTCATAGACCTGGGTTTGGTAGACCCTCTCCGGTGCGACATCCTGGCGGATCATGTCCCCGCTGCGATTGTTGGTATCCACTGAAACGCGCATGGACAGCCCGATACGCAAGGGGTGCCGGGCGATTTCCTTCGGGTCCAGGGCGATCTTGACCGGCACGCGCTGGGTGACCTTGATCCAGTTTCCCGTCGCGTTTTGGGCGGGCAAGAGTGAGAATGCGCTGCCGGTTCCAGCATCCAGACCCACGATCTTTCCGTGGTAGACCACGCTGTAGCCATAGACATCGGCCGTCAGTTCAGCCGGCTGACCGATGCGAAGATGCTCGAGCTGCGACTCTTTGAAATTGGCGTTTACCCATAGTTCGTCCAATGGGACAACGGACATCAGTGCGACGCCTGGATTGATGCGTTGACCCAGTTGCACGCTGCGTTTGGTCACGGTGCCATCCACGGGCGAAATAATGGTTGTGCGTGCGCGTGCGATGTACGCATCACGTAAGTTGGTGGCGGCGACCAGCACATCAGGATGCGTCCGGAGGTCGGTGCCATCGACCATGGCGCGGCGCTGTGCCAGCAACTGGTTTGCAGCGTCCAAGGCGGCCTGTGCGTTCTTGAGCACATCTTCGGCATGGCTGATTTCTTCACGGGAGACGGCCCCGCTGGCGGCGAGTCTGGAACGGCGTACCAGGTCGGCCCGTGCTTTCTGAACGTCGTTCTGGCGCTGCACGACCTCGGCCTGCAACTGCTGGACTTGCGAATACTGTGTCCTTGCCACCCGCGTAGCCTTGGCCAACTCGGTCTTGGCACGCTCGAACCGCACTTCCTGGTCTACGGGGTTCAGCGTGACCAGCGGTGAACCGGCCTTCACGTGGTCGGTGTTGTCCGCTGCAATGGCCGTCACGGTGCCGCCGATCTGTGCGGTCACTTGCACGACATTGCCATCCACGTAGGCATCCTCGGTGCGCTCGGAGTTGCGTTGCAGTACGTACCACGCGCTCCCTGCGATCAACAGGATCAGGACGGCTGCCGTAACCACCTTGCCGCGCGTCTGGAACGGCACGGGCGGCTTGCCGGCATCAGCGCTGCCCGCAGCGGTGGATTGCGGCTGTGCTTGATGGGGTTGGGTGCTTTGATTCATGTGCGTGGACTCCTTAATTCGTCGGCGCCATCGAGCGGCAGATCAGGGACGTAGCCTCCGCCCAAGGCGCGGCTCAGATTCGCCTGTAACGACAGGCCGCGGGCCTGCAACGCTGCGAGCTCTCGCCGTTGGATGGAGACCGAAGTCTGTGTGGTCAGCACTTGAATGTAGGTAGCCAGCCCTGCCGCATAGCGCTTGTTGACCAGCTCGTAGGCATCCGTGGCGGTTTGGACGGCCAGTTGTTGTTGCGTGATCCGTTGTTGCATCCAACGAATCGATGACAGTTGATCGGCGAGGTCGTGCAGCGCATCGATCAAGGTCTGGTTGTATTGCTCTACCGCGATGTCATAGGAGGCGTTCTGGGCGGAAAGATTGGCGCGCAAGCGTCCGCCTTCGAATATCGGCAAGCTGATCGCCGGTCCGAATCCGAGTATGCGGCTGCCTCCCTGCGTGAACGTATCCAGTCCCATGGTCTGTAGACCGACGAAAGAAATCAGGTTTACGTTTGGATAGAACTGCGCCTTCGCGACATCGATGTCATTGCTGGCCGCTTCCACTCGCCAGCGTTGAGCCACCACGTCGGGACGATGGCCTAGCAACTCGGCGGGCAGGGTGCTGGGCACGGAGAGGGTGGAGGAGGGCTTCAGTTGAGGAGGCGTGATGCTCCGACCGCGGTCGGGTCCCTTGCCCACGAGGGCCGCCAGACGGTTGCGACCAAGCTCCAGGGCTTCTTTGAGAGCGAGGATTCGGGCACGGGACGCAGTAATGCCGGCTTCGGACTGTTTGATATCGATCTGGCTGTCTAGCTCCGCAACAAAGCGTTGCTGTGTCAGTGAGTGGATGCTCTCCATCTGCTGCAGCATTTGACGCTCAATCGCGAGTTGGTCGTAGGTCTCCTGCAAGGCGATGTAGGCTTGAGCGATGCCCGATGACAACACCAGCCGAGCCGAAAACTGATCGACCTCGGCCGCCTTGCTGCGTCCGATCGCAGCTTCGACCGCCGCCTGATTCTTGCCCCAGAAGTCCAGCTCGTAGCTGCCATTCAGGGTGCTCTGGCCAATGTTTTGCCAGGTACCTGCGACGACTGCGGAGGCCGTCCCGTTTTCACTGTAGCGCTGGCGAACGACCGACAGGGAACCGTCGACCTGAGGCAGCAGACGCGACTCCTGAATCCCCTGCAGGGCTTCGGCTTGCCGCACCCTGGCAGCGGCCGCGCGCAGACTCGGACTGTTTTCCAGGGCCTCTGAGATCAGTTGGTTCAACTGGGGGTCGCCGAACCCAGTCCACCAATCCTCCCTGGGCCAGTCTGCAGGCGAAAGGTGCACCCCATTCAGGGCATGGGAAGCCTTGAGGTCATCCGGCTGGCCAATCAAGGATTGCGGCCTGAGGTCGCTGAAGGAACATCCGCTCAACAACAAGACGCCGAGAAGCGACAGCGTAAGCCCGAGATTGCGGTAACTCGCCAAGTATCCGGATGGGGCATGGAGTGTATCCATATATTAGATACCAATGGTGTCTATATGGTTAAAAAAGAGAGGCCGAGCAGCCTCCCGATGCCTACGAGGTTTTCAGCGGGCGCGCAGACCGTTGACCACCAATTTCACCGTACCCTCAAGTTCGCCCACGGCGTCGAGGTTGCCTGTGAGCAGGTGAAGCCACGAGGCGCCGGTCAGGAGAGTGACTGCGCTTTCAACGGCTGGGCCTCCCGGGATGTCTCCCCGGCCCACCGCCCGCAAAAGGATTCTGCGCATGACCTGTTGCCGACGCGGCAGGAATGACTTGCGAAACTCTTCCAGAGACTCGGGGCAAAGCTGCACTTCGGTAATGAAGCTGCGCAGTACCTCGCCTGATCTGGAGGCGCTCCACCATTGCCATAGTGCACGCAGGTGTTCGTGGAGGTCCTGCTCAAGGTTTCCGTTGTCAGGGGGGCTGAGAGAGGCTTCGCCGCTGCGTTCGTAGACATCACGAATCAGCGCCGCCTTGTTCTTCCACCATCGATAGATGGTGGGCTTGCTGGACTCCGCCCGACTGACCACAGCGTCGAGAGTGAAGCCAGCGTATCCGCGCTCCTCGAGAATCTCGGCTGCGGCGGTCAGGATGGCGTTGGTGGTTTCCTCACTGCGGACGGCGCCAACCGAAAGCCGGCTGCGCACCTTCGGTTTGCCATTCGTGACGGATTGCTGGGTTCGTTTACTCAAGGTCATGTCCAACTCGTGCAGTGCTGAAACGACGGAGGCCAAAGAGGTTATGCCGCCAATGATCGAGCTTTTGGGCGGGCAGGCGACAGAGGGGATGCCTGGCCGCTTGGAGCATATAAAAACTGTTGGTATATATAAAGCCAGAAACGCGCTGCCGTCAACCGAGTCAACCTGGAGGATCCGCACCCAGCCCCCACGCGGGCAATCTGGCAAGCCCGTTAGCTGTGTAAACCCAGCACGTTGCTCAGTGAAAGCTCAACGTGCTGATTAGCGGGGCATCGGGATCGCGTACCAGGGCCGTCCTGCGATCCGGTGCCTTGGAGATGGCCGTGCCTTCACGCGGCAACTGGCACAGAGCGAGCATCCTGCCGTGCAGGGCAGCGGTGATGGGCCTGACTTTTCCTGGCGTATCCGCTGTCGCTTATCGGGCAGCAGGTCGCAGATCTCACGCTCGATGTCGTACAGCTGACCGATGTGGCGCAGAGCCTGCTCGACCAGCTGGTGTTGGCGACTTGCAGGTAGCAGAACTTGCATGGGCATGCGCCATGCCGCCGATTTCGGTCACGCGCTTCTCGAAGCAGGCCTTGTAGCAGGCAAAGTCACCCCCAGCGAATCGGCCAGCGGTTGCAGCTATACACCGCAGCTGCTGCCCTAGGGTCTCCCCCAATGTCATCAACCTAAGCTGCAGCCCTGCCCAAGACAAGCCCCCCGAAGCAGCCAGCCGCCATGGCCGTCGAGCGATGACCAGGCCTCTGCCGCTCAATCACGCGGTCTAACTGGGCTGGCGGTGATGTGATCATCGTCTGTTCCGGCTGTCTAGGCGAGATTTCTCGTCCTCCGGACGAGCCTATGCCGACCGCTTGTGGCCAGCTTTTTTTGGACGGAGGTTGGGCTGTGGTGTTTCTTCAGCGCGTCGGTTTGTAGCCCTCACAACCTCGGCTGGCTGCGCGTTTGCGTTGGCGCGCAAAGCTACGGCCTGAGCGTACGGCACTGAGGCTTTTAGCCATCAAGGCCAGCACATTGCTCAGCCCCTGAGCACAGTGCCGCACCAGCAGCTCGACCAGGGTATTTTTGAGCCGTGACACGCCTTGGGTGAAGTTGACTTTCCATCGCAGCTTGCGACCTTTGTGGCGCTGTTCGATGACCGGCTGTAGCAGGTGCTGCATCAACAGCGCCAGGTTCTTCAACAGTTGAGCGGCATGAAAGTCCTGCTTTACAGCGGTCACGCTGCGGCCGCTGAAGTTGTCCAGCGTCAGGGTTTGTTTGAGGCGACGGAAGTCGGTTTCGATGCCCCAGCGGCGGTGGTAAAGCTCGGCAAACACCTCAGCGGGAAAGGCTTCTCGATCCAGCAGCGAGGTCAGCAATACTTCGCTTTCGCCGTTGGCCAACTCGACCCGGATCAGTCTCAGCTCGATCTGGCTGGCAGGATCAACGCCAGCCTCGGAGCAGAACAGACGTGCTTCAGGATGGTTGGCCACGAAAAGCTGTGTGTCTTCAACTTGGCCAGAGTGTAGAAACGCTTTGACCTGAGCGTTATAGCCACAGGGCAGGCGCATCAGAAAGTGCCGCTGTTGCTGCGCGAACAGCGCGAATAACCAGTGCCCAGGGTAACCACGGTCAAACAGCGTCAGGCTGCCAGCCGGCAGGTGCTCAAGGTGCAGATGGGCACAGTCGCGCTCACCGACTGTCAGGGGCACGATCAGGCTATGCAAGGTTTGACCGTCAGCGACTTCGTAGAGTGTGGACAAGCGAGCCATGGGAAAGCCAGAGTGACTGCCAAAGAAGGTCGCCATGGTCGACTCCAGGGGTAAATGCACGGTCGAGCCATCCACCGCGAGCACCCTCAGCCCACGCCACTTCTGGCGCAGCCCGAAGCAGTCAATTTGTTGCTGCAGGAGGCGATTGAGACTTTCAAATACCTCGGGGTTGAGCTTTTTGCGCGCTTTGCAGAAGGCCTGCGCAGTGACCATTTGCGTCTCAGTCGACGCCTGATTGAGTACGCGATAGAACTGATCGAGTTCGGTTTGCAGGGCCGTGCGTGGCTG
Organism: Pseudomonas sp. C5pp; assembly: GCF_000814065.1. Taxonomy (NCBI): domain Bacteria; kingdom Pseudomonadati; phylum Pseudomonadota; class Gammaproteobacteria; order Pseudomonadales; family Pseudomonadaceae; genus Pseudomonas; species Pseudomonas sp. C5pp. The sequence continues at coordinate 1,593 of NZ_JWLN01000047.1, read as the reverse complement.
ATTGAGCAGGAACAGGACGAGGTTCTTGAAGGTGAGCTGGCGTCGGCGGGTAAAGTCTTGAGGATTCTGGCGGTGGGCGGCGATGAAGGCGGGACAATCGAGCGGACTGGTTATTTTTTGTACAATTTTCAAGCCAGGGTTTGGCTGGCGGTGTCAAGCGATGCGGTATAGGTAGTCAAAAGGGCTTCTCCCATGCACTGATTTGAGCGCTAATTATATGATATTTATGGATAATTTCCAAAGTTGATGACATTGGGGTGGTGGCAGCGCCTATCCAGTCGGCGTAAATACGGTGCTTGCCGGAAAGATGCCACCTCCGGGGCTCACGAATTTCTTTTATTTAAGTGATTATCGCGCAAACGAAACGAAAGACAGCGATGGTCATGATAAATCCAATATCCACGACTTCGATCTGCATGTTCAAGCGCTCTCGATGCGCATGGATTATGTGTACACCGACTACTCGATTCTGGGAGCGAAGGTCGAAAGCCGCTTCGCGCTACCCTTCGTAAAAGGGGATATCAGTTTCAACGTTGATACGCCCGTAGGCCGCGTCCGACGCAGCGAAAACCAAGATGGTGTTGGTGACCTGATGCTGGCTCCGGTGATTCTGGGGTGGAGTTCACCTCGTTACCATCAACTCGTCGGCGTGGACATCTTCGCTCCAATTGGCTCATACGATAAAGATCGGATGTTTAATTCAGGCCGGAATACATGGTCTTATGGGCCGTGGTATGCGTTCACCGCCTATCCGCTGGAAAATCTTGAGGTCAGCGCCAAGCTAATTTATCTGGTGAACGGAAAAAATCCTGATACGGATTACCGATCAGGACATGAGTTTAATGCCGATTATAACTTGGCCTATAACTTTACTCGCGAGTGGCAGGTCGGCTTGAACGGCTATATCTACAAGCAACTTAGTGATGATGAGCGGGACGGCCATACTTTCGGTGATGGCAACCGAGGCCAGGTCGTTGCGTTTGGTCCAACTATCAAATACCAAACACCTGAGATAGGGCTTGTTGCGAAATGGCAACATGAGACGCAGGTGGAGAATCGTGCAAGCGGCGACCGTATTTGGTTGCAAGCGGTGTATCGATTCTAAGTCAAGTGCTCATGTAGTGGTTGGTTTTGGTGTTTGTCAGCGTCACTTCGCAACTTGTAGATAAAGAGGTGTAGACAATGAAGGGGATATCCAAGTGGCATGTCCTGATTGGTGGTTTTATCGCCTATCTTTTTGATGCAATGGAGATTGTCCTGCTCTCCATTGCATTGCCGGTTATTCGGCAAGATCTGGGATTGAGTATCAATGAGGCGGGTGCGCTAGCCACCGCAACTCTATTGGGGATTGGTGCAAGCAGCATCTTGACAGGCTGGTATTCAGACAACTTTGGGCGCCGTAATGCCTTGATCGCTTCACTGGCGATCTTCGGTTCGCTGACCTCCGCCATTGCCTATGCTCATGATCTATATCTGTTGCTCCTGCTAAGGTTCCTGTCGGGCCTGGGGCTCGGTGGGGTATGGAGTATCGTTTCTGCCTACATAGTAGAAACGTGGCCTCCTCAGCAGCGAGCCCGAGCAACTTCATTCGTG
>NZ_JWLN01000046.1:0-34810 GCF_000814065.1 Pseudomonas sp. C5pp | reverse complement strand
AATTTGTGGGAGCTGGCTTGCCGGCGATGAGGCCAGACCAGGCACTAGAGATTTCGGGAAGACTGAACAATGGCCACAGAAGAAACCAAATTCACCGTCGGCAAAACCACCTTCTACCAAGGTGAAAACCAGACCCATCCGCTGTTCCGCATCGAAGCAGGCATCCCCTGCCAGAGCGCCCGCGAACAAGCCTCGGAGCTTATGGGCTATGCACGGGATATGACCCTGGACGGCTTGATGGAAGACAAACCTCAGCTGATCTGGGCATCGCATTACCTCTGCGCATTGGCGAAGGCACTGATGGATGATGCCGAGCTGGGCATGATGCGCTGAATTGCCCTTCCCTTACTGGATGCCTTCAGAACCTAAATCCAGCCCCGTTTTGAAGGCGCTCCAGCTGCCCCGACTTTCACAGCCAGGTAAAGCTAGCGTGCGCTTAGCTGTCTATGGGACTCGATTACCCATCGGCCGCGCAACATTCCTTTCAACTCGTCAACACTCAGGGTCTTATCTTTCTTGCGATGGACAACCGCGTGACAGTTGGCGCACAACGTCACGAGGTCTGTCTCAGGATTCACTGCCTTCTCCCCACCAAACTCCGAAATCGGTACTACGTGATGAACGTGAATGAAGCCCTTCGCGTGTTCGCCGTATGCCTGTTCGAAATCAAACCCGCATGCCTTGCAGTCAAGCCCGTGGATGGCGATGGCCTTCACTCTCAAATCTTTCCGACGCTCGTAACGGGTTCCAAAGTAGCTTGTTTTGCTGCCTTCACTGGCCGATTCAAAGGTAAGTGGGTCGTCTTCCGTATCCGGTACAGCCGCGTCAGCACGCGAAGGCAGGAGCGTCGCATGGCTTAAGATGGCATCGTAATCGGATTGAGAAATTGGCCGAACGCCATCACGCCAGTAGTTGCTCCTACGGCTGGCGGGGATAGTCTCCAGGTACTCGCCGTCAATTTTCGAGGGGACAGCGTCTTCAAACGGCGTGAAGTTTTCGATCAGAGCAAACAGATCACCCTTATCGCTCCTCCGGTCAGCGTAGACCTGACCTATACGTGCCTTACCAAAATAATGCGGATCGGTGCTGAGGCGGACGGAAGCAAAGGCTTTGTCCTTGATGCGCCCTTTGTAGTAGATCACCTCGGTTCCCTGCGCGAGCCAGGCTTGGTAGCGCTTGGGGAAGTGATAGACAGCACCTGTCTCGTCTTCCCACTGCGATGTGTCGTTTTCAACGATGACGACGGGCATATCACTTTCCTCTCGACTGATGGCAAAAGCCTATCAAAAAAGAGGAAATTTCCTACGACATAATGAGAAGTTGACCCAATTCCCGGAGGTTATGAGTCTGGCCATGCCCTACACCGCCGAAATTGCTGTTGGGGTCTGCCGTTACCCACAGCATTCCTCTCAGTGGCCTCCGGGCGGTGTTCAAGAAGAAAAAAGAGAACATGGCCGCACTACGACCCTATGAGCTTTCCGAGCTCATGATCAAAATCGCGAACGCCAGCATCAAGCGGATCACCCGCTGCCTGATCGAATGGCAACTGCACACCATGACCCGCCCTGCCGAAGCGGCTACCACCCGATGGACAGACATCGACTTCGCCGCCAAACGCATCTGAACCACCCCGCCGGAGCGCATGAAAAAGCGTCGTCCGCACACCATCCCGCTGACCAAACGGGCGCTCGGGCTGCTAGAGACACTCAAACCCTACTGCGGCCGTGTTTCCAGCAGATAGAAACCCGCGCACCCACGCCAATAGCCAGACCGCCAACACGGTGTTGAAACGCATGGGCTTCCAGGACCGCTTGGTGAGCCACGGCATTCGCTCCATGGCCAGCACCATCCTGAAGAGCATGGGAGGGATCCGGAGCTCATCGAAGTCGCGCTGGCGCATGTCGACAAGGATGAAGTCCGTAGTGCCTACAACCGGGCGGACTACATCGAACGCCGGCGTCCGATGATGGCCTAGCGGAGTGAGCATATTCAGAAGGCGGCCGCCGGCAGCCTGTCGGTATCTGCTATCAATCAAAGCAGGGACCAAAACGCCGTGCCGATACGCTGAGGGCTCACCGGACGCCGCCTGTACCGAGAATGACTCCACAGATGGAGTGATGGTTGATTTGGCGACAGCGGCGACACCGGCGACAATCCGCGTAATACCTGGTCTGCAGTATGGCGACAGAAGTAGCGACTGTCGCCGCTGCAAGCCTCGCTCTTGGGGCCTTTTCGACTAAGCCCATACGAGCGGGAAGGCTCCGCATTCCCGCTCGTATGGGCTATGCGTAATTGCATTTCATTTGACCACCTAATTGAGTTGCCGCTGACCAGTCGTTTGCATCCGACTTGACCATTCATTTGCATTCGCGCTGACCAGTCGTCTGCAGTTGATGGGTGTCAGCGGGTGCCACTCAGCGCGAGTGCTTCAGCCAAGCACTGAAGGACTGCAACCGGCCAACTCTGTTAAAAGAGTCGGTTTACCCGAGCTGCCCGCATATCGATCGGTGAAAACGCCTTCTATGCTCGCTGCTACGTGAAATCCAAACCCGGGTAGCCTCTACTAAAGGTAAGGATTTCAATCTCAAACGCGTACTTTTCTACCGTGGAACCACGTCCAACTTTTCAACAGAATCGGCCAAAAGCAGCCGGGCGATGTGCCTACACCACCAGGGGCGATTCGCACGTTAGAGGCTTAGCGTACGATAATTTCCCAATTCCGCGGACTCCCCGTCCATGGCCTGCCCTCCTCTGCAAGAGGCCACCGTCGGCGAGGGGTTTCCGGTCCAGCTGCGGTGGTTGGATAGATGATGAGGGCCTGCCCGACGTGGAAGCAGGGCAGGCCCAGAGTTTAAGTTTAGTCCGGTTGCAGAGGGGCGGGGCGCCCACTGAACGAGGAACGAACTTGGCTCAGGCCCGATGCCTTGTCAACCTGATCGGTGATCCACGCGAAAAGTGTGAACGGATTGTTCGATGACCCCTGGGCGCCCCGCGTCAGCGCCTGCTCACGGTGTTCTGGCGAGTCGGACCCGGCGTAAATGAAGTAAGGCGTCGTGTTCCTTCGTTCGCGTATGGCCTCAAGCAGTCGATAGCCTTCCGTCGGCCCCTCCACCCGCCCCATGTCGGAAACGATCGCAACGAAACGACGCGTCTCCAGTAGCCTCAACGCCTCGGCGGTGTCCAGCGCCAAGGTGCAAGAAATAGCCTTTGATGCCAACAGCCGGCGGACGTTTTCATTGTTCCATGGCCGATCGTCCACCCACAATACCTGACGCACCCACGGTTCATCTCGGCTCGTAACCACAGGTTCGTCGATCACTCTGACGCTCTTACCATTGGCGAAGGCGATCCGCTGCCCGGTGGCCGACAACGCCACACTGACACGCCTGACTTGCGAAATGCCCTTCATCACCTGCCAACTGTTCAATCGCTTGAACCCCTCCGTTTCCCAAAGGTCCAGACGCCCGGAGGCCGTTACCGTGACGAAGCGGCGACCATCCGCACTGACACTCGCACCGCGCAGTATCCCATGGAGGTTCAGCGGATCCTGATCCAGTGGGCGGCGCGTCTTGCGACGCCGGCCCGGCAAGTCGTACAGGGAGCCGTAATGCAGCAAGCCCGCCGCGGTGATGGCAAACACCATGTCGTCACGGGCCCAGGCCACAAGCACCTGATCGTGCAGCAGCGCCTGCAGGTCGTCCTCCAGTTGCCCTCCCCGCCCCGGCAAGAGTGGCACGTCCACCTGCGGCGGTTTGCCCCCCTCCAATGCCGTGATCAGGTTGGCCCCCTCGCCCGTCACCCACCAGCGTGTCGAGTCGACAGACAGCACGGGCCGTCGGGGCAAGCCTGCCCCTGGAATGACTTCACGCAGGGCATCGCCATCTTTCATAAAGGTCGCGCCATCGGCATCCACACCGAAGAAGGGACCTTTTGGCGACTCACTGTCAGCATCGGATGAAAGGGCAGCGGGAGACCTGAACAGCTGGGTCAAAGGTACGTCACCCGGATGAAGCGCCAGCAGCTCGCTGTCAACGGCATTTCGTTGCCCAAAGTCCTCGACCTTCAACGCTTGAACACGGGTGAATGTGCCGTCGAACTCGGCAACAGCCAACTGGTTGGCTGATAACCACGAAGCTGCGGTCAAGCGCATCATCTTGTATGACTGCGGAAAACGCCGCAGTAAGCGCTCACGCAAATCACTCACCATCGTTCCCAATTCGCGCCAGACCTGGGACTCAAATTGGCCCGCCGACTTCAAGTTGAAACGCTCCCTGATGCGGACCTGGCTGCCTATACCTAGATGAGCGGATTGTTGAGCTCCCAGCACCACGCAGGTGGAAACCACATCCTTTCGCTGGGCGAAATCGTTTATCGCCTTGAACTGCTCATAGTGTTCGTCTGCCCACTCCAGGTAACCCTCGGTCTGGAACACGATCAACGCCTGCGTGTTGAAACGCCGATGCGCCAATACTGAGGGGCTCGATAGACGACGCACGCGCAGGCGTGCCGAAAGGCTTTCGCTCAAGGCGTCGGTAACCCTCCTGACGATGGTCTTGACCGCCGCTAGGTTCACGTTGTCATCCGGTAGCTCGCCAGGTGCCCACCAAAGCAGCGTAATGACAGGTTCCTGATAATAGTCGATGCCCTGGTGTCGACGAATGGTCATGCCAGCCGCTTCGTGCGCCGGTTGCCATACATCGATGGCGGAGGCCATGCGCATCACCAGCCAGTCCTCACCGGAAGGCGACCATCGCAGGTCCAGGATCGGCTCGCGCAGCGTACGTACACGGTCAAGGGACGGCGGTGAGCCTGCATCGGCCTTGAGCGACGCCTCAGGCCGGGCAGCCTGTTCGGCTGGTACCACCGTCTCGCGCTCCTCGACTGACATCCCCTCCGCCGTACTGCGTGGGCGCAGGCCGATGCGCTCGAGAAACGCCCGGGACACCTCGGCAAAGGATTGTTGCTCGGGCGAAAGCTGGCGTATCTGCTCCTCACTCCAGGTTTCCACCACCGCGCGCATGTCCAGGTGCTCGCCGTACTTTTTTTCCAGATAACGGCCGACTTGCATCTGGATATCCAGCCCCAGCGCCTTCGGCATGCCTTGCTGAAGTATCGGCCTTACCCCTTCGACAAAGTCATAGATGACCTCATCGGCAGGAGTGCCGGATACGCAAGGCAACGCTTCGAGCAAACCACCCAGAACGAATTCAACCAGGTGCGAGGTCTGGGATTCGGGCAGTGTCGCCTGCTGGACCCAACGCATCACCGGAAAGCTCAGGGGCGCCGTGACCGACAGGTGTTGGGCTAGAGAACGCGCCATTGGAGATGAGGCCATGCGGAACTGCATGGTCAATAACTTCGCATCCATCACACCAGAGACCGGGATTGAGTCATGCGACTCCGGTTCTCGTTCATCCAGCAGTATGGCCGGAATGCGTCCTGCCCCCCCCATCACACCTTTGGCCCACGCCTTCAACGGCGCGGACGCGAACTCGATCAGGGGGATCGCCAGGCGGCTGTCGTCTCGTACCGCCGCCTGGCCCTGCAGCCGCACGTGCACCTCCATCGCCCGGGTGGCAATCAAAGGCTGGGCACTGCTGACCCAAGCATCCGGGGTGCCGGTCCAGCTGCGCGACCACAGGCTTACGGGCAATGTGTGCAACAAGACAATTGGTTGTTGTACGGCCATGGCCCGCAATAACTTCAGGTAGCTGCCATTACGCCATCCAGCCGAGGTAAAGTCACTGGCGAGCAACAGTATTTCACCCGGCCACCATTTGATCTTGTCGGCCTTACGCGAAGCACCGAGCGGGCGTCCCAGCCGGTCGAGTTCAGTCAGGGCTACGGCAGGAGATAGCCCATCGGACGTCGCGTCATCCTCGGCCAAGGTCCACTCCCGTTGCTGCTTGAACGTGCCCTGAGCGCGAAAAAGCGCTGTCAGTTCATCCAGCGGCTGGGTCCATAGCGCGTTGGTACCGTGACGCTCGCGGATCACGCTCAGGCGCAAGGAGCGGCGCGACCCCGGCAGGTACACTGGCTTCAGGGCATGAGGGCCCTCGTCGGTCAGGCGATCAAGGGTCAAGCGCTCATCCAACCTTGCGGATGCCTGGCGATGCTGCGCCAGGAAGGGCTTGACCGCACGCTTGAAACCTGGGCGGTCCGCAAGTGTGGGCAACGCCCCCAGCTTGGCTGTTCCCCCCCCCTCGGCGCGAGCGGAGGCAGGCTTGAGCAAGGCCTTCTCTACATTGCGAGGGGCCGCCTGCAACGTGCCATAGCCAGTAGGCGGAATTACGAGCGGCTCGGGCTTGGCAGACGCTGGCGCGTTCTCACTGGTAGTCTCCCAGCCGGGATCGGCACCCTTGGGCGCTGCGCTGGCGGGAGCCTGTTCCTGCACGATGCCCATGGCATTCGCCAGCCACAACGTATCCGCCAGGCTCTTGTAGTCGAGCGCGACTCCGTCCTGCAGCAATGCGTCAATCAGACTGTTGAGCATGTTCGATCAGCTCGCGGGATTGGTCAGCATCTCATACAAGCGTTGCGAGTCTTCAGTCTCACCGCCGCTCACCCGATGCACCAGGTAGGCGGCGTTGAGCAGTTGATCCGTCGCACGGGGCTGGTTGCTGCTGGCGAAGCGCTCGATGTACGCCTGCGCACGCTCAGCGACCTCAGGCCCTACGTGGGCCCCTACGATCTGCGCCAACTGCTCCACCCCCGGCGCCTTCAGTTCGACCCGGATACAGCGTCGCAGGAACGCCGCAGGAAACTCACGTTCGTCGTTGCTGGTCATCACGATGAAGGGAAATTCGTAACACTGGACTCGCCCCTCTGTGATGGTCGCCATCGCGGCCGTTGCGCCCGATGTCTCTGCGTCTCCCGCCGAGGAGGCAATCCTGACCGCGACCTCCCGGTTTTTCTGGCGCTGCAATTCAGGAATTTCGAACCAGCCCTCCTCCAGCGCATTGAGTAAGTCGTTGGGCAGGTCCGGGTCGGCTTTGTCGAGCTCATCGATCAGCAAGGCTCGTGGGCGTTCGGAGGGCAGCAACGCGGTGCCGAGTGCCCGGAGCCTGATGTACTCACCGATATCGACGGCGGTATCAGCATGCGCTTCCTTGTCGCGTAGCCGGCCAATAGCGTCATAGTCGTACAATCCATTGTCCAGTGTGGACCTCGAATTCACCGGCCACACCAGCACAGGCCCGAGCTTCAACTCATAGGCAACGCGGTAGATCAGTGAGCTCTTGCCCGTGCCGGGTGGGCCGGTCACCAGCAGAGGACGACGCAGGACCAACGCGGCATTTACCGCATCAAGAATATCTTTAGGCGTCTGGTACGCCCGGGCGCGCTCCCAGTAGCGGGCCGAATAGTCGATATCGCCCACGCTGTTGAACTTGTCATTCGCCGGTCGGGCAAATCTGCGCCATGGTGGCGCCTCGGGGAACGAAGTATCCGAGGGCTCGCTTTCACCTGAAAAAATTCGCCACTGAGTCATGTGCTCGTCCTTACGGAAGGTTGATATAGACCGCTGGAGACACCGCCAGCACCGGGTGGAATTCGGTCAGGGGTGTCCACGATGCAGGTCACGCCGTTGCACTCTTGGGTTTTGAGTGCCGCTAGGTCGACTTGCGTGTTGCGCAGGCGCACATACGGTTCGCCTTGGACGATATTGGTCACTCGTTCCATATGTTCAGGCCCACACCACGCCGCGCATGCAACCCCCTGACGCAGCGAGCGTTCGATGACATGCCTGTCGGTTTCCAGGCTGGTCGTGCCATGCCAGGACCAACCTTGCTCGGTAACCGAAGTCTCCGACTGTAACCAGACCATGCGCGGAACCCTATCGTGGGTGATGCCGGCGCTCTTCCAGCTTTGTTGCCAAGGACGTTGCCAGCTGCGGTCCTGCCATCGCTCCAAGACTCTCAACGCCAGTAAGGCGGGTGGTTTGCCAAGGAAATAGGAATGCTTGTCGCTTGTGTGAAATTCAAGCCCGGCGTAGGGCTCGAAGATTCGGTCGGCTGGCAGCACGACCTCGAACACCGTGTTTCCAAATGGCCCGAAGCCTCCGTATATCTGCATCAGAACCGAGCGCAGACGCTCAGTAAGCGTGGCCTCCGGGGTACGATAAGCGCCACCTTCAATCTGGTCACCGTTGTAAAACCATACACGTGTTTCCTCAACGTCCAACCCACCACTCAGATCAATCACGATGACATCCGAGAGTGCCATTACCTGATTGTCGTTTCGCAACTCCATCAGTCGCTGGTTTACCGCCGGACTGGCGTGACTTCGCGGCCAGTCGCCTATCCACCGTTCAACGGCCTGGATATCAGAGTCCCAGCTCGGATCACTGGACTGCTGACGAATTTGCTCCAGCACTGTAAACAACCTGAGTACAAACTGTTCGACAGTCGTCAAATCGTAATTGGCCTCGCCGACCACCGAGTCCAGCATGTAGAGCAAAGGCATCACGCCAGCCGGGACGACGGAGGAGCCGTTGAGGAACCTACTCGCCACAGCCCCCAGCAACTCTGAAGTTATCTTTGCGCTACCGTTAATAATTGACGCCAATGCAGCCAAGGCCGGCAGGGACATGGTCGGACAGCCCGGCACCGAGATACAGCGCTGCATGGATTCATCCACGTGCAGCAGCCGTGATGTATCGCTTTGAGCCCACGACGAGCAATTTAGGGCTGCCACTAGGTGACTGAGGTCCAGCTCGTCTAGGGACTCATAAGAGGCAAGTAGCTCAAGCAGCGCAGCGGTAAACGCGCTGGATTGACGCACGGGGTCGTTGGTCACCGCAGCACCTGGCTTCGACGCACTCAATATGACTTGCTGATTGCGGGGCCTCTCCGTACCTGCATTAGTTATCGCAAGCGCTCTCATCTGAAACAGCTCGATTTCCTTCGCGCAGGTGTCCTGAATCCACCACTGCCTGGCGAAGCGGTTACCGTCCACGTGATGCACGAACCGATTGGCCACCGAAGTCAGGTTGATTGCATCGTAGGGTTGCGTGGCGGCATCCTCGGTAAGCAGATAACGCTCCTGCGCTTGCCCCCCGTGCCATACGCCGTGCCCACTAGAGTAGACGATGAGGGTCTTGTCCGGGGTGTCCGGCAATGGTGGAAGTTTCGTAGGATCAAGCGCAGCGTCCAGAACCGCTCGAGTCGGTGCTCCGTTCAAGCGCGCACCGGCGGCCATGAGCGCTGCCTTGAGAGCGTTGCGCTCGGCGGCAAGCGCTTCGCTAATCCGCGAGTCCTCATTTATGTAGAGATGAATGTGCGCACCGGGAACGCCATGCGTCAGCAGGTATTGGGCCATGCGCAACGCATCCATCGCTGGCGCGTTAAGCGTCCAACCGGGGTCGCCATACCGCTCGATGCCGATCAGTATGGCGAAGGTGTTTTTTCCTGCCCCCAGTTTCATTGCTATACCGTTTCCAGAAATGACTTGATTTCTTCCCAGACCCGCACGTTATTCCAGTAAGCCCCATGCGCCGCCGGAAAAGGTTGATGACTGCGGACTTCCCGATCGGTGATGCCATTTCCGCCCGTCATGATCGGCAGCGCCTTGAATGACAGAAGGTCGTCCTGGTCGTAGATATTTAACCATGGCGGCATGTGGCCAGGGAGCTTGGAAGGTGCCTCCAACTGGGTCAGCGCACCAATTTCGTAGAGGAACGGCGCCTGAGAACCGACCGTGATGACACCTCGGATATTCGGCTGTGCGCTCGCAATCAACAAATCGATGCACGCGATTCCGCCCAGGCTGTGCGCCAGCAATATCACCGGTTCTCCGGTAGGTTTCGACACAACTTCGATGGTCTGCTCAATGAAGGCGCGTATTTTTTCACCCTTGGCCTGATACAGCAGGATGTCGCCAACCCCCGGTGTTGCACCTTGCGCGATCGACCGGCGGTACGCACGACCACCAGCCGCCGCAGCCTGCCAGAGCGGATCCACCACAACGGCACTGACCACTGCGGCCAGCGGCTTCGTCAATGTCTTGATGAAGTCACCAAGCATCCCCTTGGTCTGTGCCCTGCTGCCGCCAAGCATTTCGAAGGCGGCTCCCAGAACGCTGTCACGCACATCGGCGGGCACGGCGGGGATGCCAGCGTTCATCTGTTCAACAATCCAGCCGCTGGTGAGCGCCCGGGCGATTATCAACCGCACGGTATCTAGCCCTTGCTCAGGCTCTAAGGCCACGCCCGCATTGATCGCGGCGTCGAGACCGGAGAATGCCGAAACTGCCTCGATGGCACTGAGCGCACTTGCAAGCCGCGAAAGCCGTATATCCGGCCAGGCGCCATCGTCAATTCGCTCACGTAGTACAGAAAGTGAATCGCGCAGCATTGATACCGGTGTTGTACCAAAGGTCAAAGCAGGCTTGGCAGCCGAGCGGGAAGCCAGTAGGCGCAACTCGATCAGTGGGTCGTCATAGAGCAGTGCCCAACGTTCAGGCGCATCATTCTCTTTTTCGGTGACCACCAGACTTTTGGATTGATCATACAAGGGCACCGAAAGCCCCTTGCCCAGATCACTACCTAGATGTCCCCAGTAGCAGGGCACGACGGATGCCGTTGGAAGAAAATGCGCTACGTTCATCTGAACTGATTCAAAGGTCGCATCGAATGCAGGCTGACGCACACCTGTTCCGTGCACAAATAGTATTTTCATCTTCCTTCCCCTGGATGCATTGAACCTGTTAGGTCATTGCCGCATTGCTCGACGGGTGCTTGCGAAGGCCAGCCTCAACCCAGGCACATCGCCATCTCAACATGATGTCCGAATGGGAGGGGAAATAAAAGATCGCTGTATGGGGGTATAGCATCGTTTTGCAGAGCCGCTCGCAACGACACCATCGAGGCGGTGATTCCCTGGGACGAATTCACCGAGGCCGAACTACTGGCCCGGACTGAGGGCTTCGATCACCAGCACCTGGTCGGCGAGAACTTCGCCACCCTGCGGCTCTATACGGCGGCCCTGCTGGAGATGCTGGAATTACGCGCTGCCGCGGCTACAGGGTGTGCTGGCAGCTGTGTGTAGACCTTGCGCAAGTTGAACGCAGACAACCAGGGCCGGGTGTTCTGTCTATTGGTCGCGGTAGGAATGGCAGTCACTTGCCACCCCCCGCACAGATCCGTACGTGCAGAATTACCGCATACGGCTCCTGCCTTGGGTTTTGACGTCGAAGCAGTCTATGGGATGCGGATGCATTGGTAGCCCTCTTGGATAGGGTATTAACAGTCGGGCCAGCGCAGTCATGCGCTCCCAATTCAGTCGGTGTCGTTGACTCCGCCGTTTAAGGGCATGCCTCCACGCATCGACCACTTCACGGCGAAAGGCGTCCAGTCGCCGTGTATTACCGGGTACGTGATAGTAGTTGCAGTAACCTTTAAACAGACGGCTCAACCACTGTCCGATTATCGGGACTGGCTCATGCCTGCGCTTGTATAACTGCGCCCTTATCTCCCTGATTGTCGCTCTCATACGTTTGGTGATGGTCACGCGTCTAACCACAAACATCCCGTTCTTGGTTTGATCACAGATATGCGTGAACCCGAGAAAATCGAAAGTTTCCGGCTTTCCTTCTCCGCGCTTCCTGCGATCTTCGATCGCGAACCAGCCAAACCGTAGCAAACGTGTTTTCTCTGGATGTAGTATCAGGTTGAACTGAGCAAGCCGAGTTTCCAAGGCATGGCGAAAACTCCAAGCATCTTCATGCTTTTCAAACCCAAGCACACTGTCGTCTGCGTACCGTATGGCAATCATCTGACCTCGTGCAGTGCGCCAGCGCCATTGCCTGGTCCACAAGTCCATCACGTAATGCAGGTAGATGTTGGCAAGCAACGGTGAAATGGGCGCACCTTGCGGCGTGCCCTGCTTCGCAGGAATACGTTTTCCATTTTCGAGAACACCAGTGCTCAACCATCGAGCTATCAGCGCTAACATTCGTCTATCCGCAATTCGGTGTTGCAGGAAGTACATCATCCACTCTTGATCAATGGTGTCAAAGAACGCTCGAATATCCACGTCCAGTATCCAACGAACACGTGAGTTCTGTATTCCTACCGATAACGCATCCAATGCATCGTGTTGCCCTCGACCTGAGCGAAACCCATACGAGAGTCCGAGAAAGTTTTGCTCATAAATTGCGTTGAGCACTTGCACGACTGCAGTCTGGACGATCTTGTCTTACAAAGCGGTTACGCCCAGCGGACGCTCACTGCCATCTGTCTTTGGGATAAACACCCGCCGAACAGGCTAGGCGCGGTAGCGGCCGCTGTGAACTTTGTCGTGTTACCCGGCGATCCCGCCGGGCGGCTTGACGTACAGCGAGCAATCCTGACAACGCACTTGTCCGGCTCTGCGTCCGGGATACGGAAGGCTGATCACTGTTCCCCTTGGCTAACTCCCTTTCCTCCATCGTCTCCGCTGAGCAAAACCCATTGTTCGACAACTTCTCAGGTACTACGGAGTTATCCGACTTCTCATCCGCGTAGACGGCAAGCTTTTGGCTTGTGGCCTTTCCTGCCCCGTCTGGCTTGTCACGACCAGACACGGATGAGATCTCCCAGCTTCCGTACAGTTGACTTCCCAGCATGCTCAGGGTCTACGACCGCGCAGGGCGTGATACATGGTTTGCGATTATCGCCATGCACACTGTGGCCTTCCGCTTCGCATAACAGCGTCGGCGCCCTGGACTCATGATTTCGCGGCTCAATGGCTGGCCTGCTGGTTTCCCCTGTCAACGCTTCACCGTACACCTCACGGTGCACAGCGCATGACTCGGGGTCGAGGTGTTTCGCCATAACTTCTCTCGTAGGGACTTTCACCCTATATCAACTGCCAGCTTGGCTGGCGCACTAAGCGCAACATGAACCCCACACTCAAAGCGCTTACCTGATCCCCGATGCTGTGCTCCCGATTTCCTTCTGGAGTTCGCCGACCATGATGCGACCCGACGCCAAAGTCGAAAAAGTGTACCTCTACCCCAAGCCCGTCGACTTCCGAAAGTCCATCGATGGCCTGGCTGCGCTGGTCGAACTCGATATCAAAGTGGCGGTGTTCGACCCGGTGCTTTTCATCTTCCTCAACAAGCCGCGCAACCGCGTGAAGATCTTGTACTGGGAACGCAACGGCTTCTGCCTCTGGCTCAAACGCCTGGACTCCGAACGGTTCAAAACCTCACCCGATCCGACTGACGTGGCCATCGTACTGACCGTTCAGGAACTGAACTGGCTAATCGACGGCTTCGACCTCTGGCGCAACCGTCCGCATCAGGTTTTGACGCCTCGATATGTCGCCTGATTCGGTATAATCCGCGGCATGATTTCCATGCCCGAAGACCTCCCTGACGATCCTGTTCTGCTCAAGCAACTGCTTGAGCAGATGATCAACGAGCGCGCGTCCGACAAGGGCAAGATCGTTCATCTCGAAGAGGAAGTTGCGCTGTTGCGCCAGCGCCTGTTCGGGCGCAAGACCGAGCAGACAGGCGATGCGGCGACGCCACAGTTGCCGCTCTTCGACGAAGCGGAAAGCCTGGCAGAACCCTTGGATGAGGCTGGCGATGAAGAAGTCGTTGCGCCGACCAAGCGCCGTGGTAAACGCAAACCACTGCCGGCTGATTTGCCGCGTATCGAGGTTGTCCACGAACTGCCCGAGCATGAGCTGACGTGCGCTTGTGGCTGCCGCAAACATGCCATTGGTGAAGAGGTCAGCGAACAGCTTGAAATCGTCCCGATGCAGATTCGCGTCATCAAACATGTTCGCAAGGTGTATGGCTGCCGCAACTGCGAGTCAGCGCCCGTAACGGCGGACAAGCCTGCCCAGGTGATCGAGAAGAGCATGGCTAGCCCGAGTGTGCTGGCCATGCTGCTCACCACCAAGTACGTAGACGGCTTGCCGCTTCATCGCTTCGAAAAAGTGTTGGGGCGCCACGGTATCGATATCTCGCGCCAAACCTTGGCACGCTGGGTGATTCAATGCAGCGAGCACTTCCAACCGCTGCTGAATCTGATGCGCGAAAGCCTGTTGAGCAGTCGGATCATCCACTGTGACGAAACACGTGTGCAGGTGTTGAAAGAGCCGGGTCGTGAGCCCAGCAGCCAATCCTGGATGTGGGTACAAACCGGCGGCCCACCTGATCGCCCGGTGATCCTTTTCGACTACGCCACCAGCCGAGCGCAGGAGGTGCCGACGCGCCTGTTGGATGGCTATCGCGGCTATGTCATGACCGACGACTACGCCGGTTACAACGCGCTGACCGCGCAGGACGGCGTGGAGCGATTGGGCTGTTGGGCGCACGCACGCCGCAAGTTCGTCGAAGCGCAGAAAGTGCAGCCCAAGGGTAAAACCGGGCGCGCAGACATCGCCCTGAATTTGATCAACAAGCTGTATGGCATCGAACGCGACCTTAAGGACGGCAGCGATGAAGATCGTAAGGCTGCTCGCATGGAGCGCAGTCTGCCATTGCTGGCTCAACTGAAAAGCTGGGCAGAGAAAACGCAACCTCAGGTCACGACGCAGAATGCCTTGGGCAAGGCCATCGGCTACTTGGCCAGCAACTGGAGCAAGTTGGAACGCTACGTCGAGCACGGCTGCTTACCGATCGACAACAACGCAGCCGAACGTGCGATCCGCCCGTTTGTCATCGGCAGAAAGAACTGGTTGTTCAGTGACACGCCCAGAGGGGCGACGGCCAGTGCGCAACTTTACAGCCTGGTCGAGACGGCCAAAGCCAACGGTCAAGAGCCCTATGCGTGGCTGCGCCACGCACTGGAACGCCTGCCGCAGGCGTCCTCCGTGGAAGACTACGAAGCGCTGCTGCCGTGGAATTGCACGCCTAAAATACATAGTTAAGTGCTCCTCCATCGTGGGTCAGATGGGGCCTACGAAGCGCTTGAAGGATAAGAGCGGGGTAACGACCATGGAATACGACGAAAAACTGATTGAAGACGCAGTGCTTGCCTTGTTGGCAGCCTATAGCTCCGACAAAGGTAACGCGTGGAAAGGATTTGACTTCGAGATCATGAATCGACTGCATGAACGGGGTTTCATCAGTGATCCAGTTAATAGAAACAAATCCATCTGGTTGACGGCGGAGGGGCTGGAGCGAGGCCGACAGCTAGCTGACCAGTTGTTCGGGTTAAAGACTCAAGCGGGGAAGGTGCCCGACTCGAATACCTGATTTCCCCGTCCTTCATGTAACGGGTGGGGTTTATGGATCGCTTACGTTTGGCTCACTGACCTTGAACTGCCGCGCGAGGTGGTCGGGCGAGGCCACTGTTGGCTTTCCACCATAAACCCTGGGCGCCGCCGATAGCCCGCTTGCGAACGCAGCCCCTCCACCTGCATCAAACGCCCGACTCGATTTCGACCGCATTCCTCTCCCAGCTCACGCAGGTCATCGTGGATTTTGCGGTAGCCGTATACACCTCCGCTTTCCAGCCAAGCGTGCTTGATCAAACCAAGCACACGTTGATCTTCTTTTACTCGGGCAGATTGAGGCTCGGCCAGCCAGGCGTAGTAGCCGCTGGGGTGCACCTTGAGGGTTTGGCAAAGTCGCCGCACCGGATAATCAGTCGAGTGCTTCTTGATGAAGGCGTACTTCAGCCGCACTCCTTGGCAAAGTACGCGGCGGCCTTTTTTAAGATCTCTCGCTCTTCAGTCACGCGCTTGAGTTCAGCGCGTAGTTTGCGAAGTTCGGCCTGCTGATCGTCATCTTGCTGACCCTGCTCTTGGGGCTTGCTGTAGACCTTGATCCAGGCGTAGAGGCTGTGCACAGACATGCCTAGGCGCTGGGCGACATCGGCCACAGGTTTGCCTTTTTCGGTCACTTGCTTGACCGCTTCGATCTTGAATTCTTCGGGGTAACGCTGACGACTCATGGCACCTCCTATTTGGGCCTCATTATGAAGCTGGGAGGTGTCTACGAAACCAGGGGCGATTCAGCCATATACAAGCCAACAAAAACTACAACCAATGCGAAGGGATTTGCAAATCATACTGTTTTGCTACGTACTGCAATACACTGAGCAGAGAAACAAACCGCTCCTTGTCATACTCCTGATGAGCAGCGCGACGCCGTATAAGAGCTTCAAACTCATTCAAATTATACAGGCCCAACCTATATAGATTTCCCCAGGAGGCCACACCAAATAGATTATACACCGTAGCGGTATCATCACGCTCACTAGCTAGTCGCTTTTCCCCAACAAGCCGCGCTAGAGCTTCCTCGCCTTTATCGCGATCTTCGTAAGTAAATAAAAGTTTCACCATAACTCCACTGACTTATCCTCAAGGCCGTCAGGACCGAAGCCGCCCGCATCAATCGGAGTAGGTAAAACAACATCAGACACCAACTCCACTATTGTCTGATACATAAGGCGCCCATGCTTTTCAACGTGTGAGACTGGAATCTTGGGGTTATTTCGATCTTTACCACCAGTTGCATACCACTTGGCTTCCCATCGAGCAAAGTAAACCTCCAAATCTTCCGGCTCTAAAATATAGACCGCCTGCAGCTCAATGTCTCGATAAATTGCAAATACCCAAGGAACCTCACGATACTTATCAAGTATAGTCGGATTCAAATGATGATGAGTTGAAAAACCCTTAGTTAGCTCGATATTCACCGATTTAAGCTCATACTCCCTTCCAGCAACATCTACGGCGTCATTACCCTCCCGCCCTGGAAGTACCGCAAGGTTGAGTAAAAGCAAGACTTGAAGAAGCTTCCCACCATTATCCTGAAAAATATCGTTTATTCCGTGAGCCTTAGCAAGCGCTTGAAAGCCCTTCACTGCAGGCCAAACCTGAGTCAACTTCTCATAATCAGGGTGAGGTACTAGAGGTTCCACTCAAATCTTCCTTCTCTTCCATTAGAAATGCTGGAGAGACTCTCAGTGCAACTGAAAGTCTCTCAATATTATCTATCGATATATTTCTTTCCCCTCGCTCCACTGACCCGACATAGGTACGATGAAGCCCCGACGCTTCCGCCAGAGCCTCTTGTGACCAACCAAGTGACTCACGTGCGGCTCGCAGATTTCTAGCAAAAACGCGCCTTATCGGGGAGGGGTTTATCTTCTTGATCATGCGAGGGATAATGGTGCTCTGATGACTATGGATCTACAGCCTATGAGTAGCATTTCTCACAACCTAAGCCCCGCTTTCCTACCCGCGTACCACACAGAGAAAGGGGCGACCTACATCGGCGATTCAAGGGATTTGCTTGAAAGGGTACCCGACAATAGCGTAAACCTAGTCATGACGAGTCCCCCTTTCGCTCTGCAACGACAGAAAGAATACGGAAACTTAGATCAGCATGAATACATTGATTGGTTTTTGAGCTTTGCAGAGATCGTGTACAGAAAGCTTACCCCTGACGGGAGCTTTGTAGTCGATTTCGGCGGAGCTTACATGAAAGGCGTGCCAGCAAGAAGTCTCTATAACTTCCGGGTCTTAGTCCGCATGATCGACGAGCTAGGTTTTTTCCTGGCAGAAGACTTTTATTGGTTTAACCCCTCCAAACTCCCCAGCCCAATCGAATGGGTAAATAAAAGAAAAATGAGGGTAAAGGACTCTGTCAACACCGTATGGTGGCTAAGTAAGACCGAATGGCCAAAAGCAAATGTCAGTAAAGTTTTGGCACCCTATAGCGATCGTATGAAAAAGCTGATTGAAGATCCGGACAAATTTTACACCCCGAAAGTTCGCCCCTCCGGCCACGACATAGGAAAGAGTTTCAGCAAAGATAACGGCGGCGCCATTCCTCCAAACTTACTCCAAATACCAAATTCCGAATCGAATGGTCAATATCAGGCGGGTTGCAAGTCTGTAGGAATTAAGGCGCACCCAGCCCGCTTCCCAGCCAAGCTACCCGAGTTTTTTATAAAAATGCTAACAGACCCCAACGATTTGGTTGTCGACATTTTTGGTGGATCTAATACTACGGGCCAAGTCGCGGAGGCGGAGGGCCGCAGATGGATGACATTCGAACAGCTTCCTGAGTATGTTGCAGCCTCAGCTTTCAGATTCATTGATAAAGGTACTGCTCCCGAGAAAATGCAAGAAATTTTCGAGGCGATTTCACAAGGAAGATCGGTAAATCTCACAGAACACACGCGCCAGCCCGCATTCTCACTCTAATTCCTTGCCACGCTGATTGTTGAAGCTGAACGAAGCCAGCTTCAACAATTACGCCCAAGCTTACCCATTCAATCAAATTGCTTCAGCACCACTAAAAAACTGAAACAATAAAAAAGCCCAGTCGTCACCAACTGGGCTTTTTCGTTTCAATAATGGTCGGGACGGAGTGATTCGAACACTCGACCCCTTGCACCCCATGCATGCCAAGCCAGCTAACGGCATGATAACACAGCACTTTTCGGCGCGCTCGCTGCAACCGACCGTCCATAGGTGCTCCCAAGCGTTCACGAGAGTCACGCATTTCTCACGCAGCCCAGGCTGCCCATCCCGGCGTTCTGCCGACCGTTTCCCTTCCTTTATATAGCTCCTCACAGATCGGCGCTATCCAGCGCCCACAGCCTGGCCGACTCTACGATCTCCAGCATGTCGACCAGGTCGCCGTCATCGACCTCCCGGCGGCGGCGAGCGGCATAGGCCATCTCATCGAGCACTGCCGCACGCCCATCAGGATCAGCCGCCAGGGCAACCTGGTCGTTCAGCTCGGCCAACCAGGCCCCCGGCAGCTCAGTTGCCATAATCGCCCACCGCCCGGCACCACCATGACTGGGCGTACAGCACCCCATCAATTTCCTCGACACCGTTGATGTTGATCCCGAGCTGGGCCATGCCATTGAGCTTGGCATCGTGCAGCCGGGGGATGATGTCAGGCCCGGGCGACGGGTTGAACACCCACGCCTGGGTCGAAACCCGGCCCAGCGGCTCACTGTGATGGTCGCCGATGTGGATGTCAGCCCGCAGGGGCTGGATCTTCCTGAGCTGATCGGAAGGGATGGCCACGCCATTCACGCGGCGGCGAACGAGGAGGAAGTACATGCTGCACCAAATACTGTATATGGATACAGTATTTCAGCATCAGGAAACGCAAGCGCGCCAGTACCGCTCGGCGGACTATGCGTGGTTGCTCAGGAAAGGATGTCGACACATGCGGCCCGATCAGTGAATCGGGCCAGCAGTGCCGCCTAACGCTTTGAGCTGGTAGTCTGTGACCGCCTGGAATTGCGATTCGGCAATCAGCCGCAGACGCTCCACCTCTTCCGCCGGCTCGCCCGAAGCCTGGGCTTCGTGATAACGCTTCATGGCGTCCACGGCATCGGTGTACATGGGATGGTCAGGGTAAAGGATCGGCGGCTTACACTTCATCGGGGTCCATCCTGAGGAGGCCATCATTGAATGGTAGACGGTGCCCGCCCTGCTTGGATTAACTGGTAATCGATAACCGCTTGGTATAGCGAATCCGCCAATAGGCGTAGGCGCTCGACTTCTTCAGGCGGCGCGCCACGGTCCTGGGCCTGGTGGTAATCCCGCATGGCGTCGATGGCCTGCTGGATCAGCGGCTCGCCGGCCTCGACCATCCCAATGAAGGTGCGCTTGTCCAAGATGCGATGCCCTGTCCAGTTGATGGGCTGAGTATAGGACCGGTTTGGGTATGTAGAACGGGGTCTGCTGGTGACTATAAGACATCGGGCTGATATTATCTCGTCACGCTAGCTTTCCACTCATAGGGACCAAGATAGCTAGAAGCCCCGGACGCCAGCATCCGGGGCTTCGTTTTTTCTGCGGGTCATCTACGGCCTCTTCATCCGTTCAACCACAGCCTCGCAGGCCAGGCCGGCTATTCGGCTTCGCTCAAGCGCTGTCGCGAGGTCTCCCGCCATTCGGTCAGCTTCCTCAAGCAATCCCCCGAGCACCACGACGGCAGAGGTTCCTGCCTGGCGCTGCTGGGCAGCGATGGTATCGCAGGTGGCTCGATGGCCGTCTCGCAGTCTGGCGATTTCCCAGCGCAGCCCGTCAGCAGCAGACTCAGCATTAGCGGCGCGGCCTTTGGCCAGTTCCAGTTTCTTGCGTGCACTCTCACCCTCCTCGTCCGCCGCGGATTGGCGGCGTAGTTCTTCAGCTCTGGCCTGGGCTGCGACGCGCCGGTCGCGTTCGGCCACCTCAAAGCGGTATTCGGCCAGCTGGCCGCGCGCGGTACCGGTTTCGCCCTGGGCGGCCACGACGCGATACTGCTGGCCAGCGGCGACAAGCAGTAGAGCTGCAAGCCACCAGCACCAGGCCGGCACAAGCCTCACCAGCTGCTCCATGACGCCTCCCAGTCCGGCAGATCGACCGTCTGGCCGGCCAGCGCGTGAGTGCAGTCGCCCAGGTACTGGATGCGACCGTCCGTGACGAAGGAATGGCATACCTTGGCGACCTTGGTCTGCACGATCTCGCCGCTCAGAATCTTGTCGCGGATCTCCAGCGTGGTGGCCGGTGGATCCCACTCATCCCATTGAGCCAGGACCGATGGCGTGAATGTCGGGGAATCTGCGTTGCCGTTGTAGCCCCAGCGCGGACCGGATCCCGCGCCAACCTGGAGGCTATGTGGCGCATCGCAGCCCTTGCAGAAGAACCACAGCGATCCGTCATGTGCCTGGCCCAGGCAGCGGCCTATCGTTTTGATGGTCATGCCAGCACCCCTCCCAGTTCGACCCAGCGCCCGAGCAGCTTGTCCAGGCGGTGCGGGTTCTGTCCGTAGTCGTTGCCTGGCAGCGATGCCCAGATGTTCGAGCACTTGGCGATCGCCTGCTCGATGCGGCCTGCCTTAATGTCCTCCAGCGCACGACACTCGCGGATCTGTTGCTGCGCAACACGGTCCTGATTCTCCGGTGTGAAGCCGCCCTGCAGCCGCAGGCTCACACGGTAGGCGTCCCAGTAGCGTGCGAGCAGCTGGTACCGCCCGGCAGCCGTACTGGTCACCGGCTTGCCATTGATGGGGAAGGTCAGCTTGCGCCGCGGGTGATCGGCATAGCCCTGGAACAGGCCTCCGCCGTACAGGACGTTGTAGCCGTCGTCACTGGCCTTCACGGTTGAGGTGCCTTCCGAGAAGGCGACGAGATCAAGAAACCGGAGCACGTTCGCGCCGCCGGCCTGGGTTTCGGTGAGTCTGGCCATGTTTTCTCCAGGCACAAAAAAGCCCGCACTGGGCGGGCATAATCTTGGTTTGCTCATTCAGCTGAACCACCAATGAATGAGCAGGCTTATGTGCAAAAAGGTATTATGCGGCGCAAAACTTGCACCACCAGGAGCTGCATCCAACAATGACGTCCCTATCCCATGCCGATCTGGCAGGCGCCACTTCTATCCACAACGCACAGAGCTATAGGCCGGACATCGACGGGCTTCGCGCCATTGCTGTCCTGGCAGTCATCCTCTACCACTTCAAGGTTCCCTTCTTCCACGGCGGCTTCGTCGGCGTGGACGTATTCTTCGTGATCAGTGGCTACCTAATCACGAAAGGGATCCTGAGCCAGCAAGGCAAGGGCCGATTCGACTTCGGCGACTTCTATACCAGGCGGGTCCGCCGCCTGATACCCGCGCTACTGGCCACTATTGCGGCCTCATTCATCGCGGCAGCCTTCCTGTTCTCCCCGGAAGACTTCAAGCAAATGTCCGGCTCGACGGTGTACGCGCTGGCTGGCATATCCAATCTTTTCTTCTGGATGCAGAGCGGCTACTTCGACTCGGCATCGACCGTGAAGCCTTTGCTGCATACTTGGTCGCTCAGTGTCGAAATCCAGTTCTACATTCTGTGGCCTCTTATCCTAGTCGGCGTCACCAAGCTGACCAAGAACGTGCTGGCGGCCACAACGCTGATCTTTGTTATCGGAGCCGCTGCGGCGTACTTCTTCTTGCAGCAGGACGCCTCGGGCGCGTTTTTCCTGACCCCGTTCCGTATTCACGAGTTCCTGGTGGGCGCACTGGTGGTGCTGGTTGAGCGCAACAAGGTTAATGCTGCGCTGAAGGAGCTGGCATACCTGGCGGGATTGGCCCTGGTTATTGCCCCTATCTTCCTCTACAGCAGCAACGGCACTCTGTTTCCTGGTCTTGCAGCCTTGGTACCCGTGGCTGGCGCCGCGCTCATGATCTTCGCAGGCGGTAGCGCAAAGGCAGCGTGGCCATGCCGCTCTTGGGCAGCAACAAAAATCGGTGAGGTCAGCTACTCGCTTTATCTGGTTCACTGGCCTCTGTTCGTTTTCGCAAGTTACTTCCTGATGCGGGAGCTGACAGCGCTCGAAACGACCGCCTTGGCGGGCATGACTTTCATCGCAGCTATCGCCCTGTACAGCCTGATCGAAAAGCCATTGCGGAAAGCGAAGGGCGCAAAGCTCAGCGGGAATGGTTTTGCGCTCGCATCCCTTGGGTGCTCAACCGCTTTGATTGTCGTCGCTTCCAGCGGATGGGGTCAGAATGGCTGGGAGTGGAGGGTTCCAGCGGAAATAGCTGAAATTGCTAAAATAGATATAAATGCTGAGCGAGCATATGTTTGGCAGCGTCATAACCTACTGAACAAGAAAGATAGATTCGATGAAGGCAACTCAAATCCCAAGCTACTTATCATCGGCGACTCACAAGCCGGCGACCTGATAAACATACTTGACAAATCCGGAATTTCCAACTCATACAACATTGTATCTCGAGTAGTCGGAAGTGACTGCGGGACACCGTTGATTGACGAGACCAAAATCAATGAGTTCTTTAGAGAAACAAACCCCTTCTCTGCTAAAAATCCAACAGTCACCCAAAAATGCACCGCAATGCTTCACAGAGCAAATGATGAACACCTGATATCCAGTGCAGACAAGGTATTCATTGCAATGCGCTGGAGAGATTTTGGTGAAAACGAATACACATCCGCCATTACCAATGCAATAAAACAATACAAGGCCAAATTTTATATATTTGGACGAAAAGATATCTCAAAAGGAAGCATAGAGATAGCTACAAAATTCGGAAGAATACATGGAATAGAGAATTATGCGGCTAGATTTAAGACCAATGACGCCGCAATGTTAAATTTACGCCTAAAAGAAATTGACGGATCAAACTTCGTGGACCTGCTCTCCATTACCTGCCCAGAGAAAAATAAGTGCATTGTAATTAGTGCGGAAGGAAAGCCGATATTTTTTGATCAAGAGCACTTAACCAGATTCGGTGTTTCTGAGTTTTCAAAAATAATTCCTAGCATGCTTTAAATCGGCTGTGGCCACCTACATAAATGGTGGCCACATACCAGTCTAGGTCGTAGACACTGAACTCTCTGCTGCGCAAACACCAAATCTGTAGTTACCGGAGGATATATTCCCCCCCGTATTACTCCGAACAACAAACCTCAAATTTGTCTCAGTTGAATTATCATAATCATAACTTGCAGATATCGACAAACTCCCATAAAGATCTGCAGATGCAAAAGCCGGCTTAATTCTGAAAGCACCTGCCGGCACGGAAACATCAAACTGACCGCCAAGCCCACCTCCTGCTAGAGCCACAACGATGCTCCTCTCAATTTTGGCGCCATCAACAGAACAATTCCCAGACGTTTCTTGGCGTAGCACCCGAACAGAGCAGGCACCAAACCTATTGCCAGAACCATAAACAAAATTTGCATTCGCGCCAAGCCACAGTCCGCGCCCATTAAAACTTGTGAAGTTATTGCTGGAAACAACACCCCCATACTTTTCGTCAGGAATACTAGAATTCACATAGACGCCTGTCTCTCCAGATCCTGATGAAGTACCCCTGAAGACATTCCCAGTGATGGAAAATCTTCCAGCCCGACTAATATTCACACCATAAAAAGGCTCGAAGTCTCCACTCCTATAGATAAGGCATCCTTCCACTACAAAATCAAAGACATTATCAAGATCTATAGCGCTCTTCACTGCCGCAATGTGCCCGCCAATCACACTTAGACCGCTCTCGCCCTGCGAAGGGTGCCAGTAAACACCATATTGGCATCCGACAATGGTATGTTGGGTAATATATACACCCTCAACAAAATCCCCAATCTTTATGGCGTTAAGACCAAAATACAAAATAGGGCTAATTATATTATAGTGGACTGGAGATGTGCCTTGTGCTGTTCCAGAAATCTCAATACAGGTACTTACATCATTTCCATTTCCTGCATGTATCTCCGGCGAGTCAATCCAGGCAGGGCATGCATCTCTAAACTTCAAAGCCGTAAACCAGAACTGGTTGAAGTCCGATTTTCCGCGCATTCTTATGCGCTCTAGATATATCCCTTCAGCAGGCCTACCTTGCACCGATTCCCCATAAATAGCCAGACCAACGCCAGTTCGATTATTGGTAGTAGAGAAGCTAATATCTGAAATCCTCAAGCCTGTTTTGCTTCCAGCTCCAGGCAGCCACCAGTTTCCGTGAAGATTGAACTCAAGACCATCTCCACCGGTATTAAGCTCAATGGTTGTAACTCCAGCGCCATAGCCCACTATAGATAGCGAACTTTCAAAATTTAAATCAACAGAAATTTTATCTGTTACAATATATTTCCCCGGAGGAAAAAAATATGCGCCGAGGCAGATAAAGCGTTACGAATCGCAATTGTGTCGTCAGTGACGCCATCACCCTTTGCCCCAAAATCCCTTACATCAATGAATCCGCTTAATTTGTCGCTCAGTTGACGATATGCCGATCCACCAGATCCACTCTGCCATCCGATCATCGTGCTACCGCTTTGGCTTGCCAACGCTTGGCGAAGCGCTGCATCCCCAACTGCCTGAAGCTTCGGCGCGTCCGACTCCCAGGTCCCGGTCAGCGTCAGCGGGATGTCCGTTGCATTCATGACCCGGTAGAGCTCACCAGAGCGCTGAACCAACTGTGTCTGACGTTGGGCCACGACCCCGGCCCCGTAAGTCAGGTACACCGATTCATATCCCTGGTCGATGAGGTAGTCGGTCACCTGTTGCATGATCCCGACCCACGATTTCAGCGGGACGCCAAGGCGATTCAGGCACTCGCCAAGCGGTCCATTCAAAAGCAGGTCAAGCACTCCAGCGTTATCATGCAGGTCAAATGGCGAGCTGGAGCCATCAGAGCCAACCGGGTTGCCAGTGTTGTAGCGCATAGATTCTCCGGGCATAAAAAAGCCCGCTCTGTGGCGGGCATGCTCAAGTAAGGGGCCGGTCAGGCCGATGGGAATTGATCGTCATAGGTGTAAACGCGGGCGTCGTAGGGCATGCCCTTCATCGCGACGTTGCCGTTGGCTGGGTCAGAGCTGGTGATCAGGGTCGGGTAGGCCCAGCGTGCAGCCGGCCCGAACAGGATGTGTGGCGGCTCCAGTGAACCGTCGACCTCCGGCGTGAAATCGAGGGCATCGACCCGCGCCGTGTACGGATCAACCTGCGTTGCGGTCCACGGACCAGACAGCGTGCCGTCCAGCTTTCGAACGCCTATCAGGTGCTCACCGCCCGCGCTGAAGTCCAGTTGCTCGGACGAGGTCAGCAGCGTGCCGGAACCGGTCACCTCGAAGCCCAGCAGGATCGCGCTCTGGCATCCCTTCGGCCTGTCGTCGGCAACCGCGGCGAAGCTCAGATAGCCGCTGTTGCTGCCGTCCATCTCGGTTTCCCAGGTGTAAACGTCGGTCCGGAACTTCTGGTGGCCGCGTCGGCGCATGCCGATACGCCAAGCCCTGGTCCTGTCGCCGATACCTGGCATCTTGATCTTCTCGACCTTGATGCCTAGGTCTCCAGGCCAGCGGCACTCGACCGTTTCCCAAGCCCAGGTGGTGCGGGAGAAGAACTCTACATCCACGCCATCGAAGTCGTTGATCGATGGCATGGCGCCGCTGATCTTGAGCATCTTGGTCATGTTCTGCGGTGAGTAGGTCTGCGTCTTCGGGCCATAGGTAACGTCGAACGCTGCCCTGGCGCTGTCTCGGACAGGTCTCAGCAGGCCCCGGAACGTCACCAGTTCGCCGAACCCGCACGCCAGGGCGTTGTTCACCATGTCCTTCACGGTGATCGTCGCGTCCAGCGTCTCGTCGTAGGTATCGCCACGGGCAACGCAGATCTCGTGGAAGGCCTGCCACTCAGGCAGATCCAGGTCGTCGTCCGTGTATCCGCGCTGCTTCAGCTGGTGGATGCAGTACGGCACGATGTCGCGGCTTGGGCCGGTACCGCCCTCCATCAGCGGCAGAATACGGGTTGCCTCGACGCTGACTTGACTCTCCGACTGAGCCGAGAGCCGGTCGCCGCCGCGTATTCTGCAGGTCATCACCGTCAGACCTGGATAGCTCGTTGGCGAGTTCTGCATCCGCCCGCGCAAGTCCGTCCAGGTTGCGTCGTCGCGGGCCTCGTCGTTGATTCGCCCCGGGCGGTCCTTGTACAGCTTGCGGACCCTTGCCTCGGCGCGCATTGGATACGGCAGCGTTACCCGGTTGGTGAAGCCTTGGGCATCCAGCGACCCGCCCGTCTTCATCAGCTCGATAACGGTCCAGGCACCGGCCACATCCATGTCCCGATACTCGAAGGCGTAGTAGGTCGGGATCTCGTAGATCTGCCCTTCCCGGCCAATGCCGCACAGGCCATTGGCGTAGGTGACCGACCACTCGATCATGGTTACCTTCTCGTTCTCCGGGCAGCAGGCGAACGGGCCACGGTATCCACCCTGCAGGTTGGAAGCGTCCAGGGTGATCAGGCCGTTGACCGTCTGCATCGAATTGAACCCAGGCCAGCCGGCGTCGGTGGAGCCAGATGCGGTCAGGCGCTCCACCTCGAGCAGGCTCGTGCTGAAGGCCGTGATACGGTACCGCAGGCCGCGCGGGCCGATGGTTGCCATGCCCTGACCCAGTGCAAGGCCTACCACCGGCGATCCGCCGTCATAGTCCAGGGTCATCTCGGCTGGCTGCTCGGGGATAGCGCTGGTGGTGGCCGTACCGGTGACGCCTACTGGCGACGATCCCAGGATGGTGGATGCGCCGGTAGCGGTGATGGCCTGACCGGCGAACGGCGTCAGCTCGACGATACGCAGCACACTGCCGCTCACTTGCGCCTGAAATGGCTTGCCGCTGAACTGCGTATTGAGCGCCGACACCAGCCCGGACAGGTTGGTAGTCGCGGTGTTCAGTGTGATCGGGTAGCTGGCCGCGCCGTGGAACACGGTGAAGCTGAGCGGGGTTACGTCGAAGTCGTACCGTGTTGGCGCTGCCGAACCGGTCAGCGTCGATGCCGTGCCAGGGTTGGCCGGCACGGCTGGGCTGTATGGCGTGTAGCTGTGGACTACATACAGCCCCGCGTTGGCACCTGCAACCTCGATCAGCATGCCCGGCGCGGGGTTCAGCATTTCCAGCGGACCACGCACGATGTCGCGCCCCACCCCGCCGTCAATGACGGTGTAGGTGTAGGGCGCCAGCACGCGGACGATGATCCCGTTCGACCAGTCGGTCGGGAACTGGCCGGATCCGGCCGGCACGCTGATCGTGTCGCCGACGAACTGGTACGCCGATGCGGTGGCCGACCTGGTCAGGTCGGTGGCCATGGTCAACTCAAGGCCGGCCGAGCCGCTGGAACTGGCGCCAACCTCGGGCGCGTTGAACCAGTTGATGTGCGCTGGATCGGCAGACAGGTCGGCCCCCGGTGGGTAGATGGTGAACGTCGCGTCCGCGCCAAGGGAGATCAGCGGGGTTTCTCCTACCTTGACCTTTGCCAGCGGCACGTCGTACTCGCCTTCGCCGATGTACAGCAGCATCTCCACACGCTGGTCCCGGGGGGCCAGGAATGCTCGGCGCGGCTGGGTCAGGTACGACGGATAGACGCGCTGGTGGCCTGCGATCTGCCGCACCGGGTCGCCCAGCTTGACCTTGTTGCCCTTGGCGCTGGCATCCATCAGGGGGTCGCCCTGCTGGGTTCCAGCGCTGGACGGCATTCCCGGCATCTTCGGCATGACCGCCTTCAGCACCGCCTTGGCGCCCTTGAACAGGGCGAAGGTGATGGAGAACGGGTCGGTTCCCTTGGGCTCGCGGTAGATCTGGAGCAAGTCGGATGGCTTGAACTTTACCTTGTGCCACAGGTGCTGCTCGATCACTTCGTCATTCAGCACAGCGCTGATTGGCGGGCTTTCCCGGCGTTCGTACGACGGGGCCATGGACTTCAGCCACGCCTCGATGGTCATACGGCGGTCTGTCTTCCAGGTACCGAGCGGCGCCGTGTCACTCAGCTTGTTCGGGTAGAACTCGATCACGGTAATAAACCACCTTGGGGTGAGCGGCTTCGAACTCGCCAGTTGTCCGGAGGCAGGCGCCGCCGGGGTTTGTGTCCAGCACCTTCAGGCGCCCTTCGCTTTCCACCACCACGCCGACATGCAGGCACAGCGCACCGCGGAATACGGCAGCTATGGCACCAGGCTCCGGGGCGCACTCCTCCATGCCTTGGCGCAGGTCGTGATAGGCGGCGGTATTGGCCTTGAGCTTGTCCTTGCCCACGGCGCCCAAGCTGGGCAGCAGCGGCAGACCGAACACCTGGTTGCGAACAGCGACGCACAGACCCCAGCAATCGAAGGCAATAGGACCCCGTGCACCCTCGCGATACGGGGCGCGCATGAATTTCTCGATCATGGTCAGATGTACTTCAGGCCGGGTGCCAGGGATGTGGTCAGGATGGTGCGGAGACCGTTGGTGTTGAGCAGGTCGAAGAAGCCGGCGGTCAGCTTGGCAACATCGTCCTCATATTCCCGGCTGAGCAGCGTCATGCGGTACCGCTCTTGCGGGAACGATAGGTCCTCGGCCAGGTAGCGCCGGAAAGTGATGATGAAGCGGTCGTCGGCCGCCTTCGCCTCCTCCACGACCTCCTGCACTTCGCCGGTCACGTTGTCCAGGCCCAGCACCAGGTTCTGGAACGCACTGTTGTCGTTCTTGGGCAAGGCCAGGTCCATGGCCATCGCGATGAAGGTAAGCGTGCGGCCGTCCTCGGTGGTGCAAACCCGGTCTTCCCAGCCCGAGCAGTACAGGTGGGAGACGGTGCCGCCTTCCTTCTTGGCCTCAATGGTGTCGACCAATTCGCCCCTGCCCGAGGCGTAGCACTCCTCGATCAGGCTCATGCTTCAGGCCACTCCCTGTTGACCGCCACATCGATGACGTTCTTGTTCAGCCAGTACTGCGGGAATTGCTCCCATGGTGCCGGGATAAGCGGGCGCTGCTTCAGTTGCAGGACCGCAGAGTAACGCCAGCGACTGATCTGCGTCAGGTCTGGACCCTGGTAGATGCCTTTGAAATGCGCCTCGTATAGCGCGAAGCCGGCCGGCGTCTGCAGCTGAATCTCGAACCACTCCAGACCGTTGTTGATCGTCCGCGCATACCAGGCCTCAAATATGCCGGCCTCATCCTGACTAAAATTGAAGTTGAACCTCAACTCAGTCGGAACGTAGCTGTGCCGGACCCTGTACCGCATACGCCCGGTTACCATCTGCGTAGCCCGCATCGGATCAACCGTGCTCAGGCCATACCCATCCTGCAGCGGAAGTGGCAATTCTGCCGGGTATTGAATCATTGCCGTTCCTCAGCTGAGGTTTGCGTTTAGGTGAGGGGGCTGAGGCCCAGCGCCTCCTCGATGCGAGCGAGCCGCCTTTGGAGCAGAAGCTCTTTCTCATCAGGCGGAACAACGGGATCGGGCACAGTTGCGCCTGCCCCGCTGTCGGCCTCATCGGTTTCGGTGGTCATGGGATCTACCTACGTTGGGTTGCGCGAAAGCCCGTAGGCCGCCTCGATGGCCTGAGCCCGCTCGCCCCCGCCCCAGATGTCAGCCACGAAGGCGTCGATCTGCAGCTGGCCGTCGTCACCGGTGCGCTGATCGACAGTGCCGGCGCGGGACCGGTCTTCGATCAGGTTGACGGTGACATTGGCCGGAGCGGTCTGCTGCTGGGCATGACCGTTGGCCTGCACCTTGTTGAGCGAGATGTTTTCGCCTGCGAAGGAGACCCGCTCGTTCGAGTTGATCGCCTCCAGCAGCTCGCGATTGCGCGCGGTTGCCTTGGCATTCACTACAAACTCGCCGTTGCTCAGGCGCGCAGGAATGCTGTCGGATGTGCCAGAGCCTGGGCCTGAGACATAGCCACCCGTGGCGAAGCCCTTGATGAGCGCGAAGGCCGCCAAGAGCGCGGTACCGCCGACCACTGCCGCTGCACCGAACGAGCCGATGGAGGCGACGAGAGCCGCAGGCAGCCAGGCGCTTGCGGTTGTGGCCGCTGCCGCCGTCTGGGCTGTGGTAGTGGCGGTTGTGGCGGCAATGCTGGATGCAGTGGCCACGCCATCCGCAGCGACCTTGGCAGTGGCCACTGCCGCAGCACCTGACGTCTCTGCTGCTGTTACGGCGCCAACCTGGGCGATCTGCTGCGCGGCGACAGCCGCCGAGGTCTGCCCGAATGCCACCTGCATAGCTTGATTGACCGCCCATTGCGCAGCCATCTGCCCGAGCGAGTTGACCACGCTGCCGACCAGGCTGCGGGTAACGCTCGTGACGGATTCCCCGAAGGTTTGACCTTCCAGCGTCATGGCCTGGAACGCGCCACCGACACTGGACTGGATGCTGCTGAAGGCACCGCTGAACAGGGCCTGACTCTGTCCGGCGACGTTAGCCGCGGTTGTCTGGAAGTTGGCCAGTGCCGCGTTCCAGCCGTTGATAGGGCTGGAGATGGCCGCGTCGTACTGAGCGAACCCAGACTGCAGCGCCTCCAGCCGCTTGGGCAGATACTCCTGCTCGAGGTCGATCTGCGCCTGCAGGTCCTGCCGCTGCTTCTCCGTCGTGGCGTTGGCCAGTTCGGTGCGCAGCTGCAGAATTCGGTCGTTGGCTTGCTGTTCCAGCTGCACGCGCTGCTGCATGCGCTGTGCTTGCTGGTCGCCCATGCCCACGCCGGCGGCAGCAATGCTGTACTCGCTGCGCTGGGTTGCCAGCTGCCTCTCCAGTTGGGCGCGGTACTGCTCGGCCTGGGTAAGGCCTTGCGCGCCCTTGATGGCTGCTGCGTAGTTCAGCGAGGCCTGGGCCAGCGCCTTACCGTACTCGTCTTGGCTGATCTTGCCCTTGTCCAGGGCCAGCTGAAGCTGGGTTTGCTCCTTGGTAAGGGTGCGCGCAGCCTGGGCCGCCGGGTCGTATTGGTTGTACAGGCGGGCAAACGTGGTCTCCGCCTCAGATACACCCTTGTTGACACCCTTCGGCGCGTTCTTCTTCGCCTCACGAGCCTTGATTTCCGCGATTTCCTGCTCGATGTTCTTGCGGGATTTCGCGTACTTCTCTTCCTCGGCAGCGCTGAAGCCGCCAGCGGCAATGGCATCCTTGCGCGCCTTGTCCAGGTCCGTCAGTTCCTTCTGGAGCTTCTGGGTCTGGGTCAACGACGACTTGTAGGTCGAGTTGATCAGGTCGATGCCTTTCTTGCCGGCATCCTGTGTGGCCTTGTTGCTGGCATCCTGCGCTGCCTTGGCGGCATTGTTTGCCAGGGCCGTTTGCAGCTGCTTGAGTCTTGTTTCGAGCCCGCGCAGGGTCTGGTCGTCATCGCCCGCGAAGAACCCGATGATGCCCCCTTTGCGCTGGGCGATCAGTTTCTCGGTGTTGGCGATTTGGTCCTCGATCGTCTGATCACGACCAACGTCGAGCATGGCATCCCAGGCCTTCTTGGCCGCCCCGGTGATGGACTGCCACGCAGACTCCAGCGTGCCCAGGTTGCGCTCAATCTCCCCTGCCCGGCTGTTGATGGCCTCGGCGTACAGACCGGCCGCCATAGCCGCAGCATCCATCGTCTTGCCCTGCTCCTGCAGGGACTGGATGTTGGCGTACTGTGACGCTGTGAGGATATTCAGCTCGCCGTCGAGCTTTTTGATGGCCTCGACAGGGTTCTTGCCGATCTCGTTGAAGGTCTGGACGACCTCTGTGATATCCCGACCGGTCTGCTTCGACCAAGCCAAAGAGGCCTGGGTGATCTCCACATACATGGTGCGCAGCGGATTGCCGGCGGCGGCCAGTTGGGTCAGGACACCAGCAGCCGCACCAACGGTACCGCTCGATGCTGCCACCTGGTTGGCCATATCAGCGAGCTGATTGGCTGAGAGCCCCGCGGCGTTGCCGTTCTCGATCAGCGCATTAGCGAAGCGCTCGGTCTCTTCAGAACCCTGGTAGTAGGCCACCGCCAGCACGCCAGCGGCGGCTGCCGCGGCGGTGAACGGGTTGACCAGGCCAGCGACGTAGCCACCTAAGGCCCTGGCCGCCGGACCTACGCCACCGAACATATCTTTCAGCTGGCCGCCCTGCTGAAGCAGCACCTGCAGAGGTGGCTGCCCGGCCTGCAGGCTGACTACGATGTCGGTAAACTGCGCCGGGATGCCTCGCAGGGACGCCTGGTAGGCTTTGGCCGACATCCCTGCCTTGTTCATGCTCGTGGCGGATTCGCCAAGGGCATCGCGCATGGTGTTGATGCGATGGCTGTATTCGTCGAAGGTATCGCTATCGAGGAGCTTGTTCCCTTTGAACTTGGCCAGCTTCTCCTGCATATCATCCAATCGGCCAAGTGCTGCCACCGTCGGATTGATCTGGCCTAGCAGTTGAGATAGCTCTCTTCTCTGCTCATCAAGACTCGAGGACAGGCCCTCAGTGCTGGTAGTGGCGCCCTCGCCTGCTCGCTCAACATCCTTCAGGGATTCTGCCAGGTCATCGGCGTTTCGCTTTGCTCCGCGCGAGTCGATCGTTACCGCAAGGCGTGATTCCTGCGCCATGTGATCCTCCGGCGTCAACGCCTCTTGGGTTTGTTTTTGGCCTCAGCTGCGGCCTGGGCTTTCTCGTTCTGCTCCTCCCAGTGCTTGCGGAACTGGTCATCGAGGGCAAATACGGCTGCGTCGAACTCTTCGCGGCATATCGCAGATGGGTAGCGGTCGAGGTATTCGGTGATGGCCGCCGGTGAGATGGGTGCAGGCGCACCGACCATGCCGACGTATTGCCGGGACCGGCTTATGAAGGCGTAGGCTTCAAGGATCTCGACGGTTACGCCGTCAATCTCGGGCGCATCGGGAACGCCAGACCCCAAGCGCTCATGCTTCCAGCGCTTCTTCTCGTTGGCTTCGCCAGACCACTCGCGCCCCCATAGGTATGCCGCTACTGCTTTTCCGCAGTGGCTGCGGCCTTCTCCTCGACACGGCGGGCGATATCGGTAGCGGTGCGCAGGGCCAGGAAGTAAACGCTTGGCATCTGGTTGATCAGCGCGATGCACAGATCAGCGCTGTATGGAGCTGGCTCGCCCGGCTTCTCCTCAACGTCTACGCCCTTCCAATCCTTGATCAGATGCTTGGCCGCCAGCTCCACGAACAGTTCATCGTCGGTCTCAAGCTCAACGTCAGGGATGTCCGAAAGGCTGAACTCGGCGGTGCCGACCCGAGCCTGCTGATTGATCGCGGCCAGGTGGCGATTGATCAGCGCCTGATGCGACTTGTACAGAGGGTTGGCGATCGATCCGACGAGGATCTCGGCGCCCGGCGCGAACTCAACCCAGCGCTCGCCGTTGATGTCCAACTCAGGCTTCTTTGCAATGGTGATGCCCATGGTATTCCTCTGCGGTAAAAGGCCCGACGCACACCGCAGGGCGCGCCGGGCAAAGGGTTAAGCGGTGACGGTGACAGCGCAGGTGTCGGTCTTGGTGCCGTCTGCGGCGCTGGTCGCGGTGATGGTGGCGGTACCAGCAGCCAGGCCGGTTACCAGGCCGGTGGCGCTTACACTGGCGATCGCCGGGGCCGACGAGGTCCAGGTGACCAGCTGGCTGGCACCTACCGGAGTTACCACGGCTTCGAGGTCTGCGGTTTCGTCCACCGCCAGGCTTAGGGTGGCCGGGGTTACTTCCACCGCAGCAACGACGATGGGCGCCGGCAGGCGAGTAATGGTCGGCGGCACGCGGCGGGCGGTGTAGTTCAGTTCCACCTGGACAATGTCGGTGGCTCCGCCGTCCGGCCAGTCGCCGCTGACTTCCATCTCGGGGATGAGGAAGGTGTAGCCGCCATCTGCGTTGCTCAGGGTGAACTCGAAGCTGAGCGAGTCGCCGGTCTGCTGCGCCTTCCAGTACGCGTAAGCGGTCTTGGACCAGCTCAGGGTGATCGAGCCGCCAGGCACGAAGGTGGTCTGAATGATGTTGCCGGCGAACGGGTTGCCGTTGCCGATGCATCGCTGGGTCTGCGAGTTGTTGGCGAATTGCAGGTTGAAGGTGTCAACGCACGCGTTGTCGTCACCCAGCTGCACGCCGTTGATCTTCAGCCCGGTCACATCCTTAAAGCCGTAGCGCCGCTGGTTGGCCTCGGGCGCAGGGCTGACGATGAAGGAAGTGTTGTCGGCCTTATCCTGCCACGAGGTGGCCATGAACGTGGTGGTGACGCTGATCTCGTTGTCGTTCGGGACCTCGATGTTGATCGTGTCAACCTGGGCCCCGCGGGCGATGCCGGCGATACCAACGTCCGCGTCATAGGCGGCGATGGAGAACGAGATTCGCTCGTTACCCATGGTCAGGGTATTACCGGACCAGTTCGCGCCGAAGCAGGAGGCCAGGAACTCGTCCAGGGCTCCGTAGCGGAACTTGGTCTCGATATCGCCGCCAACATCCACGGTCGTCTGGGCGGTACCCTGCGACATCCGGCTTTCGCCGATCTCGTTGTTCTCTTCGGTGTTGTAGGTAGGCACCAGGCCGAAGCTGACGCGGGTCAGTACGTTCCATGGGCCCGGCGGGGTTACCCCCGGGGTGACTTCGCGAATCCACGCGGTAGAGCGCTTTGCACCACTGGACATGGGGTATATCTCCTATCGATT
>NZ_JWLN01000045.1:0-36223 GCF_000814065.1 Pseudomonas sp. C5pp | reverse complement strand
AGCCCTCGGGCAGCCTTTTTTATTCGTCCTGTGCTGGCCTCTTCGCGGGTAAACCCGCTCCCACAGGGACCCCACAGGCCCGAAAGTTTGCGGGATACCTGTAGGAGCGGGTTTACCCGCGAAGAGGCCAGCACAGGTGACACAATGCCTCAGTTTTTCTCAGCCCGCTCCCGCAACCCTTTCAGGGTATTGAACGGCGCATCCACCACGAACTTGTTGGCCACCATCGCCGGCACGCTGCCACCCGGTTCGGTGTGCACCTGATAGGTCACTTCCGTGCTGTCGCCCTTGGGCACCAGCTTCCAGAAGCCTTCGACCTTCGCCACCCGCACAAAGCCCTTCTCTTCCGGGATATAGGTCGGCTCTTCCTTCAGGTTGCGCACCAGGCTGCCATCAGCCTCCTTCACAGTAGTCACATGCAACACCGAGTCCCGCGGCGTCACCGGCCATGGCGTATTGAACTGGGTGTAGGTCCAGCTCTGGTCACCTTCGTGCTTGAGCAGCTTCTGCGACTTGCATTCGTGAATCCATGCACAAGCCCCGACCACGTCCTCCTGCAACGCCTGCACCTTGGCCAGCGGCGCCTTGATCACTGTGACACCTTGATAGGCCTTGTACTTCGAACCGGCCACTTCGCTAAGGGAAACCTTGATCCCCTCCTCGTCCTTGGCCACCTGCCAGTTTTCGGCCCAGGCCGCAGGCGCCAGCAGAACACCCATGCCACACAGCAGAGCAATACGCTTGAACGATCTCATCATGTTTATCCTTGTTTTCGAAGATCCAGCCTGTCACGCCGCCGTTATCTGCTCCCACCAGCCAAGAATCCTGATGGCCTCGTCACGGTCACTGCCGCATACCTCCACATCCGCCTTGAAACCGCCACAAACTGCCGGCCGCTCGGGCTTGCCGAACAGGTCGCAGAGGTTGTCGACAGTCAGGTGCAGGCAGCGCTCGCCAGCCGGCTTGCCATTGGGCATGCGCGGCATCGCAGAGGTGATGGACGGGGCGATGCAGCAGGCACCACAGCCCTCACGGCAATTCATGGCTATTCACCAAAATCAGGACTCCCTGGAACAAAACGGGACGAACGTCCCTGGATAGTAACCGCTCAAACAGGCGTTTGAAATTGCTGCATGATGAAATCTGCCGTGACCCGGCAGTCAGTTCGCCAGCTACTGGCGATACTCGAAATCGATGGCCGCCCCTTCCACGTCGCGACGGCTGTCATTGCGCAGTTGCAGCTGCATTTCGTTGCTGATCAACCGGCCATTGAGCTGGAACGGGCTGTCGCTGGTCTCCGGCTTTTCAGTGAACATGGGTGGCAGCAAAGGTTTGCGTCGCTGTATCGGCGAAGGGCTGCCCACATTCGGCTCTAGGTCATCGACCATCTCGGCCGGCAGACTGAGGTCTAGCTTCGCCTTGGGTAGTGGCTTGGCAACCTCCTTGCTCACCTGCTTGCGCGCCGGCCTGTCCTTGCTGTTACGGGCCTTTTTTGCAGGCTGCTTGTGCGCTGGCCTGGCTGCGGCCTTCTGCACCGGCTTGGCTTTCTGCACCGGCTTGGCCGCCTGCGCCTGGCCTGCCGGCTGCGCAGCCTGGGCAACACCAGCCAGACTGCAGAGCGGTACAAGGCACAAGATCAGGGCAAAACGGCGCAGAGCATTCATGGCAAATGGACAGACTGGCAGTAAAAGTGCGTATGCTCCCTGTTCCACAGGCGCGTGGCAAGCCTATAAAAATGCCGCCGCTGGCTCCCGACACAATTGCTGGGCAAGCAAACCGAGAGTGATCACCGCGCGCTCGGCTTCCTTGTTCCAAGGTATACCGCAATTAAGGCGGATGCAGTGGTTGAACTGCTCGGTGTTACTGAAGATCAGCCCCGGCGCAATACTGATGCCCTGCTCCAGCGCGCGCACATGCAGCTCTTGGGTGTTGACCCGCCCCGGCAGGCTCACCCACAGGATGAAACCGCCCGTCGGCCGGGTCATCTGGGTACCCTCGGGGAAGTGCTGCTGCACCGCCAACTGGTAGGCACTGAGGTTCTTGCGGTACTCCTGGCGAATGTAACGCAGGTGCCGGTCGTAACCGCCATTCTCCAGGTAGGCCGCCACACCCATCTGCGTCACGCTACAGGCCGAGTGGGTGGTGAAGGTTTGCAGGCGCTGGATCTCGTCCTGATAGCGCCCGGCGATCATCCAGCCAACTCGAACACCAGGGGACAGCGTCTTGGAAAAACTCGAGCAATAGATTACTCGGTCCAGGCGGTCGAATGCCTTGAGCGCCTTGGTCTTGCCCTGCTCGAACATCAGCTCGCCATAGATGTCATCCTCGACGATCTGGATATCGAAGTCCGACGCCAGGCGCAGCAGCTGTTTCTGCCGCTCTTCCGGCACAGTGCCACCCAGCGGGTTGCTGAGGCGCGCAGTCAGCACCAGGGCCTTGATCGACCACTGGTTGGCCGCCAGTTGCAGCGCCTCAAGGCTGATGCCGGTGGACGGGTCGCTGGGGATCTCGATCACCTTCAGGCCCAGCAGGTCGGCCAGTTGCAGCAGACCGTAATAGGTGGGCGATTCGGCCGCGATCAGGTCGCCTGGACGAGTCAGCACGCGCAGCGACATCTGCAGCGCATCGACACAGCCATGGGTCACGATCACTTCACGCGGATCGACCAGTACGCCGGCATCACGCATGCGGATGGCGATCTGCCGGCGCAGCGGTTCGAAGCCGGGGCTGAACATGTAGCTGAAGGCACGCGGGCTGTGGAAGCGCGTCACCTTGGCAATCTGCTGGTGCAAGGCACGGACCGGCAGGTAGTCGACATGCGGCACAGCGGCGCCGAACGGGAACACGCCATCACGGCGAGCCTCGGTCAGTACCTGCTGGATGATACTGGCGCGGGTGACCAGGCCGGGGCGCTCCACGCGGGCGATGTCCGGGGTCTGCGCCGTCAGGGCCGGGGTCTGGTGCACGTAGTAGCCGGACTGCGGCCGCGCACGAATCAGCCCCTGGTCCTCAAGATTGGCATAGGCCTGCAGCACCGTGGCATGGCTGACATTGAGCTGGGCGCTCATCTTGCGCACGGAGGGCACCCGCTCGCCTGGCTGGTAGACACCACGACGGATGTCATCGGCCAGTTGCTGGGCGATACGCTGGTACAACAGCAGGTTGGTCATGGCGGCAGACTCGTTATTCTTGTACGGCTCAGTGACGGTAGAGGATACCGTAACAGTTGCAGAGTGTACTGGAACAGAATGCAACATAGTCGACAATACAATAGCGTGACAGCTATCGAAACGATTAAGCCGACAAACTGCCGGGGGTGCGCCGCCCCTGTGGGAGCGGGTTCACCCGCGAAGCAGGTGACACGGTGGATGGCACCGGCTTTGCCGGTGTTCGCGGCTAAAGCCGCTCCCACAAGAGCAGTGCCAAACTCAAGGCATGCACAACGCCTGTAGGAGCGGCCTTGTGTCGCGAAAGGACCGCAGAGCGGTCCCCGGCATTTCAAAGACTCAGCGTGCTGGCGCCAGCTTGCCCTTGTCATCGGAGAACACGATCTCCACCCGACGGTTCTGCGCCCTGCCCCGCTCCGAGGCATTGGCCTCGATCGGGTACTGGTCGCCATACCCCTCGACCTGCAGGCGCTTCTCGTCGATGCCCAGGTCTACCAGCATGTCGGCCACGGCCTGCGCCCGGTCACGCGACAGCTTCAGGTTGTCCTCGGCCGGGCCGGTGCTGTCGGTATAGCCCTCGATCCGAACCACCCGGCGCGGGTTGAGCTGGAGGAACTGCACCAGCTTGAGCACGGTACGGCTGGCCGAGTTCTTCAGGTCGGCCCGGCCGGTGTCGAACAGCACGTCCCCCAGGGTCATCACCAGACCACGGTCGGCCTGCTCCGAGGCCAGCGCGGCGATCTGCGACTCGACCCACTTGCCCTGCTGCTGAACACTGGCCAGCTTGGCCTCGCGCAGGGCCAGCTGCAGGCGCTGGCGCTCCAGGTCGAGCTTGGCCTGGCGCTCCTGGTTCAACGCCAGCTTGGCATGCTCGCTGGCAATTTCGCTGTAGCGCTGGCTCAGGTAGGCGTAATGGCGCACGTCGGCACCGGTGCCGATGTAGCTGGACAGGCGCTCGGCACGGGCCAGCGACTCGCCTGCGCGAATCACGTCGCGCGGCGCGCTGCGCAGCACATTGGAATCATCCTTGACCTTTTGGAAAGCTGCAGTGGCATCATCCAGCGCTGCGCTGCTGCGCTGGCTGGCGCAACCTTGCAAACCTGCCGCCAGCGCCAGCACTGCCAGCGCGGCCAATGGCATGCGACGGATCATGGCTGCACCTCCAACTGCTTGCGCAGGCGCTGGACCCGCGATTGCAGCAGTTGCAGCTGCTCTTCGCTCTTCTGGTTCAGTACCTGGGCCTCGGCCAGACGCGCATCCAGTTCGGCCTGCT
The DNA here is from genome assembly GCF_000814065.1 of Pseudomonas sp. C5pp. Lineage (NCBI taxonomy): Bacteria > Pseudomonadati > Pseudomonadota > Gammaproteobacteria > Pseudomonadales > Pseudomonadaceae > Pseudomonas > Pseudomonas sp. C5pp. The sequence continues at coordinate 31,783 of NZ_JWLN01000045.1, read as the reverse complement.
CGGCACGCATGCGCGCATCGCGGTAGTCTTCGGTGAGCATGTTGGTCTTGGCCCTGGCCAGCTTGTCTTCAGCCAGCTTGAGCGCATCGACCTGCTCGGTGGCACCGACGGCCCTGGCCTGCTCCAGTGCCTGTTCGGAGATGCGCATCTGCTCGTTAGGGGCCGGATCGTTGGCGCAGCCAGCCAGGCCGAGCACGGCCAGGGCAAGGATTAGTGGTTGGGTTCTCACGCAATCTTCCTAGTGTTTGGGGGCGTCCGACGGCACCTGCAGCTGCGCTTTCCAGCGCTCGACATTACGTTGCAGCACGGCCTCGGATGCTCCGGAGATCGGCAATTCTGTCAGTTTTTTCGCCAATTGCCCACGCAGCCAGCTGTCATTGCAGGCCGAATTGTGCGACAGCGCCAGGTACAGGCCCGGCCGATCCACCGGCAGGCCGCGGGCGATCAGGTCATTGCTCATGCCCAGGCTCTGAGCCATGGCGATGCCCGAATAGCGGCCAGCGAGCACATAATCCACCTGGCCGAGCACCAGTTTCTGGAATGCCTGGGTCAGGTTCTGTGCCGGCACCAGCTTCAGCTGGGCCTTGGCGAAAGCGGTAAAGGCCGGGGTAAGCCGCGCGCGCTCGGACAAACTGCCTCGGTACTGGGCCAGGTCAGCCGGGCCCTCGAAGGCCAGTGTGGCGTCGTGGCGCGTCCACACCAGGTATTCGTTGAGCTGCAGGGGTGGATGGATGTAGTCCAGCGCGGTCAGTTGCTCCACCTGCATGGGGGTGTCGAGCAGCAGGTCCATCCGCCCGCTACGTACTTCTTCCAGCGCCTGGTCACGACGGCCGGCGCTCAGCACCTCCACTTTCACACCCAGCTCGCCAGCCACCTGGCGCAGCAGGTCGACGTTGGCGCCGATCAGGTGTTTCGGGTCGTTGGGGTCCTGCCATGAATAGGGCGGAGAATCAGGGCTGCCGGTTGCCACCAGGCGTTCACACTTGCCCGCCGCCATGGCCAGCGGCGAAACCAGCACCGCCATGCATGCCAGCACCCCGCCCGCTTTACGCAGCACCATTGCTCACTCCTTGTACAGACCAAAAAAAACCCGGCCCCTGTACAAGGGCCGGGTTCTTTATAAGTGAAGCAGGCGGATCAGACCAGCTTTTCCAGCTCCGGAACCGCTTCGAACAGGTCAGCGACCAGGCCGTAGTCGGCTACCTGGAAGATCGGCGCTTCTTCGTCCTTGTTGATCGCCACGATCACCTTGGAGTCCTTCATGCCGGCCAGGTGCTGGATCGCGCCGGAGATACCGACGGCGATGTACAGCTGTGGCGCGACGATCTTGCCGGTCTGACCGACCTGCATGTCGTTCGGCACGAAGCCAGCGTCGACCGCGGCGCGCGAAGCACCGACGGCAGCGCCGAGCTTGTCGGCCAGGCTGTACAGGTGCTTGAAGTTGTCACCGTTGCCCATGCCACGGCCGCCGGAAACGACGATCTTGGCAGCGGTCAGCTCTGGGCGGTCGGACTTGGCCAGCTCTTCACCAACGAAGGCCGAGATGCCGGCGTTGTGCGCAGCGCCAACGGCTTCGATGGCAGCCGAACCACCTTCGGCGGCCACGGCGTCGAAGCCGGTGGTACGCACGGTGATGACCTTGATGGCGGCGCTCGATTGCACGGTGGCAATGGCGTTACCAGCATAGATCGGGCGCTTGAAGGTGTCGGCGGACTCGACCGAGATGATCTCGGAGATCTGGTCCACGTCCAGCAGCGCGGCAACGCGCGGCAGGATGTTCTTGCCGTTGGTGGTGGCCGGCGCCAGCACGTGGCTGTAACCCTTGGCCAGCTCGACGATCAGCGGCGCAACGTTTTCTGGCAGGACGTGGGCGTAGGCAGCGTTATCTGCAACCAGCACCTTGGCCACGCCAGCGATCTTGGCTGCGGACTCGGCAACGCCGCCCACGTTCTGGCCAGCGACCAGCACGTGCACATCACCACCGATCTTGGCGGCAGCAGCAACAGTGTTCAGGGTGGCCGGGGCTACGGCACCGTTCTCGTATTCAGCGACAACCAGGATAGTCATTTAGATTACCTTCGCTTCGTTCTTCAGCTTCTCGACCAGTTCGGCCACCGATTTGACCTTGATGCCAGCGCTGCGGGCAGCCGGGGCTTCAACCTTCAGGGTCTTGTTGGTGGAGGCGAGGGAAACGCCCAGCGCATCTGGAGTAAGAGTCTCCAGCGGCTTCTTCTTGGCCTTCATGATGTTCGGCAGCGACGCGTAGCGCGGTTCGTTCAGGCGCAGGTCGGTAGTGACGATGGCTGGCAGGTTCAGTGCAACGGTCTGCAGGCCGCCGTCGATTTCACGGGTGACGTTCAGCTTGTCGCCAGCCACTTCGACCTTGGAGGCGAAGGTGCCCTGGGCGAAGCCGGTCAGCGCAGCCAGCATCTGGCCGGTCTGGTTGTTGTCACTGTCGATGGCCTGCTTGCCGAGGATGACCAGCTGCGGCTGCTCTTTGTCGACAACGGCTTTCAGCGCCTTGGCCACGGCCAGGGAATTCAGTTCGTCAGCGGCTTCGACCAGGATGGCACGGTCGGCACCCAGTGCCAGGGCAGTACGCAGTTGCTCCTGGGCAGTGGTCGGGCCGACGGAAACGACGACGATCTCGGACGCGACGCCCTTTTCCTTCAGGCGTACGGCTTCTTCCACGGCGATTTCGCAGAAGGGGTTCATGGACATCTTGACGTTAGCAAGGTCGACGCCGGAGTTGTCCGCCTTGACGCGAACCTTGACGTTGTAGTCGACCACTCGTTTGACAGCTACAAGAACCTTCATGGATTCCTCGTTACTCTCCGGTGAATAGATAGTCGCCAGGGGCAGAGCCCTGCGATGCGCGTGGGTACAAGGGCACCTCTAAAAACGTACCGGGAGGCGGTAACTTCACAGTGACCGGACAGTCTTGTCCGGACTCTTGCGACAAATACTCACGGGTCATTTTCTGTCGTGGCGTGTAAACTCCACTACAAACCGGCCAAAGGCCGCAAAACCCTGCTCCACACCTGGTCTTTAGAGGTGTACCTGCGCCCGGCTGCAAGCCTACGGCGAACGTAAAACCGCTCGTATCTTGACCGTAACACCCAATCCGGTCAATACGGCAAATCGGTCACCCTCCAGCCGCGTTCCTGTGATTTTACTGGCCTGCGGCAAATTCAAACAAACGTTTGTATTGGACCCGCCAAGTGGTGTAGATATAATGCGCGGCCAAGACAAAACGGTGTAGTCCGTCATTTGCCCAGCTACAGTTCCGCCGTTGCGTAGAACCGCTGCGAATGCCCCGCGCACCCAATAAGACAAAGCAACAGCACGAGCCTTGATGAGTAGGAGAGAACCAGTGGAACGCGAATACATGGAATTCGACGTGGTCATCGTCGGCGCCGGCCCGGCGGGCCTGTCCGCCGCCTGCCGCCTGAAGCAGAAGGCCGCCGAAGCCGGTAGCGAAATCAGCGTCTGCGTGGTGGAAAAAGGCTCTGAAGTCGGCGCCCACATCCTCTCCGGCGCAGTGTTCGAACCCCGCGCTCTGAACGAGCTGTTCCCCGACTGGAAAGAGCTCGGCGCGCCGCTGAACACCGAAGTGAAGCGTGACGACATCTACGTGCTCAAGGATGCAGGCAGTTCGACCAAGGTGCCTGACCTGTTCGTGCCCAAGACCATGCACAACCAGGGTAACTACATCATCTCCCTGGGCAACCTGTGCCGCTGGCTGGCCCAGCAGGCCGAGAACCTGGGCGTGGAAGTCTACCCGGGCTTCGCCGCCCAGGAAGCGCTGTTCGATGAAAACGGCGTGGTGCGCGGCATTGTCACCGGCGACATGGGTGTGGACCGTGAAGGCAACCCGAAAGACGGCATGTACACCCCTGGCATGGAGTTGCGTGGCAAGTACACCCTGTTCGCCGAAGGTTGCCGTGGCCACATCGGCAAGCAGCTGATCAAGCGCTTCAACCTGGATAGCGAAGCCGACGTCCAGCACTACGGCATCGGCCTGAAGGAAATCTGGGAAATCGACCCGGCCAAGCACGAGCAGGGCCTGGTGGTGCACACTGCCGGCTGGCCGCTGGACGTGATGGCCAAGGACAACACTGGTGGTTCGTTCCTCTATCACCTGGAAAACAACCAGGTGGTGGTCGGCCTGATCGTCGACCTGTCCTACGCCAACCCCTACCTGTCGCCGTTCGACGAGTTCCAGCGTCTCAAGCACCACCCGGTGATGGCGCAATACCTCGAAGGCGGCAAGCGCATCAGCTACGGTGCCCGTGCCATCTGCAAGGGCGGCTTCAACTCGCTGCCGAAAATGGTCTTCAACGGCGGCGCGCTGATCGGCTGCGACCTGGGTACCCTGAACTTCGCCAAGATCAAGGGCAGCCACACCGCAATGAAGTCCGGCATGCTCGCCGCCGAAGCGGTGGCTGATGCACTGATCGCCGGCAGCGAAGGCGGTGACCAGCTCAACGGCTACGTCAGCGCCTTCAAGGCCAGCTGGCTGTACGAGGAGCTGTTCGCCAGCCGCAACTTCGGCCCCGCCATGCACAAGTTCGGCCCGCTGCTGGGCGCGGCATTCAACTATGTGGACCAGAACTGGTTCGGCGGCAAGCTGCCGTTCACCCTGCACGACACCAAGCCGGACTACGCCTGCCTGAAGCTGGCGGCCGAGTCGCAGAAGATCGATTACCCGAAACCGGACGGCAAACTCAGCTTCGACAAGCTCAGCTCGGTATTCCTCTCCAGCACCAACCACGAAGAGGAACAGCCCTGCCACCTGAAGCTGACCGACCCGAACGTGCCAATCGCCAGCAACCTGCCGCTGTACGACGAGCCGGCCCAGCGCTACTGCCCGGCAGGCGTGTACGAGGTTGTCACCCAGGAAGACGGCAGCAAGCGCTTCCAGATCAACGCGCAGAACTGCGTGCATTGCAAGACCTGCGACATCAAGGACCCGGCCCAGAACATCACCTGGGTCACCCCTGAAGGCGCTGGCGGGCCGAACTACCCGAACATGTAAGGCCCCTGCCCTGCACTAACAAAAAGCCCCCGGTTCTCACGAGCCGGGGCTTTTTGTTTTACCTGTACCACCCTCATCGCCGGCAGCCAGCTCCCACCTGGACCGCATCGACCTCGAGCCATGCGCTATCCCTGTGGGAGCCGGCTTGCCGGCGATGAGGCCAGAACAAACAACAGAAAACTATTTTTCACCACACATTACCGGCATCGGCTCTGCCGCGAACGCCAATGGCTCCCGACGCCCGAAGTACAAAGCCGTCAGCAACCCCACCGTGCCCATGACAAGACAAAAGCCGACACACACCCACGGGCTCCACGGCATCAGCGCAATCAGCGCCAGCGGCGTGGTGCTGGCCCAAAGCGCGTAGGCCACGTTATAGGTGAAGGAGATGCCCGACACGCGGATCTCGGCCGGGAACAACCCGACCATCACTGACGGCACCACGCCCACCACGCCGCAGGACAGGCCCGCCAGCGCATAGGCCAGCCAGGTCACGCCCCACTGCCCCACCAGGCTGGCATACAACGCGCCGATGCCCACCGGCAGCAACAGGCTGTAGAACATCAGTGCGCGCCAGGCGCCTGCACGGTCGACCAGCAGCCCGGCCAGCACGCAGCCGATGTTGAGGAAGACGATGCCCACGCTGCTAAGGGCAAAAGTGTGCCCGGCACTCATGCCGAAGCGCTGCTGCATCACTGTCGGAGTAATCACCACCAGCACCACCACGGCGGAAGTCAGCACGCAGGTCAGCAGCGCCGCCGGGATCAACGCCCGGCGGTGTTCGCCCAGCACCCGCCGCAGCGGGAAGCTCACCGGCTGTTCCTGGCGCGCACGCAGGGCGAGGAACACCGGTGTTTCGCTGAGCCAACGACGCAACCACACGCCGATTACGCCGAATACCCCGCCGAGCAGGAACGGGTAGCGCCAGGCGTAGTCGAGGATTTCCTGCGGGGTGAACACTTGCGCCAGCAAGGTCGCGGTCAGTGCCCCCAGCAGATAACCAAAGGTCAAGCCGGCCTGCAGGAAGCCCAGGGCATAACCGCGCCGCCCGGCTGGCGCGTGCTCGGCAACGAAGGTCCAGGCACTCGGCACCTCGCCGCCCACCGCCGCGCCCTGCAAGATACGCAGTGCCAGCAGGATCAGCGGTGCAGCGTAGCCGATGTCGGCGTAGGTCGGCATCACCCCGATCAACAGGCACGGCAGGGCCATCATCAGGATGCTCAGGCTGAAGACCCGCTTGCGTCCCAGGTGGTCGGCGAAGTGCGCCATAAGGATGCCGCCCAGCGGCCGCGCCAGGTAGCCGGTGACAAAGATTCCGAAGCTTTGCAGCAGGCGCAGCCACTCGGGCATCTCGGGCGGGAAGAACAACTGGCTTAGGGTCAGCGCAAAGAATACGAAGATGATGAAATCGTAGATCTCCAGCGCGCCGCCCAACGCCGCCAGGCCCAGGGTCCGGTGGTCGCCGCGGCTGAACCGTGGCGGGCGAGCGGTATCGATGGCAGTCATGGCAGGGTCCGCAAATCGGCAAAGGGCAAGAGGATAGCAAATAGCTGCCCCCTTGCCCCGCCCGCTGCGGCTTTAGCGGTTGAACAGGGTATTGACGAAATTGGCCTTCGGCCGTGGCCGCGCCGTGGCAGCCGGCATGGCGCCCGGCAGCGGTAGCCTGCCGACCTGCAGCGGCGAATCGATGATCGCCATGAATGCCTCCAGTGCCTCGTTGTCGGGCACCTGGGGCAGGCTCATGCTGACGGCCTGGCGCTCGGCCTGCGGCACCAACGGCACTTGCAACTGGTTGGAGTGATAAAGCAGGGCATGCTGGATCTGCGTGCTGACGCGACAGAAGCGCGCCAGATCGACCCCGACATGGCTGGCCAGCTCGATATTGCCCAATAGCAGGTGGAAAGGCTGCAAGGCACTCAGCACCAGGCGCTGCAGCTCCTCGAAGCTTTCCACTGGCGCTATCCGGTAGTAGCCCAGGCCGTTGAGCAGCCGCTCCAGTTGCAGGCGCTGGCAGGGGTGTGCATCGGCGATGAGGATGCGCAGGGTCTTGTTGGCCATGGTGGGACCTGGGCAGTTGGGTAATGGTTAGGCTCCATGACCATACTGCGCCAGTAACGGCTGCTGCCTAGGCTACGCCTGGCAAGGGTCTTCTTTGATAGAAGTCGGGAAAACCGTGGAAATCAAGTGATCGACTGACGGAATTTTCATCCGCCTTTAACCCGGCGATCAGGATTCCCACTCGCGCATGCGCACACGACAGTGCTTCATGGCATTGACGATGTGCTTTTCCACCAGACTGCGGGAAATACCCAGGTGCTCGGCAATCTGTTGGTGTGACAGGCCTTCGAGCTTGCGCAGCAGGAAGCAGTCGCGGCAGACCTTGCTCAGCTCATCCAGGGCGCGCTGCATCAGCGCCAGGCGCTGGTCGAGCTGCATGTCATGGGTCGGCGCCGGGGTGTGCCAGCGCTCGTCGTTGTCCAGCACCTCCAATGGCTCGGCCTGGCGCACCAGGTGCCGGCGGTGGCGGTCGACAACCAGGTTGAGCGCGGTGCGGTAAAGGAAAGCACGCGGGTGCTCGATGCGCTCGGCGTCGGTGCGCTCCAGCACTCGCAGGTAGGCATCATGCGCCACGTCTTCGGCGGCCTGACGACTGCCCAGGCGCGAAGAAAGGAAACCCACCAGTTCGCGATAGTAATGTTCCACGACGTTACCTGAGATCGTCCTGCCAGCCTATGCCAGAAAGCTCTTTCAGGCAGCAACGCGGGACCGAGTGATGTCAACGTGCGATCTTACAAATTATAATTATTCTCAGCAACAAGGGTATGTCATGGGCGATCTAGCGCCTGTCGCCATACACCTGTCAGCCCCTGCTCAATATTCGCTAAATCCCCTCCTGCCGCTTTCGTCTATCTGGCACCCACTCGGCTGGATGTCTGCATGAGACCTTTAACCAACACCCGTCGCCGGCTCCTGCTCAGCGGCCTGGGCCTGCTCGGCCTGGGCAGCCTGCTGGCCTGGAAGGCCCTGCCCTACGGCGCACAGCCGCTCAGCACGGTTGCCGTGACCCGAGCCGACATCGAAAGCAGCGTTACCGCACTGGGCACCCTGCAACCAAGGCGCTACGTGGACGTCGGTGCCCAGGCATCGGGGCAGATCCACACCCTGCATGTGGAGGTCGGCGACACGGTGCGCAAAGGCCAGCTGCTGGTCGAGATTGACCCTTCTACCCAGCAGGCCCGGCTGGATGCCGGCCGTTTCTCGATCGACAACCTCAAGGCCCAGCTGGCCGAACAACGCGCTCAGTTCCAACTGGCCCGGCAGCAGCTCAAACGCCAACGGGAGCTGGCCGTCGCTGGCGCCACCCGTGACGAGGACGTGCAAACGGCCGCCGCACAGCTGAAGGTCACCCAGGCGCGCATCGACATGTTCCAGGCCCAGATCCGCCAGGCCCAGGCCAGCCTGCGCAGCGACGAGGCCGAGCTGGGCTACACGCGCATCTACGCGCCGATGGACGGCACGGTAGTGGCGGTGGATGCCCGTGAGGGGCAAACCCTCAATGCCCAACAGCAAACCCCGTTGATCCTGCGCATCGCCAAGCTCTCGCCGATGACCGTGTGGGCCCAGGTGTCGGAGGCCGACATCGGCAAGGTCACCCCGGGCATGACCGCCTACTTCACCACCCTGGCCGGCGGCAAGCGCCGCTGGACCAGCACCGTGCGGCAAGTGCTGCCGATCCCGCCCAAGCCACTGGAGCAGGCCAGCCAGGGCGGCGGCAGCCCGGCCAGCGTCAGCAATGGCAGTGCCGGCAGCCAGGTGGTGCAGTACAGCGTGCTGCTGGATGTCGACAACCCGGACGGCGCCCTGATGGCCGAGATGACCACGCAGGTGTTCTTTGTCGCCGGCAAAGCCAGCCAGGTGCTGACCGTACCACTGGCCGCGCTGGACGACGGCGATGGCCTGCGCCTGGCGCATGTGCTGACCAGCGACGGCAAGGTGGAACAGCGCCAGGTGCGCACCGGCCTCAGCGACCGCCTGCGGGTACAGGTGCTGGACGGCCTGAACGAAGGCGAACGCCTGGTGATAGGCGCCCCTGGCGTCAGCGGAGGTTGAATGAGCACACCCTTGATCGAGCTGGTCGACATCCGTAAATCCTACGGCGGCATCGAAACGCCCAAGGTCGATATCCTTCATGGCATCAGCTTGCGCATCCATCCCGGCGAGTTCGTCGCCATCGTCGGCGCCTCTGGCTCCGGCAAATCGACCTTGATGAATATCCTCGGCTGCCTCGACCGCCCCACTTCTGGCAGCTACCGCTTCGCCGGCAAGGATGTGGCCGAGCTGGGCAGCGACGAACTGGCCTGGCTGCGCCGCGAGGCATTCGGCTTCGTGTTCCAGGGCTACCACCTGATCCCCTCGGGCTCGGCCCAGGAAAACGTCGAAATGCCGGCCATCTATGCCGGCATCGCCGCCAACGAACGCCACGCCCGTGCCAGCGCCCTGCTCGGCCGCCTGGGCCTGGCCAACCGCACTGGCAACCGCCCGCACCAGTTGTCTGGCGGCCAGCAACAACGGGTGTCGATTGCCCGGGCGCTGATGAACGGTGGCCATATCATCCTCGCCGACGAACCCACTGGCGCCCTCGACAGCCACAGCGGCACCGAAGTGATGGCGTTGCTCGACGAGCTGGCCAGCCAGGGCCACGTGATCATCCTGATCACCCATGACCGCAATGTCGCGGCGCGGGCGCAGCGCGTGATCGAAATTCGCGACGGCCTGATCATCAGCGATTCGGCCGCCGAAAAGCCCATGGTCGAAAACAGTCGCGGGCTACAGGCCGACCAGCTGCGCCAGCGCCTGGACCATGGCGCAACCTTGCACGGGGCATGGAAAGGTGAATTGTTCGAAGCCCTGCAGGCGGCCTGGCGGGTGATGTGGGTCAACCGCTTCCGCACCGCCCTGACCCTGCTGGGGATCGTCATCGGCGTGGCCTCGGTGGTGGTGATGCTGGCAGTGGGCGAAGGCAGCAAGCGCCAGGTCATGGCGCAGATGGCAGCCTTCGGCTCGAACATCCTCTACCTGAACGGCAAGCCGGCGAGCCTGGGCGAGCAGGCCGGCACGATCACCCTCGACGATGTCGCTGCCATCGGCCAACTGCCGCAGGTCAAGCACGTGATGCCGGTGATCGGTGAAAAGATGATGGTCCGCCACGGCAACAACAGCCAGCGGTTCTATGTGGGTGGCAACAACACCGGGTTCCCCGAGATTTTCAACTGGCCGGCGGTGCAAGGCAGCTTCTACAGCGATGCCGATGAAGCCAACGCTGCCGCGGTGGCGGTGATCGGCCAGAAAGTGCGGGATAAGATGCTCGACCCTGGGCGCGACCCTTTGGGGCAGTACCTGTTGATCGGCAATGTGCCGTTCCAGGTGGTCGGTATCCTGGCCGGCAAGGGCGCCAGCTCTGGCGACCAGGACAGCGACGGGCGCATCGTGGTGCCCTACTCCGCCGCAGCCATCCGCCTGTTCGGCCAGCGTGACCCGGACTACATCGCCGTTGCCGCCCTGGACTCCACGCGGGTCAACGAAGCCGAAGCGGCCATCGACAAGCTGCTGCGCCAGCGCCACAACGGCCGCCAGGACTTCGAGCTGACCAATGACGCGGCGCTGATCCAGGCCGAGGCGCGCACGCAGAACAGCCTGTCGCTGATGCTGGGGGCGATCGCCGCGATCTCGCTGCTGGTGGGTGGCATCGGCGTGATGAACATCATGTTGATGACTGTGCGCGAGCGCACCCGTGAAATCGGTATCCGCATGGCCACCGGCGCGCGCCAGCGCGACATCCTGCGGCAATTCCTCAGCGAGGCGGTGATGCTGTCGATGGTCGGCGGCCTGGCCGGCATCGTCCTGGCCCTGGCCATAGGTGGCGGCCTGATGCTGGCCGAAGTGGCGGTGGCCTTTGCCCTGCCCGCCATGCTCGGCGCCTTCGCCTGTGCTGTCGTCACCGGCATCGTGTTCGGCTTCATGCCAGCGCGCAAGGCCGCCCGCCTCGACCCGGTCAAAGCCCTTACCAGCGAATAATCCATGACTCTGCCTAGCCGCATCAGCCTGTTGCCCCTGTGCGTATGCCTCGCCGCCTGCAGCACGCCGCAAACGCCCGCCAGCGGTATTGCCGCGCCATCTGCCTGGCAAGGCGAGGCCGCATCACCCTCGGCTCAACTGCCAACGACGCAGTGGTGGCAAGCCTTCGCCAGCGGCGAACTCGACCGCCTGGTGCAGCACGCCCTGCACAATGCCCACGACCTGGCTGCTGCCACGGCACGGGTACGCCAGGCCCAGGCCCGCGCAGTCATCGCCGGCGCGCCGCTGCTACCGGAGCTGAAGCTGGGCCTGGATGGTAGTCGCCAACGCCTGCTGCATGGTGACGGCTACGACCAGCTGGATGTCAGCCGCAGCGAACCCACCAGCACCTCGTTCGACATGCAGCTCAGCGCCAGCTACGAAATCGACTTCTGGGGTGGCCTGCGAGCGACCCGTGACAGCGCCCTGCGCAGCCTGGATGCCAGCCGCTTCGACCGCCAGACCGTGGAGCTGACCTTGGTCAGCGCGGTGGCCGACAGTTACCTGCAGGGCCTGGCTTTGCAGGAACAGTTGCGCATTGCCCGCCTCAACCTGCGCAATGCCCAGGACGTGCTGGGCCTGGTCGAGGCACGCCAGCGCAGCGGTTCCGCCACGCGCCTGGAACTGGCCCAGCAGCGCAGCCTGGTGGCCGCGCAGCAACGCCAGCTGCCGTTACTGGAGCAGAAGTGGCAAGACAGCCGGGTCACCCTGGCGACCCTGCTCGGCGACCCGGTGCAGTCGCTGCCCACCAGCCAGGACGCGATCAACACCCTGCAATGGCCCGCCATTGGCAGCGGCGTGCCCAGCGAGCTGCTCACCCGCCGCCCGGACATTGCCGCAGCGGAAGCTCGGCTCGCCGCCGCCAGCGCCAATGTGCAGGTCGCCCGCGCCGCCATGCTGCCCAAGCTCACCCTCGGGGCCAACCTGGGGGCTGGCGCCAATACCTTTGCCCATTTGTTCGACAGTTCCTACTACACCCTCACCAGCGGCCTGGTCGCGCCGGTCTTCAACAACGGCCGCCTGCGCGCCGCGCGTGAACTGGCCGAGGCTGAACAGGCAGAGTTGCTGGAGACCTACCGCAGCAGCATCCTGGCCGGTTTTGCCGATGTCGAAAAGGCGCTCAATGCGATCCAGGGCGTGGACCGCCAGCGGCAGTGGCAGGATGAAGAAGTGGCGCAGGCGCGCCTGGCATTCGACCTGGCGCAGCAGCGTTATGGCGCGGGAGCAGAGACGCTGTTGAGCGTGCTGGAGACCCAGCGCACCTTGTATGCGGCGCAGGACCAGCAGGCCCAACTGCGCCTGGCCCGGTTGCAGGGTAGCGTGGCGTTGTACAAGGCATTGGGGGGTGGTTGGGTGGTCAGCCAGTAGGGTCACCTGTACCGGCCTATCGTCGGCAAGCCAGCTCCCACAGGATCTGCACTGGGTCAAGACATGCGCTGTACCTGTGGGAGCCGGCTTGCCGGCGATAGGGCCGCTACAGGCAGCAACTAGTTCCGCACCTTCAGGTTTCGCGCATACCACGGCCGCTGCGGTACCTTGGGCCGCAGCTTGTCGAGCAGGTCGTCATCGCTGTAGATGATGCGCAACGCCAGCTTCATGGTCTCGGGGTCCATCTCTACACTGCGCCCGGGCCGCAAACCCGGCACCGTCGAGCAACCATGGGTATCCGGCCCTAGCCACGGGTCGGCCACCTCCACCCAGCGCCCTGGGGCAAACCATGGCACACCATTGACTTCCAGGCGCCGCACCTCGCCCGGGTGCAGCCGCTCATGAGCGTGGAACCAGTCCTCGATGCGGTCGTCGATCCAGCCATGAAAGTGCCAGAACACCGGGTTCACATGGGATGAAAACGGGTCACCGAGAAAATCGTTCTGTTCTGCGAACCAGCGTTCGGCAAAATCATCCGGCGTGCGCGCCGTCGGCACCGGCATGCCGTTGGAGGGGTCGCGCGGCACCGATGCCCAGCGCATGTGCAGCCAGTCGTGCAGGCCCAGCTCCACTTCCGAACCGAACTGGCCCAGGGTCAAGGTGCTCAGGTACTCCGGGTCGGTGTAGCGTGACTCCCAGACCTGGAAGTTGCCATGGAAGGTATCCGGCGTCTTGATGTCGCGCACCCACTGGGTGTATTCCGCATCACCGCTGGCCAGCCAGGTGGGCGGCAGGGCATTGCCGTCATGGTTGTCGAAGTAGCGGGCGAATCCGGCCCGGTCGCGCTCCAGTTCCGGCTGCGGCAACGGGAAGCGCGTCCATGACGGCAAGTCCTGCAAGGCACGGGCCCTGCCAAGCATGTGCCGGTGCATGAAGAAAAAGTCTTCGCCCGAGCCGTTGCGGTCCTTGTGCCGGCCCCGCGCATCACGCTCGCGATCACGTGGCCCGGGCTGCCAGCCCAGGCCACGCAGGGCGCCCTGCTTGTCCTTGCCCAGTTTGTGCCATTTGTCCCGCGACGAGTGCCACAGCTGGTGGAACAGGCGATGCTCCGGGGCGGTCAGCCAGGCCAGCAGTTGCGGGTTCAGCGGGGTACGCTCGCGCGCCTCGGGGAAGGTGCGCTTCAAGGCCAGAAACTGGTTGTCCTCCACGGGCAATGTCAGCGCGCGGTCCAGGCGTGCAATGCGCCCGTTGAGGGTCGCCGGCCCGGCGTTGCCGAACCGGCCCCAGACCTCGTCGAGCACGATATGGCATTCATAGCGGGCCTGGGCCGAAAACAGGCGCCAGCGCAGGGTGCCCGGTTTGTCCGCCAGCAGGTCGCCTATCACGCGGTAGCGCGGCTCATCCTGCCCACGCAGGCGCTCGGGAGTATCCAGGTAGCCGCGCAGGGCGCGCCCGTTGGTTGCCACATCCAGGAACAGTTCCAGTTCACCTGTGGGCAGGCCGTCCAACCCGGCATCCTTGCCCAGCAGCGTCCAGCGCCAGATGCCGCGCAGGGTATCGCCCAACTGCTGCAGGCGGGTATCGGCCAACTCGACGACGGCCTCGCCAGGGGTTTCCGGGAATTCCTCGGCGGCACGCTGGCGCTGCACATACAGCGCCCCCAGCGCACCGGGCACCACCACACCCGTCAGTGCCACACCGGCGATGAAACCGCGTCGGGAAATCGTCATTGCATACCTGCGCATTCATTGCGGCCATGGAGCACGGCCCGTCCAAGGCTAGAACGTTGCACGGCAGGCGAAATTTAGCGGCGCTCCGGCTGCATCCGGGGCCGCCATGCGGCCCCGACAGGCGCTAAATTTCCCGGGTGCGAGCTCGTTCACTGCAGGTAGCGGCGGCCTCTGTGCCCATCCCTCGACGGTGAACCTACTGAGACCAAGATGACGACTCCACGCTGGAAGAAAGCCCTGTTTATCAGCCTGTCCGCGGCGGTTGCCGCTGGTGCCGGGTTTGCCGCCTGGCACTACTTCGCCACACCCGCTGGCTATTCCAGGGAGGTGACCCGCCAGGCCAACGACCTGCAGGAACGCATCATCTCGTTCGACAGCCACGTCACCCTGCCGCTGACCTTCGGCACCGGAGGCAGTGAGGCCGACAAGGATGGCGATGGCCGCTTCGACCTGGCAAAGGCCGCACGCGGGCGTTTGTCCGGCGCGGCCCTGACCATCTTCGCCTGGCCAGAGTCCTGGACCGGAGACGGCGGCCCGCACCGCCCGACCCCAGGCTTCGTCGAAGCCGCCCGCCACACCCAGGAGGTGCGCTACAACGCCATCACCGCCATGGTCCGCGACTTCCCGCAGCAGGTGGGTATTGCCTATACACCGCAAGACATGCGGCGCCTGCACGGCGAAGGCAAGTTCGCGGTGTTCCTCAGCATGCTCAACGCCTATGCGCTGGGCGATGACATCGATCAGCTCGACCGCTGGGCCGCGCGCGGCGTGCGCATGTTCGGCTTCAGCTATGTGGGCAACAACAGCTGGGCCGACTCCTCGCGTCCGCTGCCGTTCTTCAATGACACCGCCGATGCCCTGGACGGCCTGTCGCCGGTCGGCAAGCACGCCGTGCAGCGGCTGAACGACCTGGGTGTGATCATCGACGTGTCGCAAATGTCCAGCAAGGCGCTGGCCCAGGCCGTTGCCCTCAGCCGCGCGCCGGTGGTGGCCTCGCACTCGGCGCCACGGGCGATGGTCGACATCAGGCGCAACCTCTCCGACAAGGAGCTGCAACTGATCAAGGACAGCGGCGGCGTGGTCCAGCTGGTGGCCTTCTCCACCTACCTCAAGCCCTTGAGCAGCAAGACCCAGGACAAACTCAACGCCCTGCGGGCCCACTACGACCTGCCGCCACTGGCCAACCTCGACTACGCACTGATGCCAGGTGACCCGGTGATCGCCGGCTGGCCCGAGCAGAAGGTCGGCCAGTACGCCAACGCGCTGTACGGCATTCTAGAGGAGGAACCGCCGGCCACGCTCAAGGACTATGGCGACGCCATCGACTACACCGTGCGCAAGATCGGCATCGATCATGTCGGCCTGAGCTCGGACTTCAACGAAGGCGGTGGCATCGACGGTTGGCAAAACGCCAGTGAAGCACGCAACGTCACCGCCGAACTGATCAGCCGCGGCTACTCCGAAGCGGATATCGCCAAGCTCTGGGGCGGCAACTTCCTGCGGGTGTGGGAGCAGGTGCAGCGCGCCGCGCAACCTGTCACCACCTCATCCCCCTGACCCTTGCGAGCCATTTGATGAACGATCGTCGCACCTTTCTCAAGCAGGCCGGCCTGCTTGCGGCCGCCCTGCCCCTCACAGGCCCACTGCTGCCTGCCGCCCAAGCGGCGGCTGCGCAGCCTGCAACCGCCAGCGACTGGGCCGGGTTTCGCAACCTGTTCGAGCTGGACCCGGCGTACGCGCACTTTGCCAACTTCCTGATCACCTCGCACCCAAGGCCCGTGCGCGAAGCCATCGAGGCGCTGCGCGCCCGCTTCGACCGCCACCCGGCCCGCATGGTCGACTGGGACAGCCAATCGGAGTGGAAGCACGAGGCCGCCGTGCGTGAATGGGCAGCCCGCTACCTCGAAGTGACGCCCCGGCAAATTGCCCTGACCGGCAGCACCACCGAAGGCCTGGGGCTGATCTATGGCGGGCTGAAGATTGCCCCGGGGCAGGAAATTCTCACCACCGTGCACGAGCATTCGGCCGCCCGCCATACCATGGGCTTTCGCACTACGCGCGATGGCACACCTGTGCACCGGTTGCGCCTGTTCGACGACCCCGCCAAGATCAACAGCGACCAGGTACTGGCCACCATCGCCGCGGCCATCGGGCCGAAAACCCGGGTACTGGGCATGACCTGGGTGCACTCGGGCAGTGGCGTGAAACTGCCCGTCGGCGAGATCGGCGCACTGGTGCGCGAGGTCAATCGCCAGCGTGACGAGCAGGACCAGATCATCTACGTGATCGACGGTGTGCACGGCTTTGGCGTCGAAGACATGCGCTTTGCCGATCTCAACTGCGACTACTTCATCGCCGGCACGCACAAGTGGATGTTCGGGCCGCGGGGTACCGGGATCATCTGCGCGGCGTCCACCGAACTGAAGCAGCTGAACCCGACCATTGCCACGTTTTCCGAGAACGAGGACTTTGCCACGGTGATGACGCCCGGGGGTTACCACGCGTTCGAGCACCGCTGGGCATTGGGCAAGGCGTTCGAGTTGCACCTGCAGCTGGGCAAGGCGGCGGTGCAGGCACGGATTCATGGGCTCAATGGCTATCTCAGGCAGCGGCTTGAGGCGCTGCCGGGGGTCGAGCTGGTGACACCGCGCAGCACGCAGTATTCGGCGGGGTTCACCTTCTTCCGGATCACGGGGCAGGATGCTGACGAGGTGGCCCGGCATCTCAACAGCCAGCGCATCGTGGTCGATGCGGTGTCTCGGGATGTCGGGCCGGTGGTGCGGACGGCGCCTGGGCTGTTGAATACCGAGGCGGAGATCGAGCGATTGGTCGATGTGTTGAAGAAGCACCTTCGCAGGTGAGGCCTGGGGCCGCTTTGCGGCCCATCGCGACACAAGGCCGCTCCTACAGGCACAGCGCCAAGTTCGAATTGACGCGGTCTACTGTAGGAGCGGCCTTGTGTCGCGAAAGGGGCGCGCAGCGCCCCCCCGGCAATCTCGGCCCATCACAGGCCACCGACCCGCTTCAACCACGCCCCGACATCCCGGTAAATCCCCTCCACCTGCCCCACGATCCCCGACATGCGCAAGAAGTCATGGGTCAACCCCTCCACCCGGGCCAAGGTCACCGCCGTCCCACCCGCCACCAGCCAGTCACGATAAGCCATGCCCTCATCATGCAACGGGTCATATTCGGCCACGAACAGGTAAGCTGGTGCCAACGGCTGGCGCAGCGTCGACAGCAACGGCGATACCCGCCAGTCAAGGCGCTGCTCGCGCTGCGGCGCATAGTGCTGGTAGAACCACTCCAGGGTAGGCGTCTCCAGCAGGTAACCCTCGGCATGCTCGCGATGGGACTCACGCCAGCAGGAGATATCGGTCACCGGGTAGAACAGCAACTGTGCCAGCGGCTTGAACGCCAGCGCCTCGGGCTGCTCCACTGCCGTAATGGCCAGCACCGCCGCCAGGCTGGCGCCCACGCTGTCCCCTGCCAGCACTACCCGGCGGTTGTCCAGGCCCAGCGAGGCCGCCTGCTCAGCCAGCCAGTTGGCGGCGTCCAGTACATCGTGCAGGGCCTTCGGGAACTGCTGCTCCGGCGCCAGCCGGTAGTCCGCCGCCAGCACCGCGAACTCGCCCAGGGCCGCCAGGCGACGGCACACCGAGTCATGCGAATCGAGGCTGCCGACCACATAGCCGCCGCCATGCAGGTACAGGATCACTGGCTGCAAAGCAGCTCCAGCATTGCCCTGGCGGTAAAGGCGAGCAGCCAGGCGGGCACCGTCGCGCGCGGTAATCTGCAACTCGCTGGCCGTGACGTTGCCGGGCGGGCTCGGGTCGAGTACCTGCGAGCTGCCTTCGAACTCGGCACGGGCCTGGGCCACGTCCATCGCGTGCATGGGCAGGCTCCTGCCCGTCAGCCGGCCAAATTCGACCAGTTCCAGAAATGCCGCCAGATCAGGGTGCAGTGCCATGTGGGTTCCTTGGGTGAACAATGTGACTCGAGCCTCCCTACGGGACGTAGCAGCACGCCGAAAAATTACCCGCCCACACGGCTAAATCGTTGGTGCAGGCACTCGTTATCCCTGCACAACGAAAGACCGCCAGAGGCATACCGTGGACCTTCAGAGCATCCTCAGCAAACTGTTCGCCAACGCCCATGCCGTGGGCATCGAAGGCGTTTTCCAGTTCGTCTTCGGCCAGGACCGGGCCTTCTGGTCGGAGGTGCGCGACAGCAGCCGCACCGGTGCCGGCCGGCACAGCGCCCCGGACGTTACCATCGAGGTGGCCGAGCGTGACTTCCTCGGCATCATGGGCGGCACCGCCAACGTCGAAGAACTGTTCGCCAGCGCCCGCCTGAAGATCAGCGGCAACATGGGTTTGGCCACCCTGCTGCCGCAGATCATCAGCAACTGCCGGCGCGGTGCGCCGGCGACCAAGGTGTCAATGAACCAACGCTACCCGACACCGGCACGCCTCAGCGAACGGGTATCGGCCGCGCAACCGGTGCAGCGCGAGGTGGCACGCATTGCCCGCGCCGACATGCCACTGGCGCGCTTCCAGGGCGATTACCTGGAGCACGGCACGCCGGTGGTCATCAGCGATGCCCTGCAGGACTGGCCGCTGTTCACCATGGGCCGCGAAGCTTCGCTGGAGCATTTTGCCGAACTGCAGGGCATCACCCGGCACGGCGACTACGTGAAGAAGACCTTCTCCACCGACCGCGACTTCCGTTCCACTTCCATGGCCGACTTCATCGCCTCGCTGGACACCCCTGCCAAACCCGGCGAAACCCCGGCCTACATGGGCAACAACATCGTGCCGGAAAAGCTACTGACGCTTATTCGCTACCCGCAGTACTTCGCCCGCGAGAAGTTCATTGCGCCGCGCATCTGGATCGGTCCCAAGGGCACACTGACGCCATTGCACCGCGACGACACCGACAACCTGTTCGCACAGGTATGGGGGCAAAAGTCGTTCATCCTTGCCGCGCCGCACCATCGCCCGGCCCTGGGTACCTGGTCGACCAGCCCCAAGGGCGGCCTGGACGGCTGCGACTTCAACCCCGACGCCCCGGACTACCAGCGCTTCCCGGCGGCGCGCGAGGTGCCGTTCCTGCGCGTGGTGCTGCAGGCCGGTGACCTGTTGTTCCTGCCCGAAGGGTGGTTTCACCAGGTGGAGTCTGTGACCACCTCGCTGTCGGTGAACTTCTGGGTGAATTCCGGACGCGGCTGGTAGCCGGGATTGCCAGGGGCCGCTGCGCGGCCCCGGCAATCGATCAGACCGCCGCGATCAACGCCTCGGCAAAGCGCTGCGCGACCTCGTCGATCTGCTCGCCACTGATGATCAACGGCGGCAGGAAGCGCACCACTGCCCCATGCCGCCCACCGAGTTCCAGGATCAGCCCGCGCTTGAGGCACTCGCGCTGCACCTTCGCCGCCAACTCACGGTTGGCCGCCGGATGCCCAAGCGCATCCCGCCGGCCTTGCGGATCCACCAGTTCCACCCCAAGCATCAGGCCACGCCCGCGAATATCACCCAACTGCGGATAATCCCGCTGCAACTGCTGCAGGTGCTGGCGCAGGCGCTGGCCCATGGCCTCGGCATGCTCGGCCAGGCGATGCTCGACCAGGTAATCGATCACTGCCGAACCCGCCGCCATGGCCATCTGGTTACCACGGAAAGTGCCGGCGTGGGCGCCCGGCTTCCAGGTATCCAGCCAGTCGCGGTACACCACCACCGCCAGCGGCAGGCTGCCGCCAATGGCCTTGGAGAAGGTGACCGCATCCGGGATGATACCGGCATGCTCGAATGCGAACATGCGCCCGGTGCGGGCAAAACCGCTCTGGATCTCATCGACGATCAACGCCACACCGGCCTGCTCGGTGATACGGCGCACACCCTTGAGCCACTCGATATCGGCCGGGATCACCCCGCCCTCGCCCTGCACCACCTCGAGGATCACCGCCGCCGGCAGCGGCACGCCGCTTTCCGGGTCGAGCAGCAGGGTTTCCAGGTAATGCAGGTTGGCCCTGACCCCGGCTTCGCCGCCCAAGCCGAACGGGCAACGGTAGTCGTAGGGGTACGGCATGAACTGCACACCGTTGCCCAGCAAGGCCCCCAACGGCTGCTTCGGCCCATGGCTGCCCATCAGGCTCAGCGCCCCCTGGCTCATGCCATGGTAGGCGCCCTGGAAGGCCAGCACGGTGCTGCGGCCGGTGGCAGTGCGCACCAGCTTCAGCGCTGCTTCCACCGCATCGGTACCGGTCGGGCCGCAGAACTGGACCTTGGCCTCACGGCGCAACGCCTCGGGCAGCACACCGAACAGGTCCTGGACGAAGCGGTCCTTGACCGGCGTGGTCAGGTCCAGGGTGTGCAACGGCAGCTCATCGGCCAGTACCCGCTGGATCGCCTCGACCACCACCGGGTGGTTGTGGCCCAGCGCCAGGGTGCCGGCGCCGGCCAGGCAGTCGATGAACTGGCGGCCTTCGACATCCTCCACATGGATGCCACGGGCGCGCTTGAGCGCCAGCGGGATGCGCCGCGGGTAGCTGCGGGCGTTGGACTCCTGTTGTTGCTGGCGTTGCAGCAAGGGTGAATCGGTGAACTCGTACAAGGCACGCGGCGCGCTGGCCGGCGGGACCTTGGCAAGGCAGGAAGCGGTGGACATGGGTGAATCCTCGCAAGCAAGCGAAAGTGCGGGTGTTCGTCGCTTGGAAAACGCTTGAGTGCGGGGAGGATTTAGCGGTTGCTGTGGGATTTTTGAAAGCAGGCCCGGCCTCTTCGCGGGTAAACCCGCTCCCACAGGATTGGCACATATCTCAGGGTTGATGCAGTACCTGTGGGAGCGGGTTTACCCGCGAAGAGGCCGGCACAGGCAATAAAAATCAATGCCCCGAGCGCGCCGGCACTTGCAACAACACCCGCAACCCATCACTGCGGCTGTCGAACTTCAGGCTACCGGCACAACGCTGCACGATCGCCTGTACGATCGCCAGCCCCAGCCCGCATCCACCACTCTGCCCGTTACGCCAGAAGCGCTCGGTCAGGTGCTCAAGGTCCGCCTCGGCAATCCCCGGCCCATGGTCCCGCACCATGAAGCCCACCTGGCCGTCAGCCATCTGCACCTCGAGCTCCACCGCCTCATCGCCGCCATGGCGCAAGGCGTTGTCCAGCAGGTTGCGCAGCGCCGCCACCGCCAACGGTGCCGGCATGCCCAGGTAGATCTGCGTAGCGGAGTCAGGCAAGCGCAGCACGATGCGCCGGTTGTCACCGCCGCCGGCATCCTGCACCGCCTGCCGGGCCACCTGCTCGGCGCTGCACTGTATGCCATCCTCGAACGACAGGCTGCCCTCCACTCGCGCCAGCATCAGCAACTGCTCCAGCGTGCGGTGCATGCGGTCGGCGCCCTGCTCGGCATGCTCCAGCGCCTGCTCGCGCACGGCGCCATCGGTCATCCGTGCTACCTGCAGGTGGGTCTTGATCGCCGTCAGCGGGCTGCGCAGTTCATGCGCGGCATCGTCGGTCAGGCGCCGCTCACGCTCGATGGTCTGGGCAATGCGCAGAAACAGCTGGTTCTGGGTTTCCAGCAACGGTTGCAGTTCGCTGGGCATGCCCGCCACCTGCAGCGGCTCGACGCTGTCCGCGCGCCGGCGGCGCAGGGCATCGCGCATGCGGTTGAGCGGCTCCAGGCCCTTGCCCAGGCCGATCCACAACAACCCCAGGCTGCCAAGCAGGGCCATCAGCACCGGCGCGGAGGCCGCCAGCAGGATCGACTGGTTCAGTGCCTCTCGCTCCATGTGCCGGTCGGCGGTAGTAATGCGCACATCGCCATGGTTGTAGGTAAAGGTGCGCCACAGGGCGTCGTCGATGGTCTGGTCTCGGAAACCACTGCGTTCATCGTCCATGACGCCATCGTGCTTGTGGTTGCTGGCGAGAATCTCGCCACGCAGTGAGCTGACCTGACAGGCCATGCCGTCCGGCACGCTGAACTGGTCGGCGGAAAAGTGCGCCTCCCCGCCCTTGGCGGTCAGCGGCTGCGGCAGCTGGTCGATAAGCCCGGCGACCATGCGCGCCGAAGCCACCAGGCGCTGGTCGAGGGAGAACATCATCTGCTGGCGCAGGTCGCGCAGCATCCACGCGGCGGCCAGCGCCCAGATGATCACGAAGGCGCTGCCCAGGATCAGGCTCAGGCGTACCCGCAGGCTCATGATGCGGCTTCCTCCGGCGCCTGCGCCGGGCCAAGGCGGTAGCCCAGGCCGCGCACGGTCTCGACGATGCCGTTGCCCAGCTTGCGCCGCAAATGGTGGATATGCACATTCAGGGCATTGCTCTCGACTTCGTCGCTGAAGCCGTACACGCAGTCTTTGAGCTGCTCGCTGGACAGCACCCGCCCGGGGTTCTGCAGCAGCGCCTGGAGCAATGCCTGTTCACGCCGGGACAGGTCGACCGGCAGGCCGGCCAGGGTTGCCTCGCAGCTGCTCGGGTCGTAGCGCAGCGGGCCGTGTTCGATCACATTCACCGCCCGCCCGGCTACGCGCCGCAGCAGGGTGTGCAGGCGAGCAGCCAGCTCGCGCAGGTCGAACGGTTTGAGCAGGTAATCGTCGGCGCCGGCCTGCAGGCCATCGACCCGGTCGGTGACCGCATCACGGGCGGTGAGCACCAGCACTGGCAGCGTCTCGCCTTTCTCGCGCAGGCGGCGCAACAGCTTCAGGCCGTCTTCGTCGGGCAGGCCAAGGTCGAGGATCATCACGTCGAACTGCGCGGCCTGCAGCATTGCCCGTGCATCGGCGGCGTTGCCCACACGGTCCACGGTCAGGCCCTGGGCAGTAAGGCCGGCGCAGATGCCGGCGGCAATCAGGTCGTCGTCCTCGCAGAGCAGAACGTGCATGGTGGGGCTCCCGGAATGGTGTAGCTGGCATTGCACCTTGGGCGGATTAAGGGGGGATTATGGACCTTTTGTGGGGGATTGGGGATGTGTGGCGCCTGCGGCAACGAGCGCCGCGCAACTGCCACATGCTCCCGGGAGCGACAAACATTTGAAGCCCCACCCAAGGCCCACCCCGACAGCCTAACTCCGCCGAACACGCCGGAAACGAAGTCGTATTTTCCTACAACTGACTCAGAAACTTCCGATCCGAATCCATGATGGGATTTCCCCCCTGCACACGCTGTCAGGGAGACACCTCATGTACCTGGATTACCTCGTGCCCTCCTGGCACGAGATCGAGTCACGTGTCATCGCCATGGTGGGCTACCAAAGCGGTGGCCAGTTCGGCACCAGCCTCAATGAAGAGGTCGCCTCGCTGGGCCTCAACCTGCGCCGGATCGAAGCCGTCCGCACAGCCTTCTACCACGCCGAATGGCAGGCGGCGCACATGCTGCGCCAGCGCTTCGCCGACCTCGACATCAACAGCATCGTCGACGAACTGCTGATGGTCGTGCGGCAGATGGCGATGATCGTCGCCGGCAGTTTGAACGGCAGTTGAAGGGGCAGCAGGATGGGTTGAATCGGCTGACGGTTGAGGAGTTTTTAGAAAACGTTGCCAATCCCGTAAAGCGAAACCCAATTGTAGCGCGCAAAGCTCGTAAACAGATGCAAGACAAGTTAGAGCAACGGATACTGGACGACTTGCCAGACGATTTGAGCCCACGTGAAGCCCAAAGGACGGCTGCAAAATTAGCGAAGGAGACGATGGCAACGCTCGCGGCATTGCACAACCCGGACCTGACCGCTGGAGGAAGAGATGTCATTGCCGATTTCGGTGACAAACAAGTCAACTCCACCATTGGCCCACAGTGGAAAAGCAAGATCAAGGGTATGCAGCAAGCTGCCGAAGAAGCATTGAAATCAGGTGGAGATGCCTCCTTCATGAACATCAAACTGATCAAGTGCTAGATTGATATGGAGCCAAATGATGGATGACGTCTATTCCGTCTTTATCGATACAATTGGACCACCTATTCACAGGCAAGAGGTTCCTCCTTCAACCATCGAGCGTTACAGGAGAAAGCTGCCGAAGAAATTATTGGAACATTGGACGACACATGGCTGGTGTGGATATGGTGATGGTATTTTTTGGACCGTCGACCCCCAAGAGTATGAAGGCGTCGTTGCATCTTGGATTGACGGCACGTCCCTGGCCGAACACGACACCTACCATGTGATCGCGCGCGGGGCGTTTGGCGACCTCTACTTATACGGAGAGAGAACCGGTTTCTCACTATGCATTGCGAGCCATATCTCACACTATTGCGGCAACAACCGCCGAATAGCAAACATTGACAGGCACGTTCAATCTTTCTTTCTACAGGTTAAAAAGGACAGCAATGACTTCGAGGATTTATTCGAACCATCAAGAAACAATCTAGGCCCACTCAATCACGATGAAATGTATGGTTTCGTCCCTGCACTCGACTTCGGCGGAAAAGCAAGACTGGAGCGAATTGAAAAAGTAAAAACAATTGAACACTTGATTATGCTTTCACAACTTTCGGCACTCGAACCCTACAGCTTCTCCGACTTCTAAACACTTAAAAAGGACTTAATCAAATGGACGTCATCTTCAGCATCTTCCTCGAAACCTTCGGCGACCCCGTCGGCCACCAACCAGTACCGCCCTCTGCCCTCGATCATTACCAAGGCAAACTCCCCAATCGTCTCCTGGATTACTGGCAAGAGCACGGCTGGTGCGGCTACGGTGGTGGCCTGTTCTGGCTGGTAAACCCTCAGGATTACGAAGACGTAGTAGCGTATTGGCTGTCAGGCACGCACTTCGAAGCACGCGACACTTATCACCTCATCGCCCGTAGCGCTTTTGGCGACCTGTACCTGTGGGGTGAGAACACCGGCTCGGTGCTGACCATTGCGGCGTACCATTCCCGTTACCTCGATGGCGCCCACAGCTCAGGCGACGAAGAGCGGGACAACAAGATCCACGGCCTGCTCATGTGGCTGATGACCGAATGCATCTATTTCGACGACCTGTTCGAACCCGCCAGGGAACGGCTCGGCACGTTGGCCGCAGACGAAATGTATGGCTTTGTTCCTGCCTTGATGCTGGGAGGGTCAGACAGCCTCGAGCGGCTTGAAAAGCTCAGAGCAGTCGAGCATCTGGTACTGCTCGCCCAACTGAGCGAGCTTCAACCCTATGAGCTGGCTGACGAAGAAGATGAATAGGCCCTGACAAGTGCGTTCACCGGTGCACCGCATCAGGCTTGTCGACATCCAGCAGCACACCGGTATCCGGCACTTCTACCCTGACACAACTCGCCGGGTTGGCCTTGACCACCGAACGCGCCCCTTCATCGCCGGTCAGGCGCGCAAGCGCCGGCCAGAAATCGCGCCCGAACAGCACAGGATGCCCTTGCTGCCCTTCATGGCAAGGCAACACGATGGTCGACGCGCTGGCCCTGGAAGCCAGCCGGGCAAGGGTTGCCTGCTCCAGCCAGGGCATGTCACCCAACAGAATCGCTACTGCCTGCGCCTCGCTGTCGGCCAGCGAGGCGGCGCCGGCCGCCAGGCTATGGCCCATGCCCAATGCGAAGTCCGGGCTGGAGATGACCCGGCACCCCGCAGGCAGCCCCAGATCCACGCCCCGCTCCCCCTCGCGCAACACCACCCGCACATCGTCGAACACTGCACAGGCCCGCTCCACGCTGTGCACCAGCAAGCTGCGACCATCAACCAACAGCGCCCGACGCTTGTCAGCCCCGAAACGCACGCTGCTGCCAGCAGCCAATATCAGTGCAACCACGCTCACAGCGCCTCCCGCTCGATACCATTGCGCACGCGAAGGATATCGGCCAGCACCGCCAAAGCGATCTCGGCCGGGGTCTTGCTGCCCAGGTTGAGGCCGATCGGGGCGTGGATGCGGCCCAGTTCGACCTCGGCCAGGCCACCGATCCGCCGCAGGCGTTCGCGGCGCTTGTCGGAGGTGGCCCGGGAGCCCATCACACCGATATAGAACGCCTCGGTGCGCACCGCTTCGAGCATGGCCAGGTCATCGATCTTCGGGTCGTGGGTCAGTGCCACCACCGCAGTGTCGGCATGGCAACCGCCATGGGCGATGAACTCCGATGGCAGCTCGCGGCGCACCTCGATGCCATCCAGCCGCACGCCGTCGAGCACTTCGTCACGCGGCTCGCAAAGGATGACTTCGAAGCCCATGCCCTTGCCGAACTCGGCACAGAAATGCGCGACGCTGGAGTATCCGGCCAGCAGCAGACGCTGGGCGGCCCCCACACGCAAGCGTACACGGGCACTTTCACGTTCCACACGCGGCCCCTGGCTATGGTCATCGGCAAGCAGGCGCCTGCCCTCGGGCAGGCTCACTTCACGCAGCACGCGGCGCTGGCCCTGCAATGCGCTTTCCAGCTCACGCAGGTGCGCCTGTACCTCGCATTCGGCCGGCAGGTTCTCAACCAGCACTTCCAGCACGCCGCCACACGGCAGGCGGATGCTCGAACGCGAGTCGCTGCCATCGCCATAACGCACGATGGCCACCGGCTCGGGAAACTCCCCCCGGCCCACGCGCTCGAGAAAGTCGTCCTCGACGCAGCCACCGGACAGCGAACCCAGCCACTGCCCGCTGGCGTTCACCGCCAGCAGCGAACCCGGCGCACGGGGCGCCGAGCCGTAGGTGGCGAGCACCGTGCACAACCACACCCGCTGGCCGCCGCACGACCACTGCAACGCCTGGCGGACCACCTGTAGATCGAGATGCTGCACCCTTTACTCCGCCTTCAGCTCGGCGAGCTGCTGTACGCTCAGGTCACCGGGCAATCCACCCCAGGCCTGGCGCAGGTAGTTGACCATATCCGCCACCTGCTGGTCATCGAGCTTGTCGGCAAAGCCCGGCATCGGCTGCATGCGCTCGAAGCCGGTGAACTGCTGTTCACGGATGCCTTCGAGGACCACCTTGACCAGGTTGCGCGAGTCGGCCTGGCGTAGCACCGTGTTGCCACGCATGGCCACGGCGATGTGCGGCTTGCCCTCGCCGTCCACCCCATGACAGCCGGCGCAGACGTTCAGGTACTGCTGGCGGCCGCGCCTGGCGCTGTCGCTCATCTGCTCCAGTGCCACCGTCTGGATGGCCTTGGCCGGCGGTGGCTGGTCGCCAAGCAGGTAAGTGGCCATGGCCGCTAGGTCGGCATCCTCCAGGTGCTGGGTGCTATGGTGCACCACCGGGAACATTTCGTTGAACATGCTGCCCTGGGCACTGATGCCGTGCTTGAGGAAGGTGGTCAGGTCCGGCTGGGTCCAGCCGCGCTCGGCCAGGTCCTGGGCCAGCAGGCTCGGGGCCAGGTAACCACCCAGCAGGCCGCCGCTCAGGCGCTGGTCTTGCTGCAACGCACCGATCGGGTTGCGCGGGGTATGGCACTCGCCGCAATGGCCCATGACTTCGACCATGTACTGCCCACGCTGCCAGGCCGGGCTTTTGCCCTCGGTCGGCTGCAACTGCACGCTTTTACCGTACAGCATGTTCCAGCCGCTCAGCCCCTGGCGCACGTTGAACGGAAAGCGCAACGCAGTCTGCGGTGCCGGGCGGTTGATTGGCGGCACGGTCATCAGGTAGGCAAGGATCGCGTCCGAATCTTCGCGCTTGATCAGGTGGTACGAGGTGTACGGCATCGCCGGGTAGAGGTTGGCGCCGTCCTTGCGCTTGCCCTCGGTTACCGCGGCGAAGAATTCGTCGGCGCTGTAGTTGCCGATGCCGTACTGCTTGTCCGGGGTGATGTTGCTGCCGTAAATGGTGCCGAACGGCGAATGGATCGGCAGGCCGCCAGCATAAGGCGCACCGCCTTCAGCGGTGTGGCAGGCCATGCAGTCGGCCGCGCGGGCCAGGTATTCACCGCGCTTGACCTGCGCCTGGTCGGCTGCCTGGGCAAGCGAGGTAACGGCAAGCCCGAAAGCCAGCGCCATTGCGCTACGAACAAGACCCATGCTCAACCCTCCTTGACCAGGCCGAGGTCGTTGAGCACCGTGCGGGTGGCGTCGTAGTAACGCACGTAGCCGGTGCAACGGCAGATGTGGTGGCCCAGGCTCGCCTCGATGCGGTCTTCCACCTCGCTCTTCTTCAGCGGCTGGCGCTGGGCAGTTTCCACCAGCACCGTGGCGGCATTGACGAAGCCCGGCGCGCAGTAGCTGCACTGGAAGGCGAACAGGTCGACGAACTTCTGCTGGATCGGGTTCAGCGTGAGGTTGCCGGCCTCGTCCTGTTTGGCATGGCCTTCGATGGTGCGGACCTTCTTGCCCTCGAAGTAATGCGCGCCGGTAATGCAGGTGCGCACCTCCTCGCTGGTGCCGTCGGGGTTGTCGACGATCACCACGCAGGCGTGGCAGATGCCCTGGCCGCAGCCCAGGCGCGAGCCGGTGAGGTTCTGGTGTTCGTGCAGGTAGTCGATCATCGCCAGGTCGTCGGGGACCTCGACCGGGCCGACCGGTTGACCGTTGAGGGTCAGTTGCAGTGGACGGTTAGCCATTGAGGGCCTCCTTGATACGGGCTGGGGTGATGGGGAGATCGCGAACGCGCTTGCCGATGGCATGCGCGACGGCATTGCCGATGGCACCGACGACCGGGATCATCACTACCTCGGCGATGCCCTTGGACGGGTCGGTCGGTGACAGCGGCGGGAGGATTTCGCTGGTCTGCTGCCACACCGCCACGTCGCGCGCATGCGGCAGGCGGTAGCGGTTGAAGTTCCAGTCGCCCTCCCCGGGCCCGCCCTCGTACAACGGCATTTCTTCGGTCAAGGCATGGCCGATGCCCATGGCGATACCGCCCTCGAGCTGGCCCTTGACCAGTTCCGGCACCAGCACCCGGCCGCACTCGACCCAGCTGTGGTGGTTGAGTACCTGCACTTCGTGAGTGCCCTTGTTCACCTTGACTTCGACAATGGTCGCCACCGGGCTGTAGTAGGTGACCATGGCGTTGTTCAGCTGAGTGTCGGGGTAGGCGGCGTTCTGCCGGTCGAGCAGGTGGTAGCCGTGGCTGCTCATCTGCGCCTTCTTGGCGCTCACCGCGCCATCGCCGTATTTGACTGCCACCGCATCGAGCGGGAAGCGTTCGCGCACGCCATCGATGACGAAGTCGGCCTCGGCCCAGCTCCAGCGGTTGAAGCCGTGCACGCTGACGCCGGTGACCAGGCCCATGTCATGGGCCTTTTGGGCCAGCTGGGCGAACGGGATCGGTGACAGGCCGTTGCCGGTCAGCTCACCGTTGACCCATACCGCATTCTCGCGGCGCACCACCAGCGGGTTGGCCTGGCCGCCGTACGGGCCCTGGCGCCAGATGGCCATGGCCGCCGGCCACAGACCGTGGTTGAACAGCACGCGTGCCGCTTCGCGGGTGGCATGGCTGAAGTAGAAGGCCGAGTTGGTCGCCGACGACGGCGAAGCAAGCTTGCCGACCCAGCGCGGGTTGCGCAGCGCGGCGTCCTGCTCGGGCTGGCTGATCAGGTAGGGGTTGCCGCTGGTGGTCAGCTGCAGCTCCGGCCATTCGGTGACCGCGGTCTTCACCTCGTCGGCCGAGCGGCCGAGGAAATCGCTGACAACCAGGGCCTGGGAGGTGGACATGCCGGTGCCCAGCTCGGTACCGATGTGGCGCAGGCTGATGCGCCCGTCGCGGCTGAATTCGATGCTGGCCATGGGGGCTTCGGAGCCGGTGCCGAAGTCTTTCTGGCAGATGGCAAAGCCCACGCCATACCAGTGGTCCGGGTCCTTGGCATCCATCTGCTGCTTGCGCGTGTCGCGGTTGCGCCACCAGTCGTGCACGGCGGCCTTGTCGAGAATCTCGTACAGGCGCAGGGCGCCAGCCGGGACCGCGCCCTGGGTGTTCTTCATGCCCGATTTCAGCGCGTTGGCGCGGCGCAGGTCGATGGCATCGACGCCCAGGCGCCCGGCGATCTCATCCACCATCATTTCGGTGGCGGCCATGGTCTGCAGGGTGCCGTAGCCGCGCATGGAGCCGGCCTCGACGCCACGGGAATGATAGGCAGTGACCGACAGGTCGTTCTGCGGCATGTAGTAGATCGACTGCGCTGCCGTGGCACCCACCGCTGCCACCGACGGGCTGTAGTTGATACGCCCGCCGCCGTCGCAGCTCATGTCGGCGCGGAAGATCTTGAAGCTGTTGTCCTTCTTGTCCACCGCCAACTGGTAGCGGATATCGAAGGCATGGCGCTTGATGCCGCTCTGGAACTGCTCGTAGCGGTCATTGGCCAGGCGGATCGGCACACCGGCGCCATACAGCGCGGCCACGGCGGCGTAGAAGACGAAGATGTTGTTGTCTTTCGAGCCGTAGCCCACGGTATAGCCCGGGTGCATGTTCAGCGTGTTCAGGGCGAAGCGCGACGGCTTGATCATGTGCACGCATTCCTGCGCCACTTCGAACGGGCACTGGGTCGCGACCACGAAGTGCAGCGTGCCGCTGGCCGGGTCGTACCAGCCGTTGCCGTTGTCCGGCTCCAGGGCGGCCGGCTCGATGGACGGCGTCTTGTAGCGCTCGTCGAACACCAGCCAGTCCTCGGGCGGGTTGTCCAGTTGCTCGGCCATGCGCTTGGCATGGAACAGGCCCTGCTCGGTCAGGTCGCCATGCTGGTTGGGCTGCTTCGACCACACCGGCTTGCGGTTGAGGATGGTAGGGAACAGCATGGAATTCTTCAGGCTGGAGAATTCATCGTCGTCGAACGGTGTGGCACCGCCCACGCGCACGAAGCGGAAGCTGCCGTAGGGGTCGCGCTGGTACAGCGGCGCCTGGGCGCCATAGCGGATCGCCTGGTCATTGAACTGCAGCTTGCGCTTGGCCTGACGGAAGCGCTCGAAGTCGTGCCAGATCAGGATCGCCACCGGGTGGCCGATGAACATCGGCACCTTGCCGGGCGGCAGCAGCGGGTCGGGCGAGTGGGCCTCGGGCCAGGCGATGCCGTCCTTTTCCAGGTCGGCAGCGGTGACGATGCGGTCCGGCTGCAGGTCGGCACCAAGCAGGCTGAGGTCATGGCCGGCATAGATACGATCGGCCTTGGTCGCCTTGAGCAGCAGCGCATGGCCCTGCTGTGCGGGCCAGCCGGGCATGTCCTTGGCACGGATGTCGCGAGCGAACACCTTGTCGCCGCACACCTTGGACAAGGCATCGTTACGGAAACGTGCCTTGCCATCATGGTTCATCCACTTCTGCGGCGAGGTGGTGACGCGTTCCTCCATCAGCGCGGCGAATGCCTGGCTGCCGAGCGGCGCCAT
This sequence comes from Pseudomonas sp. C5pp, assembly GCF_000814065.1. NCBI lineage: Bacteria > Pseudomonadati > Pseudomonadota > Gammaproteobacteria > Pseudomonadales > Pseudomonadaceae > Pseudomonas > Pseudomonas sp. C5pp. The sequence continues at coordinate 298 of NZ_JWLN01000045.1, read as the reverse complement.
GGTCACGCCGACACCAGCGATCAGGCCGCCTTGCAGGAAGGCGCGCCGGGAAATATCACGGTTGGACATGCTTGATCCTCTGGGCAGCAGGGGGTCTGCCCTTTTTTTGATTCTGGTACTAGCCTGAAAAGCTGACCTGTACGTCAACTTTACAGCAATTGTGTTGGCGCAGGCAAAGTCAAGTCGACAATATGTCGCGACATGTCTGGGATCTGGGGCGGAATTTGCTCTGGGGCTGGTAGGTGTTTGTCTTAGGATCTTCGGCGCCTGGGAGATCGAGCGCCGCCGCGGCGGCGCT
>NZ_JWLN01000044.1:0-38362 GCF_000814065.1 Pseudomonas sp. C5pp | reverse complement strand
AAAGCTTCGCGCATGCTGAAACCTTGCATGGCGTCGCGGTGTTGCTGAAGCGCCTGCCAGGCAGGCAGAGCCGTCACATCATGGGGTGTTCGGTAATACGCCATTGCGGGGGTCCTTGATGCATGGTGATGCCTTTAAAACGGCAGACATTGCCAGGCAGCGATAACGCAAATGCATAATCCATTGCGCCACAGAGTATGCAGCGCACGGTGCTATCTTTACTGGGTAATTAAATCCGACAATGCGGATTTGCAGGTTACCCCAGTATTTGCAAAGTAATCCTGCCAGCCCTTGAACTCCGTCCAGGCCGAAACAAAGACAAAATCGGTCTTGAACATTTCAGAAACCGTATGATCGTAACGACTATCCCCAATAAAGAGCGCAGGGAATTCAATGTTACCTGCAGCGATTTCCCGGGCGAAAATGGTGTCTTTAGGATCGGGACTGCCAAAAATCCCGCCATCGAAGTAATCAGATATGCCCCGTTCAGAAAACACATGCCTCAACTCGACCTGAGCACCACCAGAGACAATCAGCCATTTAGCATTCGGCGAAGCGCATCGAAGATCCTCAAGGCCCTCTGCAATTTTACATTGCATCAGGCCATCTGCAACTTCCTTGCTATAGGCATCTAGCAGGTATTGCATGCCCGACTCATCCGAGCGCACATCCACTATCTCATTTAAGAAGTATTCAAACTTTTTAAACCTGGATATGCCGCCGTTGGCAGTATGATGCTCGACGAGCGCTTGCGCAGCTGCTTCACCATAGCGCAGTGCCGCCAAGTAAAAGGCGTGTGTTTTTACACGGTTCGAATCAAGGACGACACCATCACAGTCGAACACAATAGTTTTATATTCGCTAAGCTTCATGCTGTCGCCACGCCACTTGCGATCATGGCTTCAGCCAGCGCGAAATCATCAGGCCAGTCTATATCAAAACCTTCGAGCTGGCTTGTAACATGCAAAAGTGGATTGACTCCTATACGGTCATTGTATTGTTGATAACCTGACCTTCCGAGCAAAAAAACAGCACTGTCTACTTCATAGATTGTTTTCAACGTTTGCGTACGGGGCCACTTCTCTACGTTACGATCATAATTTAGTGGCTTGCGCTCATCCCATAGAAACCCATGAATCGCCTTCACGGACATCAATGAATCGTAGCCATCCTCAAGCGCTCTAAAGTATGCTCGAATGGCTTTGCTATAACTTTCGGAACCATAAAAAGGCGAAGTTACATGCGTCCAGAGAATGTGGTCTTTACTGGTAATACCCTCAGCCAAGGCAACCAATTCGTCAGTACTGGTTGCGCTGCTCGACAATGAATCCTCTCGCTTGTGAATCTTGAGCTTTGCACAATCAAACGCCGATGCGAAATCGATAATTTCTTCATCATTGGTACTAAGAACAATTTCGTCAATAAGCTCACAATACTTCAATTGATTGAGCTTGACTTCGATGAGCCCAAAGTCGAAATCAGAAAATTTCTTTATATTCTTGCGAGGCACACGCTCGCTACCTTTCCTGCAAGGCAAGAAACATGAAACACTCATGGCGTAACTTCCAATTTACCGTAGACACTCGCAGCGGGAATATCATAGCGCGACGGGGTGATAGCCAATATATCGACCGCCCCGACGCTGCGGCGGTAGAGCCCTAGCAATTTATTCATTTCGACATTTCGAGGATCATCTGCCTGATAGCCATCGAAACCAGCAAGCAAGATACGGCTGGCACCGCCACTAGCAGAAATTGCGAGCGCATAGGCAATCACCAATGCTGTAGGCAGTACACAGAAGCCTTCATGAAACTCAAACTGCCCATCCCTTACTTCGATACCGAAGTCTAGAAGCTCTTTACCTTCTAGAGCTTGACGCACCTCTTGCGGAAGCATCCCAGCAGGAGTGATCAGGGGTTGTGGCAATGTTGCATGCTGCTCACAGTCAGCGAGCAATCTGAGCGGGTGGCATGCAAGGCGAGCGTCAATTAATTCTGGAGCAATCTTGGCCTGTGTATTAAGTGCCATGACGAACGGCTTACGCCCACGAATATAGGCCTCGATCGCCGCTCTATGCTTTTCCACTCCCGGGCCGGTACCCAGCAGTAATACTTCGCGCCCAGCTAGAACCTCCGCTGGCGCCCAGCTGCCTTGCGTAGGGCTCTGATAGAAGAAACGGGCGGAGTTCAATGTGCGCGAGCTGAACTTCTTACCGCCCTCAATACGCAGATGCTCTATAACGGCCAAGACATCTTCTTCACCGTAGCGCGAGTCCCCCAGCATTTCTTGAATATAAGTAGGGTGTATCCCATACTTACCCGCCAGGTAATAGTAAGCATTGGTACCCCACCCGCACTCGTGCTGCAGAGGACGGAAATAGCGATTAATAATGCTCATCAGGGGAACAATATTCGTGCTTTGGCCACAGCGCTCCGATAGTTCGATTACCAAGTACTCTGTTTTCGCGTTGCCTGGACCACGCCCCATACCGGTAACGGTGGCATCCAACCAAGTGACGCCTTCGTCCAAGGCGCGCAGAGTGTTTTGGAGAGCCAAGCCCATATTGTCATGGGTGTGGATACCCAGAGGACCTTTCCAGCGCGAGCGCAACCAACCGACAACTTGTGCCACTTGATCAGGGCTCATGCTACCCATGCTGTCAGCGAAGTACAGCACATCCAATGGCCATTCAGCCGCAGCAGCTGCCAAGGTCTCGATTTCCTGCTGATTACGGTCAGCAATCTGCATGAGGTTGAATCCAACCTGGAAACCACGCTCTTTCAGCCAGGCCGATGCAGGGAGGGACTGTTCGAACTCGTGTACATGACACGCGATACGCACCAGCTCCACAGGCGACGTCGCTGCGGACTCCGGGAACAGCCGGCTCAAGACTTCTTCCATCGGCAAGTCACTTGCGAGCAGTTCCACAGCATTAATCATGACTGCGACTGAAAGTGAACTAGGCACTTCAAGGCTGCGAATGTAGTGATCGGTGGTATAAGCACTTGCCCCTTTGAAGCCGGAGTTATTAAGGGAACGCAACCCAAGCTCGACAACCTTAACCCCTGCAGCAGCCATCGCCTTGAGATAGTCATCAACTACGGCTGCCGGGAAATCCCAAGAATTGTAGTAGCCACCGTCACGAAGCGTACAATCAATTACAGTACACGCACTCACTTTGAAACCCCCTCAATAACCTGTACAAGCTCGTCATATACAACCTGCCAATTCAGGCTATAGCTGATGAAATCCATTCTTAAATCAGCGTCCTCAGGACGATCCACAATATGCTTGGCATCAATGAGTTTGGTTCGTTTACGAATGTGATTAGTTTCAGTAAGCATCTTGGTATTAAGATGCGCCACACCTGGACGCCCAGCAAACCTAGCAATATGCAGGCCACCAGTGGCCGAGTTGCCGACATAGGCATCTACGAAACTCGCGAACTGAATTTTTGTAACACTATCCGCACCGACAACACTGAACACAGGAATCGTACTATCCAAGCCTTCCTTTATCTTAGCTACAACGCCACTATCGAGTTCCGTCTCTCGCTGATCGCGAGTTGTTGCATGTACTGGCGAGGTCCAACCATCAAATACGACCCCCACTTTCGGATACAAACACTTTAAAGCATTCAATATCTTGACTGCAGCGTCTACTTGCTCCAACCACGAGCGCTTCTGAACTGTGACGCCGAACCAGATCAGAGGGTAACAAGACATCAACTTAGACGTAATCTGGAAGTTAACGGACGCCAAGCCATTTCGCGCAAACGAAATAAATTTCCGATCGAATCGAGTTACGCTTTCGACCTGCCTAGGATCAAATAAAGTGCCAGCATGGAAATAGAAACCTCTTCCTTTCACTCCAAGCTTCCACAACTCCTCAGCGGTCAAGATTAACTCAGGAACGCCAAGCTTAAATAATTCCGAGAAAGAGCAAAAGTCACCACCCTTGAAATAAACAATATTTGGAACTTGGTCCAAGAGTTGTGCTTCGTAAAGATCACTTACCGCAGGTGCCACGTCATAGTAAAAATGATATGGCCGCCCATGAGAGGCAATGACGCCGGAGAAATCTCTATCCCCTGACGAATAATTATTGACTTCCTCGAGATTCCTTATAAACCAATATATGAACTCCTTGATAATACCGTCAGTCATATGCGCAGACAGTACAATCATATTTTTTGTCGGAAAATATATGGCATCTGCAGAGCCGACACGCTGAAATATGAAGAAGGCCTCGCCCGTAGAAGAGACAAACCTAAGCACATTAATTTCATTGCTCATTACATAGCTTTCATTACAGAATGCCATACCATAACTGAAGGGGTCGGGCACAATCACCGAGCCTTTTGAAATAGCAGTCTGGACCGCATTTATGCAAAAATCACTAGTGGAAACATATTTCAGGAACTGGACAGACCGTTTTAATTCAACGGGCACATCGCCAGCAACGACCCGCCATAAATTAGCAACTTTCACACCCCTGAATACAATATCATCCAGAATATCATCACTAATTTTCGACAAGAATACCGATTGATCCCCCAAAAGCTTCTTTATGCTTTTAGAGTTGTTGAACTCAGTCCACAAGTGTTGTAATTGAGTGGCTTGAAACCCACAAGCTGCAGCTTGAATCAATCGCCACGGATATTCTTCCCCATCAACCACCAAGCTAACTTCGACGGGCTGAGTCAGATCTACATTGATAGACGCATTAAACCCACAGCATAGCTGGGGATGCTCCGCCAACAAATCCTCGGAAACCTTAAGAACAATACGCAGAACATCCCTACGCTCAACCACAGCGCGAATTTGATGCTCTATTTCTCCGTTCCTGATGAGAAGGTAAACCTCGGACTTATCACGAGCCTTTATAAACCAACCCGCAAAATTTAGCGACTTACTTCCTAGATGCTTACTTGTTGGAGTATCTAAGCACGAATATGGTATTACACCCTTAAAACTTGACCTTGCCTTATCGAGCACCGACAGCTCTAAAATATCAGGATACATCTTTTCCTCCCTAAATAATAATATCGAGCAGTCAGCACTCGGCGTAATAAAGATCAGATCAAACCGCGGGAAAACGCGGCACGTTTCCACCCATACAGCACGTCACCGCCATAGGGGCGAGAATACATTATCCAACGAAACTCTCCTCGCTGATCTGGTTCAAGATCCAAGGCAAGCTTCTCAATATCGCTGGGACTAAACATCCCGCGATAAACCCCGTCCAGCTTAATGATAGGCAAGCCAATACGATGTAGAAAAATTCCATTTTGATGGATTTGCGAACCATGCATAAAGCAGCCGATAAACTTAGAGATAACCTCTCCCTTTACAGTTCCTCGAATACTTTCACTTGCCGAGGATGAATTGGTCACTGCCCCGCAGACAAACTCAGAAAAGCCTGTTAAAGAATCTGCATAATGCACCTCAATCTCTGACAAGGATTCAAAGTCGGCATTTAGAGCAGAAACACCAGCAATTGCAGCTGGAGAATGCAAATACTTACTTATAACCTCTTTACTAACTGCGGAGAAAGAAAATCTCGGCGCTAACGACAATGTTGACGTTCGGGAGAGATGCGCAATGTCCTCCAGCACAGTCTCATTACTATGCAGCAGCGTCGAAGCACGCTCTGTATCATATAAAGACTTGAAATTCTCAGGCGAACTCACAATACGCTTGAGCGTCTTAGACAGTGCCATCTCACCCGTTTTAATCACGACCGGGCGTACATCGGTACACCTATATTTTCGCCAATATTTTTTCAGCTTAGGATGATTAAGAACACCACCACTCAAGGCGATACAAAAAGAACCCAAATGATGCTCAATCTCGTAGTTCTCAGTTGCACCCAGCACTTCTACGCTAGAATCAAACATCTCTTCCAAGAAACGGACGTTATGCTTGCGACTAAAGAACACGCTATCATTGACCAGCAGCATCCTCGGACACTGTTCAGCAAGCCCACTAGAGTAAAGGTACTTAAAGCCAGACTTATAACTACCAAAGTCACGACCGTAATTATACTTCTCAATATAGCAATCGATAACGTCTTTATACTGATCAGGACTTTTTACCTTTAGGGTATTTACGCAAACAACATAAAGCCCCAAATCCTTCGCAGCACGAAGGAAATGAATTACGTCATTGCGAATAGCTCCTTTTTGATACAGAGCCATAAGGACTATCTTTTGACCTTGATAAGCAGAAGAATAGAATACCTTATCAGCTTTACCCAGGCTTTTAAACCAGTTCATGCGAGACTGCAGCGCAACGTATGCATGTGCCGCCGGATAGACTAGCTGATCAGCGACCCGTTGATAAATACCCACAAATAACCCTCGACCGATTGAACTAAAAATCACAACTCAACAATAACATTCTTATTAACTGCGCAGACAGTTACACGATCTTTTTCCGGCGTCTGGATTGCAATCCCGTATGCCCCAGGTTCCAAACCAGACAAGTCAGCCTTAACAAAAAAACCTGATTTCTTGTATTTTTCATCATTGTAAGCTTTAGCAACATCAGGGCGATCATTACGAGCTGTTTCTTCAAAAGTGTAGACTTTGCCCTGAGCATTTTTTAAAGTAACAATCAACTTAGAAGCGCCTTGAGCGCTATCAGAACCGATCGCCCACCCGTGAAAAGAAACAATCTCAGGTCGGACTTTTACACCTCTTTCCTTACTACCCTGCACGATATCAAGCGCACAGCGGTTAGACTTCTCCACTGGCAACGACGCTACGGAATCATCATCTCCACAGCCAACAAGCGTCATTGCGATTACTGCTGGAATCAATACAGACTTCATGCTCATACAACTTCCCTAGCGTTTGTTTTCAATAATTTCTTCGTAAATCTTCATGACCTGCCCAACACTTTCTCCTGTGATGAGCCTGCCCCCTTCCAAGATGACACAACGGTCGCACAAAGCGGCAATTTGGCCTTGAGAGTGCGATACCAATACAACGGTTTGACCTGATGCAATTTTTTGAATCATGGTGCGCTCAGCTTTCTTTCTGAAGCTGGCATCCCCCACGCTAAGCACCTCATCAACCAGAATCACATCAGGGCTCATGATGGTGCTGATGGCGAACCCCAAACGAGAGGCCATACCCGTGGAGTAGTTTCTTACCGGCTCTTCAAAATAGTCGCCAAGCTCAGAATATGCTTTGATTTCCTCAACCCGCTCGACAACCCGCTTTTTGGGATGCCCCAACAGCATGCCACCAAAAATTGCGTTATCGCGGCCAGTGAGATTGCTGTCGAAACCGGCCTGCAGTGCCAACAGCGCCACCGAGGCGCCATGGTTGAGAATTTCACCCGAATCAGGCGTCAAAGCGCCTGACAGGACTTTCAATAACGTCGATTTTCCTGCGCCATTCCTGCCAAGAATGCCGAGAGTTTCGCCAGCCTTGATATCCAGGTCAATGCCTTTCAAGGGCTCATGAAACCCTCGCTTACCATTGAGTTTGAACCGTACGCCTACGTTACGCAGCGAAAGGACTACATCAGACTTCATGCCATGCCCCGCCTTACAAACTTTTTCCGCTGGAGCTTGTAAATAACGTAATTGACTGCACCCAACGCAAGGCTCACTGCAAAGACATAAAGCAACCCTTTAATTTCAGGAGAGGCACCCTGCAGTATAACTTGGCGATAAGCAGCAATGATAACTGCCAGCGGGTTGTATTGAACCCATTCTGCCACCCTGCCCGGCAGGGATTGATAGTTATAGATCACCCCTGAAAGGATCATCAGCAGGGTCAAGCCTGTCCCAACGATGTTGGCAATATCGCGAACGATTGAAACAAGCGCCGCAAGCAGCATACCCAGCACGATGGTCAGCAGGAACTGCAGCACTACGATTAGCGGGAAATAAATAAGGCTCAAGCTCAAACTGTCATCGTCAGCTACAAAGCGTAGAACGATCAGCAATAGCATGGCTGGCAACTGCTTGAACGTCGACTGCACAATATTGACAAGCGGAAAAAAGGCGGGCTGAACGTTACTGTTCAGCATCAGTGACTGGCCACCCAATATGCTGGTCGCACTGGTCGACACCGCTTTGGTGAACCACATCCAGGGCACTAAACCGCAGAGCAGGAACAGGCCATAATTCTCGACCCCTGCATTCAACACCCTACCGAACAGGAAATAATAAATAACGAGGTGCAGCAGAGGTTCCAGCACCACCCAGGCGTAATTAAGATGGGTGCGCGACGACTCAGACTTCAGGTTCAAAATGGCCTTGGTTACCACCAAATTAGCAAAGTGCATAACCGAAGATGTCGTGCCTTTGGCTTTTTTTACTTCATCTTTAACAGCAGACACCGGCGCATTTAATATTTCGGCACCGTATTGCATTGCCAACCGATATCGCCGCGCCAATGCGTGTTGCCCTGCCCGCTCATAGGCCTGCGAAAGCTTTTGATAGGCCTGGGGGTGTGCTGGCTTCAAAGCAACTACAGCATTCCAATACTCAGCGACTTCTTCCCACTGTTCTAGCTTTTCGGCGATTTCCGCAGCTTGGATCAGCGGCTCAACTTGATCAGAGGCCACATTGCGAGCAGTGAGGTTGTGCGCCTTCGCGGCAGTAACGTCACCGTTGCGCATTGCCAACGCGGCGGTACGGCACAGCAACTCCCAACGGTCACCCAGCACCGCACGACCTTGCCCCAGCAGCTGCGCTTCGAGCGCCGCCTCGCCTTGCACCTGGGCCCAGTCTGCACTGATCAACCAGGTGGAGACGTGCTTATCGAAACGGTGTCGACTAAACTCGAGAAGCTCGCCCGCTTGTTCATACTGCTCTTGCTTGAAGCAGCAAATAGCGCCTTGCAACCATGGCGTAGCGTGGCCTTTATACTGCTCGCGGAAGGCCTGCCATAACGTAGCCGCCTCCACCCAGCGTTTTTGCCGCATCAACGCGAGCGCCAATTCAAATGCCTGTGCGGGTGCGAGGTTTTCTATCTGAGTCATAAGTTCCAATGCGCAAAACGCAGGGCATTAGCCCTGCGTCTCGTCGATCGCTACCGTGGTTTTATTTGCTGTAATTCTCGTACACATCAACCTCGGCCAACCGCTTGCCAAGCAGGTCTTTCGCCGAAAGCTGTGGTTCAAAGTCTATCGGCCAGTCAATTCCGATATCCGGGTCGTTCCAGATGATGCAGCGCTCGTGCGCTGGGGCGTAGAAGTCGGTGGTTTTGTACAGGAACTCTGCCGCTTCCGAGAGGACGACAAAGCCGTGCGCGAATCCTTCCGGCACCCACAGCTGATGCTTGTTTTCTGCGGACAGGTGCGCCCCCACCCATTTGCCAAAGGTGGGCGAATCACGACGGACATCTACAGCAACGTCGAACACTTCACCCTGGACCACACGCACCAACTTGCCCTGCGCTTGCTGCAGCTGGTAGTGCAGCCCGCGCAATACGCCCTTGGCAGAGCGGGAATGGTTGTCCTGCACAAAATTGACTTCGCGGCCTACCACTTCATCAAAAACCTTCTGGTTGAAGCTTTCGAAGAAGAAGCCACGGTCATCACCGAAAACCCGAGGCTCAAACAAAATGACTTCGGGAATTGCCAAAGGAGTAGCTTTCATTAGTAAATTTTTTCCTGCAGCAGGCGTTTCAGGTATTGGCCATAACCGTTCTTGGCCAGCGGCGCAGCCAGTTTTTCCAGCTGTTCTGCAGTGATCCATTGCTGGCGGAAAGCAACTTCTTCAGGACACGCAACCTTAAGGCCCTGGCGGTGCTCGATGGTTGCGATGTAGTGGCTTGCCTCGAGCAGCGAGTCGTGGGTGCCGGTGTCGAGCCATGCATAGCCCCGACCCATGATCTCAACAGACAGGCTACCCTGCTCCATGTAGATGCGATTGAGATCAGTGATCTCCAACTCGCCGCGTGGCGAAGGCTGAATGCTCTTTGCAATCTCAACCACTTGCTGGTCATAGAAATACAGGCCGGTGACCGCGTAGTTCGACTTCGGCTGCAGCGGCTTCTCTTCCAAGCTGACAGCTTTGCCCTGGTCGTTGAACTCGACCACACCGTAACGCTCAGGGTCGTTGACGTGATAGGCAAACACGGTTGCACCATGGTCACGGTCTGTTGCGCTATGCAACAGTTCGTTGAAGTGGTGCCCGTAGAAAATGTTGTCGCCCAACACCAATGCCGACAGATCATTACCGATGAATTGCTCGCCAATGATGAAAGCTTGGGCCAGGCCGTCCGGCGAAGGCTGGACTGCATACTGGATGTTCACCCCCCAACGCGCACCATCCCCCAGCAGCTGTTCAAAGCGCGGGGTGTCTTGCGGGGTGGAGATGATCAAAATGTCGCGAATACCCGCCAGCATTAGCGTAGTCAGCGGGTAGTAGATCATCGGCTTGTCGTACACCGGCAACAACTGCTTGGAGATGGACAGCGTTGCTGGGTGAAGACGGGTGCCGGAGCCACCGGCCAGGATAATCCCTTTACGTTTACTCATCATTGCTTCTCTATGATTTCTGTCAGCATCCGTGCCACACCGTATTCCCAGGACGGGAGATTCAGCTGGAAGGCTTTCTGCAGTTTTTCAGTATTCAGGCGGGAGTTGGCCGGGCGTTTGGCTGGCGTAGGGTAGGCATCTGTTGTGAGTGCATTGACTGCCTCGGCAGAGACTTTAAGCTCCAGACCAGCGGCAGCAGCCAGGTTGATGACATAGCGCGCGTAACCGCACCATGTGGTTTCACCGCCCGCTGCCAGGTGGTAGATACCGTCCAGCCTGGGGTTTTCCCGCGCAGCCGGAATGGCATGCGCCGTCACGTCGGCGATCAGTTCGGCCCCTGTAGGTGCACCAAACTGGTCATCGATCACGCCCAAGGTGTCGCGCTCACGCGCCAGTCGCAGCATGGTTTTCGCGAAGTTGTTGCCGCGGGCTGCGTACACCCAGCAAGTGCGGAAGACCAGGTGGCGGCAGCCCGATGCCTGAATTGCCTGCTCCCCGGCCAGCTTGCTTACGCCGTAGACGTTCAGCGGGCCAACACCGTCAGTCTCGCGCCAGGCCTGCGTACCGTCGCCAGGGAATACGTAATCGGTGGAGTAATGCACCAGCAACGCGCCACTGCTTGCCGCGGCCTCAGCCAGTACAGCTACAGCCTCGGCGTTGACCAGGTGTGCCTGGCTCGGCTCGGATTCGGCCTTGTCCACTGCGGTGTAGGCGGCGGCATTAACGATAACGTCGGGGGCATAACGCGCCAGCGTGTCCTTGAGCCCTTCGAGGTTGCCCAGGTCACCGCAGAAATCAACGCTACGCGAATCCAGGGCAAGCAGCTCGCCCAAGGGGGCGAGGCTGCGCTGCAGCTCCCAGCCCACTTGTCCATTCTTGCCCAACAGAAGAATTTTCATGCGCGGCGCTCGGCGTAGTTCTTCTCGACCCAATCACGGTAGTTACCGGACAGGACGCTTTCGACCCACGGTTGGTTTTCCAGGTACCACTGGACGGTCTTGCGAATGCCCGTTTCAAATGTTTCGGCAGGCTTCCAACCCAGCTCACGCTCCAGCTTGCGAGCATCGATCGCATACCGGCGGTCGTGCCCAGGGCGGTCGGTAACATAGGCGATCTGTTCGCTGTAGAGCTTGCCGTCGGCACGTGGACGAAACTCGTCCAGCAAGGCACAAACACGATTGACGATTTCCAGGTTCGGCTTTTCGTTCCAACCGCCAACGTTGTAAACCTCGCCTACGGCACCTGCCTCGAGCACGCGACGAATGGCGCTGCAGTGGTCTTTCACATACAGCCAGTCACGAATCTGCTGGCCATCGCCGTATACCGGCAAGGCCTTGCCTGCCAGGGCATTGACGATCATCAGCGGGATCAGCTTCTCAGGGAAATGATACGGGCCGTAGTTATTCGAGCAGTTGGTGGTCAGTACTGGCAGGCCATAGGTATGGTGGTACGCGCGCACCAAGTGGTCGCTGGCTGCCTTACTCGCGGAGTAAGGGCTGTTCGGTTCGTACTGGTGCTTTTCGGTGAAAGCTGGCGCATCGCCAGCCAGCGAACCGTACACTTCGTCGGTAGATACGTGAAGGAAGCGGAACTTTTGCTGCTCATCACCTTCCAACCCATTCCAGTAAGCACGAACGGCCTCTAGCAAGCGGAAGGTGCCAACGATATTGGTCTGGATGAAATCTTCCGGCCCATGGATGGAGCGATCAACATGCGATTCTGCAGCAAAATTGATGATGGCACGAGGGCGATGCTCGGCAAGCAGCTGCCCGACCAGTTGGCTGTCAGCGATGTCGCCATACACAAACACATGCTGCGGGTTACCTTCCAGGGTGGAGAGATTCTCCAGGTTCCCGGCATAGGTCAGCTTGTCCAGGTTGATGACGGTTTCACCCGACTGGCCAACCCAGTCAAGCACGAAGTTGGCGCCGATGAAGCCGGCGCCACCAGTTACCAGAATAGTCATTTGATCAGATCTTTTTCAGTATTGTCGCGAGCAGCAACCCAAGGTTGCCAAGGAGGGTCTGACGATGCAGGCCTGCTTTGAGCACTTTGTAGACGCGCACAGGCAGGCTTCGTTTTCGGGCTGTCTTGAACAGCTTGAGGGTCTTGCGGTGATCTTTGCTCAACCGGTGACTCATGCTCTCCAAGGCACGGATATTCTGGGCATTCCACTCATAGAAACGCCCTTGGAATACCATGACCAGGCGTCGCAGGCGGGCGCACCAGTCAGAGTTGCTGCCGATGACATTGTCGGCATGCTGCCGGTAAAAAACCCGGGGTTCAGGGTCGTAGCGAACGGCGCCAGACGCACCAGTGATCAGCTGATAGCACCACCAGTCGTGGGAGGGCACGGTCAATTCAGCACCGGCTTCCATGATCAAGGCACGCGCGGCCTTGTTGAAGACCATGGTGTTGCCTCCGCTGATACTCTGTACCAGTGCATTTTTGAAATGCGGTGGCGAGGCAAAATTTGGCGATAACCCGCGATGGATTCCCCCGTCACAAATCAGCAGGGTGCGGCCACAATAAAGGGCAGGCTGGTCGGCAGGCACACTCGAAAGCCACTCTACAGCCGCCTGGAGCTTGCTTGGGCACCAAACGTCATCTTGGTCCGACCACGCGAAATAATCCGCATCGATGTCAGCCCTGCAGGTCAGCGAAAGGAAATTACGCACAAAGCCGGCTTGGGGACCGCTCACTATTTTGATGCGGTGCGAGCCCCACGACTCCACGTACCCTTTGAGTACCTCGAGCGTACCGTCCTGCGAGGCATCATCCGACACATGGAGGACCCAGTTTCGATAGGTTTGCCGCTCGAAAGAATCCAGCTGCTGAGACAGGAAATTGGCACCGTTATAGGTGCACATGAGGATCGCCACACGCGCAAGCTCAGGAATGCTTAATTCCTGAGCGAATAGGAGCCTGTCCGGCGTGTGAACGCCAGGGGGTTGAGTGAGCACCGCCACGCTTGTCTTCCCTGAAATGACAACTGCTTCCGCAGATACCCTAACTAAACTTGAGTGCCATCAAAAAGCCATTGCACAAAATCGCGAGGAAGGATAGCACATTCGCATCAGTTTCTGAATATCTCGTGAAATTCTTGCGTTCCAGATAAAATTTTCTTTAAAAAACAGAACCAGCACCGAGTTTATAGTCATAAAAAATGCGACGGATTGAATCCATGCCGAATTCGAACCAAAAAGACATTCATCCCACAGCCTTGAGTTTAATCTAGCAAATAGGGTGCCACTCGCCGTGACGTGCTTGACCTCAATGGTGGTGTACTGAGCTACTCGAAAAACGACTCTCCGCACTAGTCGTCATCGGCTCGTAGCAATAGCGGTAGGAGTTGCCTGGAGGCGGCCAATGCCGCGGACGGGCATCCTGAGTCGATTGCCGGATGCCGCCTAACCACTTGGCGATGGCCATTTCTCCTGGATTTCCGTCATCTTGCGAGCCACACCCGAGGACCGGACAGGCAGTGTTGGGAACAGGTTGACCTATCGGCATGAGTTTGTAGCGGGAGACTCTGGGCCCCGCAGCATGGTCCTACAAAGGTTCGTTGCCGTGCACGCCGCACAGCGGCAGCATAGGCATGTAAAGCGAATGAACGTTTACCTAAAGCCTCAGGGTTACCCGAGGGCAGTTTCCTGCCCCCGAACGACCAAGGCAGATTGAGCCTGTTAAAAAATCTTATCCTGCAGCAACCCTTTCAGATACTGCCCATACCCATTCTTGGCCAGCGGCTCAGCCAGCTTCAACAGCTGCTCCGCCCCAATCCACCCCTGCCTGTATGCCACTTCTTCCGGGCAAGCTACCTTCAACCCCTGCCGCCGCTCAACGGTCGCGATATACCCGCTAGCCTCCAGCAGCGAGTCATGGGTGCCGGTATCTAGCCAGGCATAACCACGTCCCATGATCTCCACCGACAACCGGCACTGCTCCAGGTACACCCGGTTCAAATCGGTAATTTCCAGCTCGCCACGGGCAGACGGCTTGATGCCCTTGGCTATCTCGACCACGTCCTTGTCATAGAAGTACAACCCGGTCACGGCGTAATTAGACTTGGGGTTGGCCGGCTTCTCTTCCAGGCTTATGGCCTTGCCCTTGCCATCGAACTCCACCACGCCATAACGCTCGGGATCCTGCACATGGTAGGCGAACACGCTGGCGCCGTCGCCGCGGCCCATGGCATTGCGCAGTAACTGCTGGAAGTCATGGCCGTAGTAGATGTTGTCGCCCAGCACCAGCGCGGACAAATCGTTGCCGATGAAGTCCTCGCCAATCAAAAACGCCTGGGCAAGGCCATCCGGGGAGGCCTGTATGGCGTAGGTAATATTGATACCCCAACGGTGGCCATCACCCAGCAATTGCTCGAAACGCGGGGTGTCTTGCGGGGTGGATATGATTAGGATGTCTTGAATGCCCGCCAGCATCAGGGTGGTCAGCGGGTAGTAGATCATCGGTTTGTCATACACCGGCAGCAGCTGCTTGGAAATTGCCAGGGTCGCCGGGTGCAGGCGAGTACCCGACCCGCCCGCCAGAATGATGCCTTTACGCTTCATAGTGGTCATTTCTCGTGTATTTCAGTGAGCATGCGAGCCACACCCAGGCGCCAGTCTGGCAAGGTCAGGGCAAAGGCTTGCTGCAGTTTATGGGTGTCAAGACGCGAGTTCGCCGGCCGCTTGGCCGGGGTCGGGTAGGCATCGGTGGTCAACGGGTTGACCTGTTCGGCACGGGCTTTCAATGGCACGCCCAGAGCGTTCGCTTGCTCCAGCACGTAACTGGCGTAGCCACACCAGGTGGTTTCACCGCTGGCGGCCAGATGATAGAGGCCTCTCAGGGCCGGGTTGCGGCGGGTGGCGGTGATGGCGTGGGCGGTGATGTCGGCAATTAGCTCGGCACCGGTCGGGGCGCCATGCTGGTCGTCGATAACGCCCAGGCTGTCGCGTTCCGCAGCCAGGCGCAGCATGGTCTTGGCGAAATTGTTGCCGCGAGCGGCATACACCCAGCAGGTGCGGAAGATCAGGTGCTGGCAACCGGCGGCCTGAACGGCCTGTTCGCCGGCCAGCTTGCTTTCGCCATAGGCATTCAGCGGGCCGACAGCGTCATCTTCGCGCCAGGCCTGGGTGCCCTGCCCCGGGAATACGTAGTCGGTGGAGTAATGCACCAACAGTGCCCCGCAGTCGGCGGCGGCGCGGGCCAGCACGCCAACGGCTTCGGCGTTTACCCTGAACGCTTGCTCGCGCTCGCTTTCGGCCTTGTCCACAGCGGTGTAGGCGGCGGCGTTGACGATTACGTCAGGGGCGTAGGCGCGCACGGTTTCGGCCAGGCCCGGCAGGTTGGCCAGGTCGCCGCAGTGTGCCTTGCTGCGGGAGTTCAGCGCCAACACCTGGCCCAGCGGGGCCAGACTGCGTTGCAGCTCCCAACCTACCTGGCCGTCCTTGCCCAGTAGCAGAATCTTCATGCCGAGCGCCCTGCGTAGTTTTTCTCTACCCAGTCACGGTAGCTGCCGGACTGCACGTTCTGCACCCAGTCCTGGTTTTCGAGGTACCAGGCCACGGTCTTGCGAATGCCGGTTTCGAAGGTTTCGGCAGGCTTCCAGCCCAGTTCGCGCTCGAGCTTGCGGGCGTCGATGGCGTAGCGGCGGTCATGGCCGGGGCGGTCGGTCACGTAGGTGATCTGCTCGGCGTAAGGCTTGCCGTCGGCGCGGGGGCGCAGTTCGTCCAGCAGGGCGCACACGCGGTTGACGATTTCCAGGTTGGGCTTTTCGTTCCAGCCGCCCACGTTGTAAACCTCGCCGGTGGTGCCGGCTTCCAGCACGCGGCGGATGGCGCTGCAGTGGTCCTTGACGTACAGCCAGTCGCGAATCTGCTGGCCGTCGCCGTATACCGGCAGCGGTTTGCCAGCCAGGGCGTTGACGATCATCAGCGGGATGAGTTTTTCCGGAAAGTGGTAAGGGCCGTAGTTGTTCGAGCAGTTGGTGGTCAGCACCGGTAGGCCGTAGGTGTGGTGGTACGAGCGCACCAGGTGGTCGCTGGCGGCCTTGCTGGCCGAGTATGGGCTATTGGGCTGGTACTGGTGGGTTTCGGTGAAGGCCGGTTCGCCAGCGGCCAGCGAACCGTACACTTCGTCAGTGGACACATGCAGGAAACGGAACGCCTTGCGCGCCTGTTCATCCAGGCCCCCCCAGTAGGCGCGTACGGCTTCCAGCAGGCGGAAGGTGCCGACGATGTTGGTTTCGATGAAGTCTTCCGGGCCGTGGATCGAGCGGTCGACGTGTGACTCGGCGGCAAAATTGACGATGGCGCGTGGCTGGTGCTCTTTCAGCAAACGGGCTACCAGCTCGGAGTTACCTATATCGCCGAGTACGAAAATGTGACGCTTGTCGCCTTGCAGGCTGCTCAGGGTTTGCAGGTTGCCTGCATAGGTAAGCTTGTCGAGGTTGACCACTGGCTCGTCGCTAGCGGCCAGCCAGTCCAACACGAAGTTCGCGCCAATGAAGCCCGCACCACCAGTTACCAGAATAGTCATCGTTCAGTTCTTCCCAATTCCCGCTTTCAAACTTCAATGCGTTTGAAGTTCATGTATGCGTTCCTTTACCGGCAACGCCTGTTCTATTTGTCAGTACTGCGTTCAGGGCTTCAGGCGCCGGCGCTGGTACAGCCAATCCACAATTTCTGCGCCTGGCACATAGCCGCTTACAGTGTCACGCAGCAGCTGGCGGACGGTGGCAAAGTCATCGACAGACGTTGCTGCGCGCAGCGCATCCAGGCGCTGCTTCAGTACATCCCACGGCAGGAAGTCTTCGTTGGCGCTCATGATCATGGGGTGGCGCGTGGCAATCACGTTGTCCCCGATCAACAGCTCTTCGTACAGTTTTTCGCCCGGGCGCAGGCCGGTGAAGTTGATGGCGATGTCCCCCAACGGGTTGCGCTCGGAACGAATACTGAAGCCGGACAGGTGAATCATTTTTTCGGCCAGTTCCACAATCTTCACCGGCTCGCCCATGTCCAGCACGAACACGTCGCCGCCCTGCCCCATGGAACCGGCCTGGATCACCAACTGCGCGGCCTCGGGAATAGTCATGAAATAGCGAGTGATTTTCGGGTGGGTAACTGTCAGCGGCCCACCGTTTTTGATTTGCGTGTGGAACAGCGGGATCACGGAGCCCGACGAGCCCAGCACGTTGCCGAAACGCACCATGGTGAAACGGGTTTTGTTTACCTGCGCCACGTTGCCGGTTTCGCCCATCAGAACGGGCGCCAGCTCTTTACTCAGAGCCTGCAATACCATTTCGGCCAAGCGCTTGGTACTGCCCATCACATTGGTGGGGCGCACGGCCTTGTCGGTGGAAATCAGCACGAAGTTGGACACGCCAGCCTGCAGCGCCGCCTGGGCGGTGTAGAGGGTGCCGAACACATTGTTCGACAGGCCCTCGGCAATGTTGTGCTCGACAATGGGCACATGCTTGTAGGCGGCGGCGTGATAGACGGTGTCTACCTGCCAGGCACGCATCACATCCAGCATCTTGGCCTGGTCGCGGACCGAGCCAAGGATAGGGATCAACTGCACGGCCAGGCCTTCTCGCAGGATACGCTGCTCCAGCTCGCCAGCGATGGTATACAGGTTGAATTCGCTGTGCTCGAACAACAGCAGAGTGCGCGGCGTTTGCCCGAGGATCTGGCGGCACAACTCGGAGCCGATCGAGCCGCCAGCGCCGGTTACCATCACGGTCTGGTCAATGATGCAGTGCTGCAGCAGGTCACCTTGGGCAGGCACCGCGTCGCGGCCCAGCAGGTCGGCGATGTCCACCTCCTGGATGTCGTCGACCTTGACCCGGCCGCTGGCCAAGTCCATGAAGCCGGGCACACTGCGCACATGCAGCGGATAGCCTTCGAGCAGGTTGAGGATTTCGCGGCGACGGCTGCGGCTGACCGAGGGCAGCGCTAGCAGAATTTCTTCGGCGCCGGTGTCGTCGATCATGCGTTGCAGGTGATCTGGCTGGTACACCTGCAAGCCAGCGATGACTCGATCAGTGATGCTGGCATCGTCGTCGATGAACGCTACCGGGCGCATGGCCTTGCCCATGCGCAGGGCGGTAACCAGCTGGTTGCCGGCAGAGCCGGCGCCGTACACGGCAACCCGTGGCAAGCCATCGTCACGGTTGGCGAATGGTACGTGCTGCACGGCGGTGGCGAACCAGTCACCGAGGAAATACTGACGCATGGCCAGACGCAGGCCGCCGACCATGATCAGGCTCAGCCACCAGTAGTTGAAGGTGATGGAGCGCGGTACCACGTTCTGGTGGTTGCCAGCCCAGTAGATGATGAAGCCCAGGATCAGCGCAGAAAGCGTTACAGCCTTGATGATTGCGATCAACGCGTCATTGCCAAAGTAGCGCATCACTGCTCGGTAGAGCCCGAACCGAATGAACAGTGGGATCGAAATGGACGGTGCAATCAGGAACAACCAGGTATGGTCCAGGACGGGGTTGGCAAGGTCATCGATACCCAGGCGCACAACAAACGCCAACCACAATGCGAACCAAACCAAAATGACATCAGTCGCTACCTGAATGAGCCGTTTCTGGCGCCGAGGCAGCCCTAGCAGTCTTGAGCGCAGCTTATCCATAGAACCTCTGAAAATTTTCCGAAGTAACATTACTACTGCCTTCTTCTTAACACTTTAGCTAGTGTTCGAGCTCACCTGCACGCCAACGCACAGCTAGAAACACTAATGGAAGATAGGCAATGGCCACGCCCCACACACCGTCCAGGCCCAGCACCACCACACATAATGCGACTGGCAGCAACCAGAACAGGTTGAGCGCAGCTACGGCGAGTGTCACGGGCAGATGCTTGCCGTAATGTCGGGTAGCGAACTGGTAGGCGTGGCTGCGATGGGCCTCGTAAACTCTTTCACCGCGCAGCAGGCGACGCATGAGCGTGACGGTGGCATCGACCACAAACACGCCCAGCAGGATCAGCCAGCACCAGAAAAGCTGCGGCGATGCCCAGGCAGCCTGCAGCGACAGGCCCGCCAGCACAATACCGAGGAAGCCGCTGCCGGCGTCACCCATGAAGATTTTAGCTGCCGGGAAGTTCCAGTACATAAAGCCCAGCGTGGCCGCGGCCAACAGCAGTGGCAGCGGTATCAGACGCGGCGCATCAGCGAGGACCGACAACAACACCATGCACAGGCAAGCTGTGACGGCTTCGACGGTCGCAATGCCGTCGATGCCATCCATGAAGTTGTACAGGTTGAGCATCCACACACAATAGACAACTGCAAGTAAACAACCGAACCAATCCAGGTCAAGGTCATAACCGAACAATTGAAGTGGCGGCAGGCCATCTAGCCAGTACAACATCCAGGCAGCAGCGGCGAAGTGGCCAAGCAAGCGCCACCGGGCCGCAATATGACGGCGATCGTCCATGAAACCGATCACCGCAATTAGCGCCCCAGCCCCGCCGATGGCAACCATCTCTACCAGTGGCACTGCAGCCTCCGCAGCTTCCAGCGCCAGCAATGGCAGGCTGCCCAAGAACGTCAGCACGATTGCCACCCCCCCCCCCTTGGGGTGGGTACGGTGTGTGAACTGCGCGCATTGGGAATGTCGATAATACTGAATGCTCGCGCATACCAGCGCAGTCCAGCTGTCAACAGTAGCGATAACACCAATATCGCAAGAGAAAACCACAAAACCGTCATTGCTTGTCGTTGCCTTGATAGTGTCTGGCGGCAGCCTGAAGTGCAGCCTCGCAATCTACCGGTGGATGCCAGCCTAGCAAGTCGCGGGTTTTATTGATATCCACCTGCAATGACCCGCACAAACGCTGAGCCAAGCCGGCCTTGCCAAGTACAGCTGCACCGGCACATATCAAGCTGGCCGGCACCGGCAGCAAGCGTGCAGGTTTACCAAGAGCGCTTCCCATCCGCCGCAGCAATTCAGTCGTAGACAGATCTTCACCGTCACTGACCAAGAAAATCTGGTTGACTGCTGCCGGATGGTTGATACAGGTAACAATCAAATCGACCAGATTCTCCAAAGCCACCAAGCTTCTTCGATTGTCGATGGCGCCAAAAGGCAACGGTAAACGTCGGTCGAGCCAGCGCATCATGGTGAGGAAGTTAGCCTTTACGCCTGACCCGTACACCAGCACTGGGCGCACGATCACCACCTCAAGCCCCGACTCACGAGCCAATGCCAGCAGCGCAGTTTCGGCCTCCAGCTTGGAGAGGCCATAAGGGTCTTGTGGTTGTGGGACATCATCTGCGAAGTACGGTTTTGAGCGACACGTGCCTTCACCATTTACCTTGATCGAGCTGATGAACACAAATCGCTTGACCCCGGCAATGATGGCTTGACGAGCCAGTGCCAGTGTTCCGTCCACATTGACACGTCGAAAGGCTGCCAGTGGATCGCTCTCGGTGTCGCTCATGACATGAACGCGCGCAGCTGCGTGAATCACGACCTTGCATTCGGCAAGCAGGCCACTCCAGTCGTTATCGTGCTCAAACGACTCGAACGCAATGCCACGCACAGAAGGCGGCAACGTCATATTTTCGTGCCTTACAGCGGCAACCACCGGAACCCCGTCGGCAACAAGGCGCCGCAGCACCCCTCCACCGACGAAACCGCTGGCACCTGTGAGAAAAACCTTGCAGTTCATTGTTATGATCTTCTCAAAAAACGCAGTGCCTGCAGTCTTGCATTCAGCTTATCCATAAACACTCAAGTGCTTCTCCAAGACAAGATGACGTCAACGATGCTTCACGACTGAACAAAAGGCCGCGCCGGCACACCAATCACGGTTGAGTCATCGGGTACATTGCAAACCACGGCAGCTCCTGCCCCCACTGTCGTACGGCTGCCAACCTTAAGCGTTTGCCTAACCACGGCTCCAATACCTATCCAACTGCACTCTCCGACTACGACACCACCCGCCAGGCGCGCACCGGGGCTTATGTGCACGTAATCGCCAATACAGCAGTCATGATCGACACTACACCCCGTATTGATGATGCCCCCTGCACCCACAATGGCGAAAGCATTCACCACTGCCCCCGCAAACACCACCGTACCACTACCCAGCGATGAATGACGACTAACCACTGCGCCCGGGTGCACCAACACCGGCAGGCTCGCTCCCAGCTTTCGTAACTCTTGCAGCTTTTTTGCACGCACGGCATTGTTGCCGATGGCAACCATCACGCCTTGGTATTGACCAAGCCTCTCGTGCAGTTGAGCAGTGCCTCCGACAACAGGCCAAGCACCATTTCGTTGCAGGCTGGGCCAAGCGTCATCATAAAAATCGATGCTCTGCCAACCGCACAGCTCGGCTACATCAGCCACCACCTTGCCATGGCCGCTCGCCCCAAGGATTGCCAAGGAAGTCATTTAGGCGAACCGGTAAATTTAGACATGGTGACTTCTCCCTCAGCCGAGATACCGTCGCGTACCAGGACCTTCTTGACGGTCAACAGCAGTATCTTGAAATCAAGCATTATCGAGCGGTTGTCGATGTACCACACATCAAGCTTGAACTTGTCTTCCCACGACAGCGCATTGCGGCCATTGATCTGCGCCCACCCCGTAACACCTGGGCGAACTTCGTGACGGCGATACTGCTCCTGGCTGTAAAGTGGCAGATACTCCATCAGCAACGGCCTGGGCCCTACCAGGCTCATGTCACCCTTGAGCACATTCCACAACTCAGGTAGTTCATCCAGGCTCGAAGCGCGCAAAAAACTGCCAAAAGGCGTCATACGCTTGTCGTCGGGCAGTGGCACACCCTGCGCATCCAGCGCGTCACGCATGGTGCGAAACTTAACCATTTCGAACGGTTTACCGTTCATCCCCGGGCGAATTTGACGAAACAGCACCGGCGCGCCCAATTTGCGCCGAATGCACAGCGAGAGTATGAGAATTATTGGGCTTAATAGTATGAGACCGAACAACGAAGCGAATATATCGACTGCGCGCTTGACCATAATCTTGTTGCACTCCCGCGCTATTAATCGAAACACTCTGCTGCGTGCAAAGGGCTTCCTGATTGATCTTTTTCCGAAAGCTCAGGCAGGCCATCAATCGGCCACTCAATGCCGATGTCCGGATCATTCCAGGCGAGGCACCGTTCGGATGCTGGCGAATAGTAATCGGTGGTCTTGTACAAAAAATCGGCATACTCGGACAAAACTACGAACCCATGAGCAAAGCCCTCTGGTATCCACAGCTGATGTTTGTTTTGCTCGGTCAACAAAGCGCCTACCCATTGGCCAAAAGTTGGCGACGAGCGTCGTAGATCCACAGCGACATCGAAAACCTCACCAGACACCACTCGCACCAGTTTCCCTTGCGTTTGGCTCAACTGGTAATGCAATCCACGCAGTACATGCCGAGTCGATTTTGAATGGTTGTCCTGGACAAAACTGACTGTCCTGCCGACCGCTTTTTCAAATACCGTCTGATTGAAACTTTCGAGGAAAAACCCTCGCGCATCGCCAAAAACTTGTGGTTCAAACAGAATCACTTCTGGTACTGCCAGAGATGTAGCCTTCATCCAATTGCCCTATTTAGCAAATCTTGCTGCCACGCACTGCAACTGCGCCGGCGCTCGCGAGCGCTGACTGCACACATTGACTCCGACACGCTGTGCGCCACTGTCTCACACGGTCGCCTGCCCCATAACATCTCGTAGTACCTCACACGTTCTGCGTATCTCAGAATCGGTGAGCGTTGGGTGCACAAGAAACATCAGGCTGGTTTCGCCAAGCTCCTGAGCGATCGCCAAGCGATGCTCCGGGCGCCAACCTGTGCCGTCAAACGCTTTCTCTAAGTAAACTTCAGAACACGATCCGGAAAACGCCGGTACACCGCGCTGGGAAATTTCGCGCAAGATTCGGTCACGATCCCAACCTGGCGCAAGCTGCTGCGGTTCGATAAAAACATAGCATTTGTAAGCAGCATGCTCGCAGTCTGCAGGCACGGCCGGCACCCTCAATCCTGGTAGTTCAGCAGCGCATGCCCAGATCTGGCCAGCATTATGCAGGCGGCTTGTATGCCACGCGGGCATTAGCCCCAACTGAATCGCACCGATTGCTGCCTGCATTTCCATCATCCGCCAGTTGGTGCCGAAACTCTCATGCAACCAGCGAAACCCTGGCGCGTGCTGACGCTCGTACACGGCATCCCAGCTTTTGCCGTGATCCTTGTACGCCCACATGGTTTTCCAAAGCTCGGGGTCATTGGTGGTAACCATTCCACCCTCCCCGCCCGTGGACATGATCTTGTCCTGGCAGAAGGACCAAGCGCCTATATGGCCAATGGAACCCACTGAGCGACCTTTATAACGTGCGCCGTGCGCCTGGGCACAATCTTCGATCACCTTCAGGTCGTGAGATGCGGCAAGTGCCATGATCGGGTCCATGTCACATGGCCAACCAGCCAGGTGCACACAGATCACCGCACGGGTACGAGGGCTCAGCACTTTGCTGATGGTGTCTGCCGTAATATTTTGCGAGTCCCGGTCAACCTCCGCAAACACAGGGGTCGCTCCGGCATTAACGATGCTGGAGACCGACGCCAGGAAGGTACGAGGGGTCACTACCACCTCATCACCCGGGCCGATACCCAAGGCATTAAGGGCCAAGTCGAGCGCTACAGTGCCATTAGTCACTGCAACAGCGTGCGCGCACTGCACATATGCTGCAAAGTCTTGCTCGAATTTTCGCCCGATTTCCCCGGTCCAGTAGTTTACGCGGTTGGATAACAGGACATCCCGCACCGCATCAGCTTCGAGTGCCGAGAATGAGGGCCAAGGCGAGAAAGGAGTATTCAACACAATATGCACCTGTTTACCGGACAGAAAAACGGCCATCCCACCCGAAGGTGGCTGACCAGCAGAATAAAGAAATATTTGATGCAGGCTTCAGTTCGCGCGCAATGGTCCAGCTAGTAAATTGTGCGCACAGGCCTTGCTCAGCAGACTTTTCATGGAGTCACAACACCCATTTCAGCAAGCATGACTGCATTTACTGAGTGTACGTCATATCGCTGCTCAGCAATCTCCCTTGACCGTCGCCCCATACGCGATGCCAGGTCGGGCTCAACCACGAACCGAGTCATCGCCTCGACCAGTTGCTCGACGCTTTTCACAGCGACCAGTATGCCGTTTTCTTCTGGCACGACCGTTTCGCGACACCCGGGTGCATCCGTGGTTATGATGGGTCGCCCCATCGCCATGGCCTCGAGCACCGTCCGTGGAGTGCCTTCTCGATACGATGGCAAGACGTAGATGCTAGAGTCTTCGATTGCAGGGCGGACGTCGCTCAAACGCCCTAAATACTGCACGGAACCTTCAGCGATCCAACGATCCAGTTCATGCTGTGAAATGGCATCAGGGTTGTCATCGATCCAACCAACCAGCGCAAAGCTTGTTTGCGGATGCAATTGACGCAGTTTCTGTGCCGCAGCAGCGTACTCACGCACACCTTTGTCACCCAACAGTCTGGCGATCAGCAGAAAGCGCGGCGTCTGCGGTAATGGGGCCACTGCGAACGACCCTACATCTACACCAGAGCCATTGACCACGCACGATGGCACTCGCTCCGGCAGAAGATTCAACGACCGAAACAATGCTTCGTCGTCCGGGTTCTGAAAGAACACTTTATGCGTACAACGCAAAGCTACTGCGTAGAGGGACTGCACAACCCGGCGCACGATACCCCGCTTACCTTCTTGCTCGGGCTGCTGAAAGGCGTAGCCCAGCCCGGTGATCAGCGCGAAGCGACGCGGGACCCTCGCAAGCCAACTCGCCATCGCTCCGTAGACCACTGGTTTTACGGTGTAGCCCATCACATAGGATGGACGGATCCGGCGCATCAGTCGCCACAGTTGCGTCAGTGAGCGAAGGTCCGCCAAGGGGTTCAAGCCCACACGCTGCAAACCGATATCATGAACAGTCACGCCCTTCGCCTCTAGCGCTGCCCGCACCTTGCTGTCAGCATCCAGGTCCGGTGCTGCCACATGAACTTGCAGGCCACTGGCCTTCAACGCATCAAGCAGCGGCCCACGAAAATTCAATAGTGATTCTGGGTGACTCGCGATCAATAGGAACTTCTGCATTTTAATGCTCTGCATACCAAGCCTGGAACATGAGGACATTCCACAGGTGATGCTGCCAGTTACGGCGACCACTCAAGTGCTCGTTCCACATCTGAATAATCGGTTCGGGGCGGAAAATACCCTCTTGTCGCAGCCGAGAAGGGTCAAGTTGCGCAGCAGCCCAATCGCGCAAAGGGCCTCTGAGCCACGAATCCAGAGGCAGACCGAAGCCTTGTTTGGGCCGCTCGATCAGCTCGCGAGGCACATGCCGGTAAAGTACCTCGCGCAGCACTCGCTTGCCCTGCCCGTCATGAATCTTGTATTCGAGTGGCAACGTCCACGCCATCTCAACCACTCGCGGATCAAGCATTGGAACTCGGCTTTCAAGGCTCACCGCCATGGCGGCTCGATCGACTTTGACCAGGATGTCATCGGTCATGTACGTCTGAGCATCCATTGCCATCATCGTATGTGCAAAATGATCGGTGGTCGGCCAATGTGCGTTGGCACTGAGCAACGTTTCGGGTTCTGTGGCCCCGATGATCAGGCTGGCAGGGTCCTGCCAATGACTGGTCAAGGTGCGGAAAAACTCTCGCTGGTCCGCCAAACCGAGCAATCCCGCCAGCTTGTGCGCTTTATCGCCCGGAGTAGCAATCTGAAGGCGCGCCGGAATAGCGGGTTTGAGTACTCCGTAAACCTGGTCCCACATCGCTGGCGACAACGATCGTAAAGCCAGCGAAGCGCCTTTACGGGCAATCGTTGGCAGCCGCGACAACCTGCTCCAAACTTTGTTACCCATCAGGTAGCGATTGTAACCACCAAACAGTTCGTCACCACCATCACCGCTCAAGGCTACCCTGACATGGGTGCTGGCCAATTGGCTGACTAGAAAAGTCGGAATTTGCGAGCTATCGCTGAACGGTTCGCAGTAGATAGAGGCAAGCTTCGGAATCACCGCCTGGGCATCGCTGGGGGTTACATACAGTTCGGTATGATCAGTACCTAGATGACGCGCGACTTCCTTGGCATAGCCGGCCTCGTTGTAGGCGGCTTCACCAAACCCGATCGTGAACGTACGCACTGGCTGACGGCTCTGCGCCTGCATCAGTGCGACGATCGAGCTGCTGTCTACCCCACCGCTAAGAAATGCCCCCAAAGGCACATCAGACAACATTTGTTCGCCAACCGTCGCCGACAACTGCCGCTCAAGCAGATCGGTGGCTTCTTCAAACGTCCCCAGGAAAGGATTACTTAAGCCCTGCTCAACCACCTCGTTGAGCGACCAGTACGCGGTGGGCTGGGCCTGACGAGCTGCGTCGGGCTGGCCGAGTGGAAACTTGACACAGTAACCCGCACGCAGCTTATGGATGCCCTTGTAGATGCTATAAGGTGCGGGAATGCAATTGTGCCGTAAAAGCAATGTCAATGCATCCCGGTCAACCTCCCTGGTCGCCGCCGGGTGGTATTTCAAGGCTTTCAGCTCGGAGCCAAACAGCAGGCTATTGCCCTGCCATCCGTAATACAACGGTTTTTCGCCAAATCGGTCACGCGCCAGGCTCAGCGTTTGCTCCAGTCGGTCCCAAAGTGCAATCGCAAACATGCCAACCGACTGCTGCAGAGTCTTTTCAAGCCCCCACGCTGCAATACCAGCCAGCAGCGTTTCAGTGTCAGAGTGACCTCGCCATGCAGGCGCACATCCCTGCGCCTCAAGCTTGGAACGTAGATCCAGGTGGTTATAAATTTCGCCGTTGTACACAATGATGAAACGGGAGCAGGCGGATGCCATGGGCTGGTGGCCGGCCGGCGACAAATCGAGAATTGCCAAGCGCCGATGACCCAGAGCAAGACCGACCGATTCGTCCATCCAGTGGCCGGCATCATCAGGCCCTCGGTGGGTAATTTCAGTTGTCATTCGCCCAATGAGCACCGATGCATCCGGCAATCCAGGGCTAAAAAATCCAGCAATTCCACACATTGACGCGCACCTTGTGAATTCAGCGTTGCAAGCTCATGAGCCTGTAAGGCTTTTCAGGAGTTTTTCGAGAACCGGCGCCTGCGCCTGTAGCGAATATCTGGATTCGACCGCATGCCTGCCAGCCAAACCCAGACGAGTACGCTCTTCCCGATCAGACAGCAATTTGGACAACGCGACCAGCCACTCTGCGGACTCACTGGCAAGCAAACCACATTGATTGTCGGCCACGATCTCGACGTTGACCCCGACCGGTGAAGCGACTACAGGTACTCCAGAAGCCATGTACTGGATAAGCTTGTACCCGCATTTGCCTTTTTCCCACGGGCCATCTATCAGCGGCATGATGCCGATGTCCATCTGCTCAATCAGCCTAGCCTCGCTATCCTCAGTCCATGGAAGCGTTTCAACTTCTACCCCGGGCAACTGATCGGCGATATTCGGGGTTGCCCCGACCAACATGAGCTTGGCACCGTATCGAGTACAGGCATCCAGCAATGCCGAGTGAATGCTGACGACATACTTCTGGGTGGAAGGCGAGCCGATCCACCCGATCACCAACTGCTGTCTTTCAGGTCGGCTGATTACCCTATAGCGGTGATGATCGACCACGGTCGGAATGATCTCAACGCACTTGGCTCCGGCGTACCTTGCCCGGTCCGCTAAGTACTCATTGCCGGCTACGACGATGCCTGAGGCACGCATGACCTGGTCAATTTTACCACCCAGCAATCGACGGACCCAGGGGTTCGCAGAGAGGTCATAGTTATGAAAAACAGCGTCGTCGTAATCGACCAGGTATCGACCACCCATAGCCCTCAGCCAACGCTCAAATACTGCAGGAATGAATGGAAACAGCTCCTTCTCAATCCACACCGCATCGTATTTACGTGCACGTAGCAACACTGCCAAACGCTTCAGGTAATAACGTAACAATTTCAAGGGTGAGCGTTTGGACGAGGTATAAAGCTCATTAAGGTAATCCTCGCCAAAGAAAGCGCTAACTTCCAATTCAAGACCGCTACTTTGCAGCGCTGGGAGATACTGCAAGATTCTCAAGCGGCTACTGGCGCCCATTCGTGTATATTTGCTGAGGATAAGGACTTTTTTCATGGCTTTACCCGAGTTATCAACCAAGCCATTCATCGTGTCTTGCCCGTAGTAAACCACTCACACAGCCAACTGAATAACAGACGATAAGCCTGCAGCGTTTCCCCAGCCCCCTTACGTTTAAACATCGCTAGGACAACTCGCAGAAATGGCTCAGGCAAAATCGTCGCCAATAACACCAAAGTGCCGAACGCCCGCCCGAGGTGCTTGTACGCGTATAGAATTCGGCTTCTCAGTGAGTAGAAAAGTCTGCGAGCCTTGACCTGGTCTGATGTACCTCCACCTTTGTGGAAAGCCTTGACCTTGGTCAGAAATTCGATGCTATATCCTTCATCCTTGACCCGTTTCGACAAGTCCAAGTCTTCAAGATAAACAAAAAAGCGTTCATCAAAGCCGGCGAGCTTGTCAAAAAGTTCACGGCGAATCAGGTAGAACGCACCGATCACATGATCTACGGATCGATCAGTATCATGCGCCCACTCAGCCATGAAAAAACCCAGGCGCGGCACAAAACGATCCAGGCCCAGTGCATGGACAAGAAAACTGCCTGTTGTCGGCAAGCGGGTACAGCTGCGTGCGATGTGTCCACTCTCTTCTTCCAACTGGACTCCACACACGCCGACAGACGCATTGCGTGAATCACACATGAAAGACAAGACGTAATCCAGAGTGTCTGGATACACCGCGGCGTCAGGGTTGAGGAACAGGACGAAAGGAGAGCGTCCTTGGGCAGCACCCAAATTGCAGGCCCGTGCAAAACCAAGATTAGCGCCTGTCCGCAAAACACTAACCCCCTCCTGCTCCAAATCTAGGTCGGAGCCATCAGTGGAGCCATTGTCCACCACGATCACCTGCACTTGGCCCTTGGCGATACTAGCCTGCAGCGAGTCGATACAGTCACGAATCTGCGTGCCCGAGTTCCAGTTAACAATAACTACATCAATGTCCATATGCAAAATTCCTGTTGAAGCTTTTTATCAACCGGTGATTCAACAAAGCCACAGGCACGAACAAGACCCACATGTAATCGAATTTTGCCAAATAGGGGTTGGTTGCCGTCGCCAACAAAAACGAAATCAGTCCGCAAAGATAGTAAAACTCGAAGCTTTCGCGCCCTTTGCGACGAACCTCCCGAGCCAGGAAAACCATCAGGAAGAGCACACCCGCTGCATAGATTGAAAAACCCAAAAACCCATATTGAAAGATGAGCGATACATAAAACAGCTCATACGCCCACGGCATTTCTTCGGAACGGATATAGCTGGCTACAGCGCCGGCCCCTGATCCCCAGAACGGATGAGCAAGAATCCCGTCTACCAATGAAGCAAACTGAGTCGCGCGCTCCGAATTGCTAGCGTCACCACCAAAATCAAAAATTGACGAAACCCGTTCATAGATGTAATCGGGCCAAAGTGAGTAGGCAAATACTGCGAGCGCTATGGCTACCCCGGCGAACAGGCTGACCTTGAATACCGCTAGCCCGCGCCCTCCGGGAGCCGCCCAGGTCATACAATACGCAATGATTGGCCCTAGTACTGCTGTGACCAGAATGACACGCCGCCCGGAAAGCAGGACAACCAGCACCAATCCGACAAATGTGACCAGCCCAACAAGGCTGACACGCTGACAAATGACTCTGCACAGCATGAACGACAGCAGAAAAATAACACTGGAAACATTGGGCAGTGTGAACTTCAAATAGCCGGCACCATAATCGACGACAGCCTCGTCACCGTACAGCGCCCGCAACCCCGCCCCTAGCTGATTGCCGGGCAAGGCGATTTCGCTTGCAACGAACCCCAAATCGATCAGCCCAATCAGCAACCCCGCAGCAACCATCAGGCGATCCAGCCCATTACTGTCCCCCTGATAGAGCATCGCGAGTATCGTGAACAGTGTGGGATAAATCACCATCACAGTGAGCACACGTAGCGCGCCAGGATTGCCCAGTAGAGTGCCGTAAACAGACCAGCCAAGTCCAATGAACGAGAACACCAGTGCAGCCCAGAACAAGCGTGAGTCAACCTTTCCTACAACCCCACCGCCCAGCAGCAGACAGCCAAGGGGCAACAATAGCGCCACCGTTTTAAAGGCAGTGAAGCTCGTTGGAAATACCATGGACAGGAGCAGAATCAGGCCAGCCACTCGCTGGGCGAAGTCATTCAATTGCATTGACCAGATTCCTATCGCCTCTTGCACGCGACACGGCCCAACCCAGTAGCAGTGTGTCCAGAAGCGTGCGAAGCATCCAGGCTATCGCAGCACCAATGACTCCCAGATCCTGGATGAGCCAGTACAGGGCACCGACAAACAACGGCAATTCTATCAAGTGAAAAATGGCAGTGATCCTGGAGCGCCCCTGAGCGTGCAGAAAGGCGTACAGCATGGCGCCAAGACTGTTCAAGAATACGCCCGCACACAAAATACGACCCACTGCCACCGACTCGGCTGTAACGTATTCGCCGACCCAGAGGTTGAGGACGATCGGCATCAGCAGTGCCATGGCACTCATGGTTACCAGCATCATCAGAGCCACCCGAATCGTCCAGGTGCGGAACAACACCCAAGCTTTGTCTACTCCCTGCTGCATCAAGGCTGCAATTGCAGGAAACGCGACGGTGGTAACAGCACCAACCAAAATCATCGCCTGCACGGTAATTTCGTAAGGGATCACGTAGGCAGTAACCGCAGCGGCAGATAACAGAACGCCCACAAAAAAACGGTCCGCCTGTACCAGGAACGGGCTAACGATGCTGCTGACCGTAACCCATCCGCCGAATTGCAAAAGCCGAATAGCCTGCTCTTTTGCATAACGACCGGGCCGCTGCCCCTGTAGGCATTCTTTTGCGCTGTACCGGTAAATAAGCAGCGCAACCGCACGCGAAACCACCAAGGTCGACACCAACCACGGCAGTTCATGAGTGAACTGAGCTACAAGGTACGGCCCACCAAAATTTGCGACACCCAAACCAATTCGCAGCAGGCTGATCCCCTTGAAATTCAGGTACGCCTCATTCACGCCACGGTACGTTGCGCTCACCGCCTGCATAGGAAGGGCAAAGGCCAAAAGCAGCAGGGATAAGGTGATTTCCGTACTGGGAATACTCTGGCGTGGAATGAACTGCTGCACCCCCGCAGCCGAGCCCAGCGCGATTGCCACCAAACCTACAACACCGACAATCGAGGTCAAAGTGATTGCTGTTGCGACGGCATCTGCAATCACAGCAACCTGTGGGCCGTCTCGCAGGGATGCGATCCGTTGAGTCAAAGCACGGCCTATTCCCAGGTCGAGTGCACCGGCATACCCGATCAACCCCCAAGCGAGTGCAAGAAGACCAAAACGCTCAGTACCTACTATTGCAATCAAACCCGGAACTGTAAGTGCAGCGATGATGAGCGGCAAACCCAGGCCGAGCAGATTCCAAACGATATTTTTGTAATGCACCGAATCCTCTCACACCAATGGCAGACCAAGCTGGGGCTGACATGCAGCACCAGTGGGTTCAAGCCAATGCAATTTCAAGCAGTCGCACAAGCTGTCTTTCAGGCTAGGAACTGAATGTACCAAGGCATAGCCTTGGAAATGCCGCGGGTCACATCATAAGCCGGCGCGTAACCTAACAGCGACTGTGCCTTGGAAATGTCTGCCTGCGAATGCCTGACATCGCCGGGTCGAAATTCTCGATACACCGGGCCTTTACTGTAGACGACTCCGTTCTCTTGCAGGCCTTTACGCAATGCCTCGAACAACTGATTCAGAGTGATGCGGCCACTGACCGCTACGTTGTAAATCTGGTTGACCGCCGCCGGGTCGGAGCTGGTCGCAGCCAACAGATTCATCTGTACAACGTTTTCAATGAAGCAGAAATCACGACTGGTTTCGCCATCGCCATTGATAAACAGCTCATCGCCACCGATCATGGAAGCCAGCCATTTGGGAATGACCGCCGCGTAGGCGCCTTGCGGATCCTGACGACGACCGAACACATTGAAATAGCGCAAGCCGACGCTGTTGAAGCCGTAGGATTTGAAGAACACGTCGGCGTACAGTTCGTTCACATATTTTGTCACCGCGTATGGTGACAAAGGTTTTCCGATCACGTCTTCAACTTTCGGCAAGGCAGGATGATCACCATAAGTCGAACTGCTTGCCGCATAGGTGAAACTCTTGACGGCCGCATCACGAGCCGCGACCAGCATGTTCAAGAAGCCATCAATGTTGGTGGCATTCGTAGTGATAGGATCGTTAAGCGAACGCGGCACCGAGCCAAGTGCCGCTTGATGCAAAACATAGTCCACATCGCGACAGGCCGTATGACAATCGCCCAAGTTGCGAATGTCGCCCTCCAGGAAGCTGAAACGGCTCCATTGCTGAGCGCTGACGTTAGACCTTACCTCGTCCAGGTTACGCTGATGGCCTGTGGCGAAGTTGTCCATCCCCACCACTGTCTGATCGAGCAAAAGCAAGTGCTCGAGAAGGTTTGACCCGATAAAACCTGCCACCCCGGTGATCAGCCATTTTTTAGGGGCCTGGGGAAGCGATTGTTGAAGAGCTTCATATGCCGTCATTTTTCATCCCAACCTGCAATAATTCACAACTTTGACACGCCTGCCAATTAAAGTCGAATATCGGAACTAGCAGCGTCCAGTAAGTACTTCAGGTCGTAGAGAACATGGTCAGGTTTACCGTAAGCACGAATGGCTGTTTCACCAAGCGCTTTGAACTCTTGATGAGCAACAGCTATTACGATGCCGTCATAGGTACTCGCGGCAGGTGTAGCCACCGGTGTTATGCCATATTCATGTTGTGATTCGGTGACATCTACCCAAGGATCAAACACATCGACAGCAATGCCGTACTCGCTCAATTCGGCAATCACGTCGACAATGCGGGTATTGCGCAGGTCTGGGCAATTTTCCTTGAACGTCAAACCCATAACAAGCACGCGTGCGCCTTCGACTTGCAGTCGGCGCTTGAGCATTGCCTTGACCAATTGCGAGGCGACGTAGCGGCCCATGGAGTCATTCAAACGCCGGCCAGCGAGGATGATCTCAGGGTGATATCCAATGGCCTGCGCTTTGTGCGTGAGGTAATACGGGTCCACACCAATGCAGTGCCCCCCAACGAGCCCTGGGCGGAACGGCAAGAAATTCCACTTGGTGCCTGCTGCTTCAAGAACCGCTTCAGTGTCGATACCCATGCGATTGAAAATAATCGCTAACTCGTTAATCAAGGCGATATTCAGATCACGCTGAGTATTTTCAATTACTTTGGCGGCCTCAGCGATTTTTATGCTCGCCGCCTTGTGCGTTCCCGCCGTGATGATTTCTCGATAAAGAGAATCAACCACTTCAGCGATGAAATCGTTGGAACCAGAAGTGACTTTTTTTATCGTTGTGACTCGGTGCTGCTTATCCCCAGGATTGATACGCTCAGGGCTGTAGCCCGCGAAGAAATCCTTGTTAAAGGTGAGCCCGGATACACGCTCAAGCACCGGAACGCAGGCTTCTTCGGTCGCACCCGGATAAACCGTTGATTCATAAATCACTATATCGCCGGACTTCAGCACACTGCCGATGGTTTCCGATGCCTTTACCAACGGAGTCAGGTCAGGCTGCTTATATTTGTCGATAGGCGTTGGGACGGTAACAATGAAGACATTACACGCACGCAGATCCTCAGTGTCCGCGGTATAGCTCAACAGATGGGCGCTCGCCAAATCTTCGGCGCTAACCTCTTGAGTCGCATCGTGAGCCGCTTTCAGTGCATCGATACGCTGCTGATTGATGTCGAATCCAACCACGTCACGATGTTTGCCAAACTCGACTGCCAGTGGCAGACCCACATACCCTAAACCAATAACCGCCAGTTTAATATTCATAAGGAATTTCATCTGTAGAGTTAAGCCCGGTTATTACGAGCGGGCGCGCCCGCCGCGCCGATCCGTAGCATACTGATAATTGTGGCCAACCCAGCCCAGGCTGCGTCATATTTACTACCGAGCACCGGCTACGAACCTACTAGCGACGAAAAACGCTCGATAAAGAGCAATCAAGACACCTAATAGCACACCCAAGAACGCACTTAGCACCACAATAATAGCCTTTTGCGGTTTAACTGGCTTATCAGGTGCGTACAGCCCTCCATCCTGTCGATAGACCTCGATGACGGAGGGGTCTACCTCAAGCGTTTCGTAGAAAGCTATCGTTTCTTGATCTCGACGCAGGTGATCTATAAAGGGGTCGTCAGAGGTCCGAGCCTTTAAGTTTTTGAGCTCTGCTTCAATTGCACGGCTGCCCCTCATGTATACCAGCGAGCCCTCCATATCTGCCGAGAGCTCTGAATTACCGTTACCGGAAATAATGGGCGGTTTTTCCAACCCGATCGACTGCGCGACAATCAACGCCTCGGACAGTCGAGCAATACGGTCTTCACGCTCTTTACGTGCACCCTCTCTGGCAGAGCGAACCCGCTCTTTAAGATTGTTTGCCTTGACTAGCGCATCAGCCCGCACGTCAGCAATGACCTCTTTCTTGGCGCGATCACCGGCAAGTTTCGCATACGCTACTATCCAATCTGCTGCCTGCTGGGGGTCCGTCGAAGTGGCAACGAGCTGGAAGCGATCAGAAGATTCCTTGGTGGCGACTGGCACTGAGACGGCTTTATTGAATTTTGCATAAAGGTCATCTTGGGCACCACGCCGGTCACTCTCGGGCAGAGATTTCAAATAGACCTCACGATAAAACTCCCGACGTACTGCCTCCGACTGAACGTACCGCACATAGCTTTCATAGACAGTCTTGACAGGCAAAATTGGCAACCCGCTATCGCCGCCTCTCCCATAGTTGAGTTGCGCGATATCCTTTTGAGAAGGGGGCTGAACGAAAACCTTAGCTTCGTACATCGGGGTAGCCAGCAATGCATAGGCAACGCCTATCAGCGTGACGATCACCGCTGTTAACGCCACCACCCACTTTTGCTTCCACAGCTGCTCGATCAACTCAACTAGATCTACTACAGACTTGCCTTCCAGGCGCCCACTTTCATTGCGCATTTATTCTAAATTTTCCTTGGCTCACGCTGCTTTCGGACATCATCAAGGCATCGGCCAGCTAGCCGAATGCCAAAATGCTTAACGCTGTCACGCTAGGTAGGGTCATTCCACCAGCGGAGAGTAAGGTTAATTAGCACCTCACTCAATGGTTTTTAACGTAGCGCATCGATGATAGCTGAAAAATTTTTGAGCCAGAAAAAGCAGAAACGTTCCATCAGGCGATGACCACTGATCAGTTATCCCCGCCCAGCTACGGTGATATTCACCCTTAGATCCCGTTTTTCGAAGGCGCTAGACAGGGCTGTGGCCAGCGCATTTTTTGCCCTCGTCTCGCCATGGACCAGCAC
Source organism: Pseudomonas sp. C5pp (assembly GCF_000814065.1). Classification (NCBI taxonomy): domain Bacteria; kingdom Pseudomonadati; phylum Pseudomonadota; class Gammaproteobacteria; order Pseudomonadales; family Pseudomonadaceae; genus Pseudomonas; species Pseudomonas sp. C5pp. Next base: position 2,261 of record NZ_JWLN01000044.1, on the reverse strand, counting down.
TACTTGGCGCGCAGGCACACACCCATTTAGCGCAAAACTCACAAGCCCCGCCTGATCTGCATGCCCTACAAACCCGCCTAGCGTGAGCACCTTGAGCCTCACCTCATACATCCGCCCATCCAGATCAATCTGCACAAACCCTTCCGCCCCTTCGCTGGCCTGTATCACCGCGCCCGGCGTCCCCTTGGCCTGGTAACCGACAAACATCACCTCATGTCGCGGATCCCCCAGCATGGCCTTCAGGTAATTGACGATGCGTCCACCCGAGCACATGCCATTGCCGGCAATCACGATCGCCGGCCGCCCGGTGCTCTTCAGGTAATTGACCACCTGCTGGTGGCGGGCGTGGGTGTCCACGCTGATCAGCTGGCTGAAACCCAACGGGTCGCGCCCTTCGGCAAGGCGCGCCCGGGCTTCGGCATTCCAGTAGTCGTGCAGTTCCCGATATACACCGGTAATGCGCTGGGCCAGGGGTGAGTCGAGGATGATGGGCAACTGCGACCAGTCGAGGGGGTCGTCATCAGGGGCCGGGCCGGCCTTGTTCAGCAAGGCCTTGCGATGAAGAATGCTTTCGAGCTCGTACAGCAACTCCTGGGTGCGGCCGAGGCTGAAAGCCGGAATGAGCAGCGTGCCCTGGTCAGCCAAGGCGCGGTCGATGGCCGCTTCCAGTCGCTGCTGACGGTCACCTGCAGGCGGGTGCAGGCGGTCGCCGTAGGTGCTTTCCAGTACCAGTACATCTGCCCGTTCCGGGGGTTGCACTGGGCGCAGCAAGGGGTTGCCACAGGCGCCGAGGTCGCCGGAGAACACGTAGCGGGTGCTGGCTTGCGCGTACTGCACATCGCATTCGACATAGGCTGAACCTAGCAGATGCCCGGCGCGCTGCAGGCGAATGCGACAGGTGAGCCCTGGTTGCTCGACCAGGGTGTGCCACTGCTCGAAAGGTAGGGGCACGATCAGGTCGCGGATGAACTCCAGGTACCTTGCCACTTGGGCGGGCTTGCTGCAGATGCTCAGCTTGTAGGCGTCCTCCAGCACCAGTGGCAGCAGCCGGGCGGACGGCTCGCTGCACAGGATGGGGCCACGGTAGCCGGCAGCCAGCAGTGCCGGGATGCGGCCAACGTGGTCGAGATGCACATGGGTGATGACCAGGGCCTGGATGCCGTGCACATCGAAACCGAGCGGCGCCGATGCTGCGCCTGGCGCTGCCTCGGCGCCCTGCTCCAGGCCGCAGTCGATCAGCAGGCTGGTGGACAGGTCGAGGTGCAGTTGATGGCAGGAGCCAGTGACGCCGCGGGTGCCACCATGATGGGAAAGGACGGGATATTCCATGCTGCGCACACTCGCCTGGGCCGAAAATGAAGTGCGTTATTACTCCATGACGGCCGGTACAGGCATAGGTGAGACTTTCCCAAACAGTTGTAGGAAATATCCTTAGTTACCGTTCAGTGCTGCCTGGCGGGCCGAAGCCTTGATCTTGCGCTTGCTCCGCTGAACGCCGTAGGCACCCAGCAGCGGACCGACTGCCAGGCCAATGACCAGGGCGGCCAGAACCAGCACGGCGACCGGCATGGCCGGGGCAGCCCAACCGAACAGGACCAACGAGACGGTTTGCTGGTTCTCCAGCACGAAGAACAGCACCACAGCCGCCAACAGCAGCACGAACACCGCCGCCAGGGCGCGCTTGAGGTTACGCATCAGATTGCTCCTTGTGGAATCAGGTGTGGGCCTCATGCTCTTCTTCATTGACCCGGTCGCGCAACTCTTTGCCGGGCTTGAAGTGCGGCACGAACTTGCCTTCGAGGCTGACCGACTGGCCGGTCTTCGGGTTGCGGCCTACGCGAGGGGCGCGATAGTGCAGCGAGAAGCTGCCAAAACCGCGAATCTCGATGCGATCGCCAGTGGCAAGGCATTGTGACATCTGCTCAAGCATGGTCTTGATGGCAAGCTCCACGTCCTTGGACGAGAGCAGCCCCTGATGGGTGACAATACGTTCGATCAGCTCCGACTTCGTCATATTTTTCCCTTCGTTATCAAGCAGCTAGATCATTGCTTAACCAGTTTGTAGCACGCTGGGAGGGATTTGAACAGGGTGGTTCTTGACTTAATAAAAAAATTCAAGATTGAAGTTTTACAGGAATGGTCTAGCTGGCGGGGGCTGGAGGCGTGCGGCCAGGGGGTTGCGGTGACGCGGAGATCGAGCGCCGCCCGCGCGGCGCATCGCGAGCTCCTACGTTTGTTTCGGACCAGTCATTCCCGGGGGA
>NZ_JWLN01000043.1:0-38959 GCF_000814065.1 Pseudomonas sp. C5pp | reverse complement strand
TGCCGTTCATCGTCATCAACACCAGTAACAACTTCGATCCCATCCACCAGAACGAATACCCCACGGAACAGGATGCGGATGCCGCAGCTCGCAAGCTGCTGGAGGAGCAGCCAGCTGCGATCGTGCGCACCGCCCAGGTAATCAAGCGTTACTCCGCCAAGGTCACCGTGTCCGTGGAGGAAGTTGAAGGTCAACCAGTACAGGAGGTCACTGAATGACTACTCCCCGCGGCATCCGCAACAACAACCCCGGCAATATCGATTTCAACCCGCGTAATGCCTGGCAGGGCCAGCTCGGCCTGGAGGAGGGCGTTGCCAAGCCACGCTTTGCGCGCTTCGACCAAGCGGAGAATGGCATCCGGGCCTTGGGCAAGCTGCTGCTGAACTACCGGGGCAAGGATGGTATGCCCGGGGTTGGTCGCCCAGGCATCGACACCCCGCTGGAATTCATCAGCCGCTGGGCGCCGTCCAGCGAGAACAACACCCTGGCCTACGCGCAGGCCATTGCCAAGCGCCTCGGGGTTGGCGTGCGCGACTCCATCGACATCTCCAAGCCGCAGGTGCTGCGCGAGGCCGTGGTCGGCATCATCGTTCACGAGAACGGCGGCAATCCGTACAAGGCAGAGGTGATCGACGAAGGCATTCGGCGGGCGCTGGCATGAAGGGGTGGGCCATAGCTGCGGTATTTGTGCTGCTGGGATCCCACTGGGCGGCATACCAGCACGGCCTCTCGGTCGAGCGAACGAACGCCGGACAGGCATCAGCGAAACGAGATAGCGGTGACCGGTTGGCCGAAGTGATCGGCGAGCGGGATGCCCGCCAGGAAGAACAACGACGCGCCACGGCGCAGGAGGAGGCGAGAGCCCATGCCCAGGAAGAACGAACGACTGCTGATGCTGGCGCTGCTGGCGCCGATGCTGCTGGCCAGCGGCTGCGCAACGACGCCGCCCGGTTGGCTGCCACCGTCAGTTGCTCCGGCCCGGATACCTCCGCTATCGCCCGAGGCCAGGCAGCCACCCGCGCCGCCATGGTGCTCTCCGACCTGCTCACACGGGCTGACGAAAGAGCGGGAGAACTGGCGACTGCGCTTGACCGAGCCAGAATTGCCGGCCAGCAGTGCGAGCGGGAGTACGACGCACTGACGCCACCCGGCTGACGAAGTTGCCTGGGGCGGCAAAGTGTGGCTACGATACTGTATCAATATACAGTGTTGGTGCAGCATGTACTTTCTCCTCGTTCGCCGCCGCGTGAATGGCGTGGCCATCCCTTCCGATCAGCTGAGGAAGGTCCAGCCCCTGCGGGCCGACATCCACATCGGTGACCACCACAGTGAGCCGTTGGGCCGGGTATCGACCCAGGCCTGGGTGTTCAACCCGTCACCCGGTCCCGACATCATCCCCCGGCTGCACGACGCCAAGCTCAATGGCATGGCCCAACTCGGAATCAACATCAACGGTGTTGAGGAAATCGACGGCGCCCTTTACGCCCAGTCGTGGTGGTGCCGGGCGGTGGGCGATTATGGCAACTGAGCTTCCGCAGGCATGGTTGGCCGAACTGAACGATCAGACTGCCCTGGTGGCTGATCCTGATGGGCGCGCAGCAGTGCTCGATGTGATGGCCTATGCCGCACGCCGGCGGCAGGAGGTCGATGACGGCGACCTGGTCGACATGCTGGAGATCGTCGAGGCGGCCAGGCTGTGGGCGCTTGATGAATCCGAGAGGGATTGGGAGTAGGTCGGCAGAACGCCGGAGGAGGGTGGTTACGGCTGTCTAAAACCGCTCAAAAGCATCTCGGTTTTACTGGGCGAAAGTCGCTGAAACTGGCCGAACCATATTAGACAGGCTCGTTTCGCAGGCCGCATAGGTCGCGGCCTGAGGTCGATTTTTTCCGCTACTGCTGCATCATCGGGGTGTGTGCGGAGAAGTCGGAAATAGCTTTATTCATCAAGGGCTTAGAAAGTAGGTCTCAATATTGTGGGGCAAATTGGGGCGTTCTGTGTTGCATGCGCGACGCCGAGACCCACCGGATTTTCAAGCCGCATAGATTAACACGGCTACCCGGCAGGCTGTACCTGCAAGTCCGGCGAGTGCACAGGGATGCGCTGAAGGCAGGTTGACATCATGGTGCCTCCATGGAGAATTGCCTGCCTTCGCCCATCAGGGATGGCTTGCCTGACGCATTCGCGGTGGCCCGCGGCCCGGTAAAAAGTTATTGCAACAGGTTGATTAGTGCAGTGAGCGCAATTCGTTTTGATGTAGATGCGGTTTTTTGTATTTCCCTCGACACCCGCGCTGACCGGCGCACGCTGTTCAGCGAAACCATCGGGCGACAGCTCGACAACGAAGTGCTCTTTCATGTCGTCGAGAAAAACAGCGACCCCAAGCGCGGTTGCTACGAGTCCCATCAGCAACTGGCCCGTCATGCGCTGGACAATGGCCTTGATCGAATCCTGATCTTCGAAGACGATGCCAAGGCGTATGAGTTCAAGCCTTCGCGGGTGCGCTGGGTAAACCGCTTCATGCAGAAACGGCCCTTCGAGGCCTTGCACCTGGGTTATTCCATGGGGCGAACCTGGCTGACCTGGTTCCCGTTCATCGCCCGCGGGCGGGTGGTGGCGCTGCATGCCTATGTGCTGTCGCGCGAGGGCTGCCGGATCCTGGCAGAGACGCCCTACGATGGCACCCCGGTGGATGTGGTGGTCAAACACCGGATCCGCCAGCACTGCGTGTTCCCCATGATGTTCCGCCAGCACGCCGCCGCCGTGGCCGGTAGCGACCTGGAACAGGTGGTGCGCAATGAGGACGAGTGGTGGGAGCGCAACTGGACCAAGCATCGTCGTTCACCGATGAAGAACATCTGGCGGACCGTGCTTCGGCTGAATTTCTGATTGGTGTGGGCTTGAGGTGCATGCCTTGAGAGGTTTGGCGCCTGCGAGATCGAGCGCCGCGCGGGCGGCGCTCGATCTTACAGGCGCCAAAAATCCAGAGGCGAACATCCTCGTGCCCAGCACGCCGCCAGACGCCCATTCCCCATCCCCAAAATGCTAGGGTAGAGGCCAGCCTTCAAGGAGCCCGACATGGACCCGATCACCACGCTTGCCACCCGCCTGGGTGAACACCTGCGTCGCTTCAACGCGCAGGTGACCACCGCCGAATCCTGCACCGGTGGCGGCATCGCCGAGGCCATCACCCGCGTGCCCGGCAGCTCGGCCTGGTTCGAGGCTGGGTACGTGACCTATTCCAACACCCAGAAAACCCGTCAGCTGGGAGTGCCCGCGGCGTTGTTCGGCCAGGTTGGCGCGGTCAGCCAGGAAGTGGTCGAAGCGATGGTCCGCGGCGCCCAGGCCGCCAGCGGCGCGCGCTTTGCCGTGGCGGTCAGCGGCGTGGCCGGGCCGGACGGCGGTTCGCCGGCCAAACCGGTGGGCACCGTGTGGCTGGCCTGGGGCGACGGCAAACATGTGTTCAGCGAGCGGCGCCAGTTTGACGGCGACCGCGAGGCGGTGCGTCGACAGACGGTGATCGCCGCGTTAGACGGCTTGTTACAGCTTGGTGCCGAGTAAATCGACGACAGGGGTTTGCGCGAGCGCCTGCCTGTGGAATAATACTGGCTACTTATACAGGTATTCCGGCCGTCAGGGCCAAGTCGAACACGTGAGGATTTCAATGGACGACAACAAGAAGCGCGCCTTGGCTGCGGCCCTGGGTCAGATCGAACGCCAATTCGGCAAGGGCGCCGTCATGCGCATGGGCGACCACGAGCGCCAGGCTATCCCTGCCATCTCCACCGGTTCGCTGGGCCTGGACATCGCCCTGGGCATCGGCGGCCTGCCAAAAGGCCGTATCGTCGAGATCTACGGCCCGGAATCGTCGGGTAAGACCACGCTGACTCTGTCGGTCATCGCCGAAGCCCAGAAAAACGGCGCCACCTGCGCCTTCGTCGACGCCGAACACGCCCTCGACCCCGAGTACGCCGGCAAGCTGGGCGTCAACGTCGACGACCTGCTGGTTTCGCAGCCGGACACCGGCGAACAGGCCCTGGAAATCACCGACATGCTGGTGCGCTCCAACGCCGTTGACGTGATCATCGTCGACTCCGTGGCCGCTCTGGTACCGAAGGCCGAGATCGAAGGCGAGATGGGTGACATGCACGTGGGTCTGCAGGCGCGCCTGATGTCCCAGGCGCTGCGCAAGATCACCGGTAACATCAAGAACGCCAACTGCCTGGTCATCTTCATCAACCAGATCCGTATGAAGATCGGTGTGATGTTCGGCAGCCCGGAAACCACCACCGGTGGTAACGCCCTGAAGTTCTACGCCTCGGTGCGTCTGGATATTCGCCGTACCGGTGCGGTCAAGGAAGGCGACGAGGTGGTCGGTAGCGAAACTCGCGTCAAGATCGTCAAGAACAAGGTTTCGCCGCCATTCCGTCAGGCTGAGTTCCAGATCCTCTACGGCAAGGGTATCTACCGTAACGGCGAGATCATTGACCTGGGTGTTTCTCAAGGCCTGGTCGAGAAATCCGGTGCCTGGTACGCCTACCAAGGCAACAAGATCGGTCAAGGCAAAGCAAACGCCGCGAAGTACCTTGCTGAGAACCCGGCTATTGGCGCCGAGATCGAGAAGCAGATTCGCGAGAAGCTGCTGACCGCTGGTGCTGTTGCGGCTGCTGGCAAGGCTGCTGCTGCCGAAGCCGATGCCGATGACATGGCCGACGCTGACGCCGGCTATTGATTGCGCGGTAGATAGCCGAACATGTCCGCCGTACTCGACACCCCCGTCGCCATCCGGCGGACAGCCATGGACCTGCTTGCGCGACGTGAGCACGGTCGCGTCGAGCTGACGCGCAAGTTGCGTCAGCGCGGCGCTTCGGACGAGCTGATTGAGCCTGAACTCGATCGGCTCGCCGAAGAAGGGTTGCTTAGCGAAGCCCGCTACCTCGAAAGTTTCATCCGGTACCGTTCCAGCTCTGGCTATGGCCCTGCACGTATTCGCGAAGAGCTAGGCCAGCGCGGTTTGGCGCGTGCTGATATCGAGCAGGCACTACGCGAGAGCGAGGTGGACTGGGGCGAGCGCATGCGTGACGTATGGCAGCGCAAGTTTGCCGGGCAGCGCCCGCAAGATCCCCGCGGCCGTGCCCAGCAAACCCGGTTTCTGGCTTACCGGGGTTTCCCCATGGACATGATCGGCCGCCTGCTCAGTGGGCGTGATCTCGACGATTACTGAGGGCTGGGGCCGTTTTACAGTCCTTTGTGGGAGCGGACTTGTGTCACGATCAACTGACCTTCAACGCCTCCCTGGCCCGCTGGGTCGTATGCATGGGCTGCGGCTTGGCCCAGTTCTCCGGCAGGTTGATGAAATCCACCAGCTCGCGCAGCCTGCCCTGATCCCGGCCATTGAAGGCAAATGACAAACGGGTCAGGTGGTTGAAGTTGCCCACTTCGTGCTCGGCGCTGCTGTCAGGTTGCTGGTGGTACTTGCCACTCAGACGCAAGTCGGCAAAGCCTTCCTGGATGTCATACAGCGCCGCTTCGCTGAGCGGGTGATGCATGCGGATCACGAACTGGCTCTTCAGCCAGCGGCTGGAGTGGTAGTTGCTGTAGAACTGGTTGATTTCCTCCACTGCCTCGTCAGCGCTGTGCACCAGGCGCAGCAGTTTCAGGTCGCTGGGCAAGATGTAGCGGTTTTCCTCCAGTTGCCGGCTGATGAAGTCCAGGCAGTCGCGCCAGAAGCTGCCACCTGGTGAGTCCAGCAGCACCACCGGTACCAGCGGGCTCTTGCCGGTCTGGATCAGGGTCAGCACCTCCAATGCTTCATCCAAAGTACCGAAACCACCCGGGCACAGCACCAGTGCATCGGCCTCCTTGACGAAGAAAAGCTTGCGGATGAAGAAGAAATGGAACGGCAGCAGCTTGTCGGTGCCATCTACCGTGGGGTTGGCGTGTTGTTCGAAGGGTAGGGTGATGTTGAACCCCAGGCTGTGGTCGCTGCCGGCGCCTTCATGGGCGGCTGCCATGATGCCGCCGCCGGCACCAGTTATGACCATCAGGTCAGAGCGCGCCAGGGTTGCGCCCAGTTCGCGGGCCAGGGCGTACATCGGGTGTTCCAGCGGGGTGCGCGCCGAGCCGAACACGGTCACCTTGCGGCGGTCCTTGTAGCGTTCCAGGGTGCGGAACGAATGGTCCAGTTCGCGCAGGGCCTGCAGGGTGATCTTGGCGCTCCAGCGGTCGGTGTCGTCATGGGCCATGCGCAGGATAGTCAGCATCATGTCGCGGTACAGCGGCAGGTTGGGGCTGTTTGGTGCCACTAGTTGCAGTTGTGCGTCGATGTTGCTCAGGTCGATGTTGTTGTCGCGGAAGTGGCTGAACAGCAGTTCACTCGATTGGTAAGGCATGCAACGTCTCCTTCTGCACCTATACCTCTGACCTCAATCTAGACCCTTGCGCTCAATCCTGCCGGGGGTGTTCGCCACAGCCGCCCGTCGGCATGCAGCCACGGGGGATGCGGGTTTGGTTAACTGGGTAAAGCGAAACGTGTCGATGCAGGAGGTGGCGGTATGCATCGCTTGATCATCGAAGTTGACCGGCAGCTTTACCAGCAGCTGGAGAATGCGGCCCAGATGCATCACCTGAGCCTGGAGAACGAGTGCCGGCGCAGGCTGTCGGGGCTGGAATGCCAGTCGCGCTACCTGCAGGCGCTGCTGGCAGAGATGCGCGCCGATGCCGCTGAGGGGCGCTGGTGCGCCCGTGAAGACGAGAAGGCGTAGCGTCCGAGCTGGTTACTTCTTCTTGTTGCCGGCCACGCAGCTGGCATTATCGAACGCCTGGTCCATGATCGGCTGGTTGGTCTTGTATACCGTGAAGCGGTAGACCATCACCGCGCCTTTGGACATCAGGTTACGGAAACCGCTGTTGCGGCAGACGCTATCACCCAGCTGGCTGCGGACCTGTTCGGGGTTGGCCTGCATGCGCGCGGCATGGTCCTGGCGCACGCTCAGGTGGTTGACCAGTGCCTTGCCTTCCACCGTGTAACCTTGGTCGAGGATGTCCTCGTTGATGGCTCGCGGGGTGCCAACACTGCTCTCTTTGGCAACCTTCTGCAGCATGTTGTTCAGGTCGTATTCCTGCTTGGAAGCCGCCTGGGCTGCCAGGGGCAGGGCGAGCAACAGGCTCAGGGCGGGGACGATACGGCGCAGCATGAATCTCTCCTGGTTCGATGACTGGCGCTTTGACATGCGCGGGTCGACGGCGTTCCCTGAAAATCGCGCGGGCGCGAGGCTGGGGTACGGAAAAACAGCGATTATAAGGTCCGCGCCGCCACCTGCACAGCAATTGCCCCCTGTTCTGGTAGACTGGCGCCCTTAGTTTTCTCCGAGTCATCCTTGTGTCCATTCCCAACCTGTCCAGAGGCCTGCCGGCATGAGCCATGCGGTAGCGCGCCTGCGCGCCGAACGCCTGGCTCGCAGCAACAAGCCCTTTATCGCCCGTGGTTCACGTGCCGAACGCTGCCCCGATTGCCGGGTCATTGCCACTCATTGCCTGTGCGCCTGGAAGCCCCGGGTGCAGGCCGAGTCCGGCGTGTGCCTGCTGATGCATGACACCGAGCCGCTCAAGCCCACCAATACCGGTTGGCTGATTGCCGACCTGATCGAGGACACCTCGGCTTTCGGCTGGCTGCGCACTTCGGTCGACGAACGTTTGCTGGCGTTGCTGGGCGACCCGCGTTGGCAGCCCTACATCGTCTTTCCCGGCGAATTCGTTGCCCAGGAGCGAGTGGTCAGCGAGGTAGTGCGCGAGCCCGGCAAGCGTCCGCTGTTCATCCTGCTGGATGCCACCTGGACCGAAGCGCGCAAGATGTTCCGCAAAAGCCCGTACCTTGATCGCTTCCCGGTGTTGAGCCTGCAGGCCGAGCAGATGTCCCGCTACCGCCTGCGCCGCTCCAAGCGCGATGATCACTTCTGTACCGCGGAAGTCGCGGCCATGTGCCTGGACCTTGCCGGCGATACCCAGGCCTCGCAGGCGCTGGACGCCTACCTGGATGTGTTCAGCCTGCATTACCTGAGCGGCAAGCGTCGCCTGCCGCTGGACGAGCAGGACGACACCCACCAGCGTTTGCATACCTTCCTATAGTCCAAGGGGCACAACCCCTGCTTTGGTTCATAATGACCCTTACCCGAGTGCCCGACACAGAACAGGATCCCCAGATCGATGGCCACTTACGAAATCCTGATTGCCGATGACCACCCGCTGTTCCGTGGCGCCTTGCGCCAGGCCGTTACCCTCGGCCTGGGCCCGGATGTACGCCTGGTAGAAGTTGCCAGCATTGCCGAATTGGAAACCCGTCTGAGCGAAAAAGACGACTGGGACCTGGTGTTGCTGGACTTGAACATGCCGGGTGCCTATGGTTTTTCCGGGCTGGTGCTGCTGCGCGGGCAATACCCGCAGATCCCCGTGGTGATGGTATCGGCGCAGGAAGAGGCTGCAGTGGTGGTCAAGTCCCGCGAATTTGGCGCCAGTGGCTTCATTCCCAAGTCCAGCACCCTGGAAGTGATCCAGGATGCGGTACGCAAGGTGCTCGATGGTGAGGTCTGGTGGCCGCCGCAGGCGTTCGAAAAGGTCGATGTCTCGGCCGAAGCCAAGGCCGCCAGCGAAGGCCTTGCCAGCCTCACGCCGCAACAGTTCCGGGTGCTGACCATGGTCTGCGAAGGGCTGCTGAACAAGCAGATCGCCTATGAACTGAACGTGTCGGAAGCGACCATCAAGGCCCATGTGACGGCAATCTTCCGCAAGCTGGGTGTGCGTACCCGCACCCAGGCGGCGTTGTTGCTGCAACAACTTGAATCGGTTGCCAGCAGCTGAGTGGGCGTGGCTTCACGCTTTTTTTACCCGTGCCGGTCTAGTCTGCTGGCCTTTCCGCTGTGAAGTGACTCACATGACATCGCCATTCAAGGGCCAGACTGGCCTCAAACGTATCTTCAACGCCGCCGGCTATTCGCTGGATGGGCTGCGCGCTGCCTTCAAGGGTGAGGCCGCGTTTCGCCAACTGGTGCTGCTCAACGTGCTGCTGGTCCCGATCGCCTTCTGGCTGCCGGTCAGCCGTGCAGAGCGTGCAATCATGATCGCCGTTTGCCTGTTGGGCTTGATCGTCGAATTGTTCAACTCGGCGGTGGAGGCAGCCATCGATCGTATTTCGCTGGAGCGCCACCCGCTGTCGAAAAACGCCAAGGACATGGGCAGCGCCGCGCAACTGGTGGCATTGACCATGGTGGCGCTGGTGTGGGGTGTGATCCTGCTTTAAGCGATCGGTGGCAACACGATTTCGTCACTGCGTGTGAAACCCGCGGTGAAGTTGCGGCAAAGTTCGAGAAATTCGCGCATGGCCGAAGTCTGGTACTTCTGTTTGTGCCAGATGAAGTAGAACTGGCGCATCAGGTCCAGCTCCGGGGTTTCCACCGCTACCAGGCTGCCGCGGCGGAAGGCGTCACGCAGGGCAAGGCGCGAGATGCAGCCGATGCCCAGGCCCGACTCCACCGCGCGCTTGATGGCTTCGGTGTGTTCCAGCTCCAGGCGGATGTTGAGGTTGGTGCGGTGGTGGCGCATGGCCTGGTCGAAGGTCAGGCGCGTGCCTGAGCCCTGTTCGCGCAGGATCCACGCCTCCTGGGACAAGGTCTGTACATCGGCGCGTCCCAGTTTGGCCAGCGGATGCTGTGGCGCGCAGAACACCACAAGTTCGTCCTCGACCCAGGGCTGCACTTCCAGGTCCGGGTGGTTGCAATCGCCTTCGATCAGACCCAGATCAATTTCGTAATGCGCCACCTGTTGCACGATATGCGCAGTGTTCTGCACATGCAGCTTCACCTGGCTTTCCGGGTGCACCTGCATGAAGCTGCCGATCAGCAGGGTGGCCAGGTAGTTGCCGATGGTCAGCGTGGCGCCGACCGCCAGCGAGCCGAAACCGGACTTGCCGTTGAGCAGGTCTTCGATTTCCTTGGCCTGGTCGAGCAGGGCCACGGCCTGCGGCAACAGTTGCTGGCCCAGGGCGTTGAGGCTCAGGCGCTTGCCGGCGCGGTCGAACAGCTGGCAGCTGGACTGGCGCTCAAGCTCGGTGATCGAGGTGCTGGCGGCCGACTGCGACAAGGCCAGCACACTGGCGGCGCGCGAAACGCTCTGGTGCTGGGCCACGGCAACGAAGACTTGCAGCTGACGAAGTGTAAATCGCATATCGATATAACCGATAACACATATCTTGATAATCCAGTTAACAGATATTGTCGCTGCCCCTAAACTATCGCGCAACTGCGCGTCTTGCGCGCGCCGCGTCTTTCTTCAGGAGCCCCATTAAATGAGCAACATGAACCACGAACGTGTCCTCAGTGTGCACCACTGGAACGACACCCTGTTCAGCTTCAAGTGCACCCGCGACCCGGGCCTGCGCTTCGAGAACGGTCAGTTCGTGATGATCGGCCTGCAACAAGAAAGCGGCCGTCCGCTCATGCGCGCCTATTCCATCGCCTCGCCGAACTGGGAAGAGCACCTGGAGTTCTTCAGCATCAAGGTGCCGGACGGTCCGCTGACCTCGCAGCTGCAGCACCTGAAGGAAGGCGACGAGATCATCATCAGCAAGAAGCCTACCGGTACCCTGGTACTCGACGACCTGAACCCGGGCAAGCACTTGTACCTGCTGAGCACTGGCACTGGCCTGGCACCGTTCATGAGTGTCATCCAGGACCCGGAAACCTACGAGCGCTTCGAGAAAGTGATCCTGGTGCACGGCGTGCGCTACGTGAACGAAGTGGCCTACCGCGAATTCATCACCGAGCACCTGCCGCAGAACGAGTTCTTCGGTGAGTCGGTTCGCGACAAGCTGATCTACTACCCGACCGTGACCCGTGAACCGTTCGAGAACCAGGGCCGCCTGACCGACCTGATGCGCAGCGGCAAGCTGTTCAGCGACATCGGCCTGCCACCGATCAACCCGCAGGACGACCGCGCGATGATCTGCGGCAGCCCGAGCATGCTCGACGAAACCAGCGAAGTGCTGGACAGCTTCGGTCTGAAGATCTCCCCGCGCATGCGCGAGCCGGGTGACTACCTGATCGAGCGAGCCTTCGTCGAGAAGTAAGGCGCAGGCTGATGCAAAAGAAGGCGACCCTTGGGTCGCCTTTCTTGTGCCTGTGATTCATATATCGCCAGCACTGGCCTCTTCGCGGGTAAACCCGCTCCCACAGGGCAGTGGTACCCCTGTGGGAGCGGGTTTACCCGCGAAGAGGCCGGAACAGGCAAGACACAATCTATTCGACGCGCGTCTCGCCGCTATACACCAATATCTCCCGACACCGCTTGCACAGGTAGCGCCGCCCCTGGCGCACCAGCTTGTGCCGCTGCGCGGTAAACGGGAAGTCGCTCTGCGGACACGGGCAGCGGTAGATGTAGCGGGTCACCACGCGCCGTTGCACTTCGTAGTTGTGGCAACGGTTGGGCGGCAGTTCATACACCCCGCGCATGATCAGCTGCCACTCTTCGCCATGGGCCTGGATGCGGTCGCCGAACAGATGGTGGGCCACCAGGTGCGCCACCTCATGGGCCACGGTCTGGCGCAAGAAGTCTTCCTGGTTTTCGCGGTAAAGCTGCAGGTTGAAGCGCAGCAGGTTCTCGTGCAGGTGGGCGACGCCGGCTTTTTGCCCGCGCAGCTTGAAGCTGATTTCCGGGCGTGGGAAGGGGCGTTTGAAGAAGGTTTCAGCTTGCTGGTAACAGGTTTCGACGCGTTGTCTGAGCAGCTCGGGCATGGCGGGGTGGTTCTCCTGACCGGACATTATGCCGCAACCCCGGGCAACCTGCCGAGCCACCGGTCAGCGCACAGCCAGAGGCCGCCTTGCGGCGGCCCCAGGTTTGATGCCCCAGTGTTGGTCGAGTCTGTTCTAGTTGGTGTAGACGGGCCCCACGCCCAGTCCCCAGATGATCACCGTGGCGGCCATGATCGCCACCAGTACCACAAGGCCTACCGCCAGCACCGAGCTGGAGAACAGGAAGCCTTCGTCGGACGGTATGTTCATGAACGTCGGCAAACCGACGTACAACAGGTACACCGTGTAGCAGATGGCGGCCGTGCCGATCAGCATGCCCAGCCACAGGTGCGGGTACAGCGCCGCCAGGCCGCCGATGAACAACGGTGTGGCGGTGTAGGTGGCAAAGGCGATGCACTGTGCCATGGACGGGTTGGCATCGTAGGTGCGGGCCATCCAGTGGATGAACGCCCCCATTACCGCCACCCCGGCAAGCATCGCCAGGTACGACATGATGCTCATCCAGATGGCGCTTTCCATGGTCAGCATAACCGCTGGCCGGTCGCCGATCACCCAGCCGACCTGGGTTGTACCGATGAACGCCGAAACTGCGGGGATCGCAGCCAGGATCAGGGTGTGCGTCAGGTACATGTGGCTGATGGTTTCTTCTTCGCCACGAATTTCCCGCCATTCCTGGTCGGGATGGGTAAACAGCCCCACAACGTGATGAATCATGCCGATCACTCCTCTCAATGTTGCCAAACGCCCCCCAGATGGAGCGCAAGCGGCCCTAGGCCCGAACACCGAAGCAAGCGGTAATGTGGCCTTATGTCGCAGTATAGGAAGCCGTTACCCGCATAAACCGTGCTTTTTAGAGCAAATTGCGCTGTAAGACGCGCTGTTGATTACAATGAAGTCTTTATCGGAATGCCTACAGCGCCGCCGCGTTTGTGCGTAAAATAGCCGGCTTTTGTCACACCTCGCGGATCCAAGCGCTATGGGCACCCTCTCGGTCAACCAGAACAAACTGCAAAAACGCCTGCGTCGTCTCGCCGGCGAAGCCATCACCGACTACAACATGATCGAGGATGGCGACAAGGTCATGGTCTGCCTGTCCGGCGGCAAGGACAGCTACACCATGCTCGACGTTCTGTTGCACCTGCAGAAGGTGGCACCGATCAAGTTCGAGATCGTCGCGGTGAACATGGACCAGAAGCAGCCGGGGTTTCCCGAGCATGTGCTGCCGGCCTACCTGAAGGAACTGGGCGTCGAGTACCACATTGTCGAGAAGGACACCTATTCGGTGGTCAAGGAGCTTGTCCCCGAGGGCAAGACCACCTGCTCGCTGTGTTCGCGCCTGCGCCGTGGCACCCTGTACACCTTTGCCGACGAAATTGGCGCGACCAAGATGGCGCTGGGGCACCACCGCGACGATATCGTCGAAACCTTCTTCCTCAACATGTTCTTCAACGGTGCGCTCAAGGGCATGCCGCCGAAGCTGCGCGCCGACGATGGCCGCAACGTGGTGATCCGCCCGCTGGCCTACTGCAGCGAGAAGGATATCCAGGCCTACTCGGACATGAAGGAATTCCCGATCATCCCGTGCAACCTGTGTGGTTCGCAGGAAAACCTGCAGCGCCAGGTGGTCAAGGACATGCTGGTGGAGTGGGAGCGCAAGCACCCGGGGCGTACCGAGAGCATCTTCCGCGCCTTGCAGAACGTGGCACCGTCGCAGTTGGCCGACCGCAACCTGTTCGACTTCACCAGCCTGAAGATCGACGAGAACGCCACCCCACGTTTCCTTGACGTGCTGAACATCTGAGCCCATGCGCGATTACCAGTGGTTGCACGAGTACTGCCTGAACCGCTTCGGCTCGGCCCAGGCCCTGGAGGCCTTCCTGCCGCAGCCGCGCACACCGGCGCAACTGCGTGATATCAGCGACGATCGCTACCTTTCGACCTTGGCCCTGCGCGTGTTCCGCGCCGGGCTCAAGCACAGCCTGGTGGATGCCAAGTGGCCGGCGTTCGAGCAGGTGTTCTTCGGCTTCGACCCGGAGAAGGTGGTATTGATGGGCGCCGAGCACCTCGAGCGGCTGATGCACGACGAGCGCATCATTCGCCATTTGGGCAAGCTCAAGAGCGTGCCGCGCAATGCTCAGATGGTTGTTGACGTGGCCAAGGAGAAGGGCAGTTTCGGCGCCTTCATCGCCGACTGGCCGGTGACCGACATCGTCGGTTTGTGGAAATACCTGGCCAAGCACGGCAACCAGCTGGGCGGGTTGTCGGCACCGCGTTTCTTGCGCATGGTCGGCAAGGACACGTTCATCCCTACGGATGACATGGCTGCGGCGTTGATTGCGCAGAAGGTGGTCGACAAGCCGCCGACCAGCCAGCGGGACCTGGCCCTGGTGCAGCAGGCGTTCAACCAGTGGCATGCGGAGAGTGGGCGGCCGCTGTGCCAGTTGTCGGTGATGCTGGCGCATACCGTCAACCATTGAGATTTGTGTTGGCCCCTTCGCGGGCATGCCCGCGAAGAATCTAACTGCCTTCGCCCGCCATGCGCCGCTCATGCTGGAACTTCCAGCGCACATACAGCAGCCCGGCAGTGAACAGCCCCAGGCTCACCAGCACTTCTACCCAGCCAAATACCGCCCGCGCCGGGTCGAACGCCGCCAGCACGCCCTTGATGAAATAGATATTCACCACGAAGCAGGTCCAGGCATGTGCCCGGGCGCTACCTGTCAGCATGCCCGGCAGCAACAGCAGCAACGGCACCAGTTCGATCGCCAGGATCACCTCGACCCGCGCCCCGTGCAGGTTGGCGAACCACAGGTTGTTCGCCACCAGCAGGGCGATCAGGCCGAAGAAGAATGCCAGGCTCAGCGCCCGCGTCAGGCGCAGGCGAGGCGCCAGCCACTCAAGCGGCGGCAATACCTTGGGCTTCTTAGCCACGTGCAGCCTCCAGGGCCTTTGCAGTGGTCGCCAGGCGTTGGCCAAGGGCGCGGCACAGGGCTATCTCGTGCTGGTCGAGCTCGCGCTTGCCATCGGCGCCAGCATGATGGCTGGCGCCATACGGGGTGCCGCCGCCACGGGTTTCGAGCAATGCCGATTCGCTGTACGGCAGGCCCATCACCAGCATGCCGTGGTGCATCAGCGGCAGCATCATCGACAGCAGAGTGGTTTCCTGCCCGCCGTGCAGGCTGGCGGTAGAGGTGAACACGCCAGCCGGCTTGCCGACCAGTTCACCGCCCAGCCACAGGCTGCTGGTGCCATCCAGGAAGTACTTGAGCGGCGCCGCCATGTTGCCGAAGCGGGTCGGGCTGCCCAGTACCAGGCCGGCGCAGTGGCGCAGGTCGTCCAGGGTGGCGTACAGCGCACCATTGGCCGGGATGTCCGGGGCCACTGCTTCGCACTCGGTGGAAATCGCCGGTACCGTGCGCAGGCGGGCTTCCATGCCGGCCAGCTCGATGCCGCGGGCGATGTGCCGGGCCATCTCGCTGGTCGAACCATGGCGGCTGTAATACAGCACCAGGATGTAGGGCTCGCTCACGGCAGGATCTCCAGTACTTTCTCGGGTGGTCGGCCGACCACGGCCTTGTCGCCAGCGACGAGGATCGGCCGCTCGATCAGCTTGGGGTGCCGGGCCATGGCGTCGATCAGTTGCGCGTCGGTAAGCGACGGGTCGGCCAGGTTCAGCTCCTTGTACTCGTCCTCGCCGGTACGCAGCAGCTGGCGCGGGGCGATGCCCAGCTTGCCGAGCAGGGCCTTCAGGGTGGCCGCGTCGGGCGGGGTCTCGAGGTAGCGTACGATGGTCGGCGCCAGGCCGCGAGCTTCGAGCAGTTCCAGGGCGCCGCGGGATTTCGAGCAGCGCGGGTTATGATAGAGCGTGAGGTCGGTCATGTCGGGTCGCATCCAGCAGGGTGTGGCGGCTATTCTAACCGCAGCGACTGACCAATTTGCTTTAAAACTCGAGAAGGATTGACCCATGGCAAGGCGTCTGGCAGCAGTACTGGCCATCACCGCGAGCCTGTTGCTCGGTGGTTGCGGTGCCGATTATGGCGTGGACCAACACGGTAATACGGTTAAGGCCGAACAGATCGACGGGCACTGGCTGGTGCTCAACTACTGGGCCGAATGGTGCGGGCCGTGCCGTACCGAAATCCCTGAACTGAACGCGGCAGCCAAGCAGTGGGCGGCCGATGGTATCAAGGTGGTGGGGGTGAACTTCGATGGCTTGCAAGGGCAGGAGCTGAAGCAGGCTGCCGAAACCCTGGGGATCGCTTTCACCGTATTGGCGCAGGACCCGGCCGAGCGCTATGACCTGCCGCGTAGCGAGGCATTGCCGGTGACCTACATCATCGATGACAAGGGCAAGGTGCGGGAACAATTGATGGGCGAGCAGACCCAAGAAGGGCTGCAGGCCAGGATCAAGGCCCTGAAGGGCGCCTGATGGATGTTGGGGCCGCACAGCGGCCCCGGCAATATTCAGCCTTCCTCAGGCCAGAAGCGCAGTGGCTTGCCTTCGGCCGGCCAGAAACGCATCTGCTCGATAGGCGACACATCCCAGCGCTGCACTGTTTCCAGCGCCTGCAGGAAGCGTTTTTCCTGTTCCATCAACGCCGGCGCGCAGAGCTTGCGGGTCTTGCCGACCTTGCCGAAGCTGAGGTGCTCGCCGTCCAGTGTGTATGGCGCGAACCAGTGGTTGCAGCCGCCATTGCCATAGGCACGGCCATCGCTGGCCAAGGTCAGGGTCAGGTGGCTGTAGTCGATCAGCGGCCGTTCGCCAATCCACTCCAGCACATAGCTGCGCTCCTGCTGCAGCTTGGAAGGTTCTGCGGCGCAGCCGAGCAGGCCGGTGGCAATCAGCACGCCGGTCAGCAGATTTTTCACTCGGCGCTCTCCTGGCAACGCGGGCACAGGTGTTTTTCGCCACGGCTGGCCCAGCCCAGCTCGGCAACCCGCGCGCTGGCGGCAGGCTGGCGGGCTTTCTTGCCCAGCTTGGCGTCCACCGCGAACTCGAAGTCCAGCACGGCGTCGCAGCTGTCGCACGCGACCTGCCAGGTAAGGATTTCCAGCTCGTTGAACACCGGGCCGCTGGCCACGGCAACCCACTGGCCGCGCGGGTTGATCAGGTGGCGCACGCTCTCCACTGTCAGGCGCATGGACAAATCCTTGCTGCCCTTGAGGGTGACCAGCAGGGTGTCGCCTTTGTGCATCGAGCCGCCGTTGCCGGTGACCTGGTAACGGCCCGGCACCAGTGCGCGGCACTCGATCAGGGTGTGTTGCGGGTTGAAAAGGGTGTAGCGGAAATCGTGCTCGACCATGGGTCCTCCAGAAATGCCGCGTATCCTAGCACTAACCCATCACCAGATTCTGTGGATTGCCTGCCGCCCAGCGGTTGATGTTGTCCAGCGTGGTCGCGGCGATGGCATCCAGTGCCTCGCGGGTAAGGAACGCCTGGTGGGCAGTGATGATCACGTTGGGGAAGGTCAGCAGACGGGCCAGCACGTCGTCCTGCAGCGGCAGGTCGGAGCGGTCCTCGAAGAACAGCTGGGCTTCTTCTTCGTAGACGTCCAGGCCCAGGTAGCCGAGCTGACCGCTCTTCAGCGCGTCGATCAGCGCCGGGGTGTCGACCAGCGCGCCGCGGCCGGTGTTGATCAGCATGGCGCCGGGCTGCAACTGGGCCAGGCTTTGTGCATTGATAAGGTGCCGGGTGTGCTCGGTCAGCGGGCAGTGCAGGCTGATGACGCGGGCTTCACGCAGCAACTCGGGCAATGGCAGGTAGCGCGCGCCCAAGGCCAGCAGATCGGGGTTGGGGTAAGGGTCATAGGCCAGCAACTGGCAGCCGAAACCGGCCATGATGCGGGCAAAGGCGGTGCCGATCTGGCCGGTACCGACCACGCCGACGGTCTTGTCGTGCAGGTCGAAGCCGGTAAGCCCGTGCAGGGTGAAGTCACCCTCGCGGGTGCGGTTGTAGGCCCGGTGCAGGCGCCGGTTCAGGGCCAGGATCAGCGCCACTGCGTGTTCGGCCACGGCGTGCGGCGAGTAGGCCGGCACTCGCACTACGGTCAGGCCCAGGCGCTGGGCGGCGGCCAGGTCGACATGGTTGTAGCCGGCCGAGCGCAGGGCGACCAGGCGCGTGCCGCCCGCGGCCAGGCGCTGCAGCACCTGGGCGTCGAGCTCGTCATTGATGAAGGCGCAGACCACCTCGTAGCCATCGGCCAGGGTAGCGGTGTCGAGGGTCAGGCGGGCAGGCTGGAAGTGCAGGTCCAGTGTGGTGCCGCTGGCGGCACGGGTGAAGCTTTCCTGGTCGTAGTGCTGGCTGCTGAACAACAGGGCGCGCATGGTGGGGCTTCCTTTGCAGTGGTCTGGGGATTGTAGCCAGCGATGTTTGCCCGATATTGATCCGTGCCGGCCAGGTACAAGTAATGTGCTCGGGCTTCAGGCGCTCAATCTGGCCTGCGCCGCCAGGCGGTTGATTGCCGCATCCAGTTCGTCCAGTGCCAGCTGTGCCAGCGGGTTTTCCTGCTTGAGCAAGGTTTCGCTGCGCTGGCACGCGGCCCGCAACTGCGGCACGCCGCAATAACGTGAGGCGCCGTTCAGGCGGTGCACCTGTTCGATCAGGCGGTTGCGGTCGTCGGCCTCGCGGGCGGCGCGTATGGCTTCGCGGTCGGCTTCCAGCGAGCCCAGCAGCATGCTCAGCATATCGGCCGCCAGGTCCGCTTTGCCGGCGGCCAGGCGCAGGCCTTCCTCAGGGTCCAGCACCTTCAGGTCATCACCGTTGGCCAGTTGCTCGGCCAGGCGTTCCTGCTCTGGCGCACCCAGGCTCAGGCCGGTCCATTTCATTACCACCTGGGCCAGCTGCCGTTCGCTGATCGGCTTGGTCAGGTAGTCGTCCATGCCTCCGTGCAGCAACGCGCGTTTCTCGTTGGCCATGGCGTGGGCGGTGAGGGCGACGATCGGCAACGGGTTGCCGCTTTGGGTGTTTTCCCACAGGCGGATCTGCTCGGTACAGGCGCGGCCGTCCATGCCGGGCATCTGCACGTCCATCAGCACCAGGTCGAACGGTTCGTCCTGTACCGCCTGTACTGCCGCATAGCCGTTGTCGACGGCCAGCACCTCGGCGCCCAGGTCTTCGAGCAGGGTCTGCACCAGCAGCAGGTTGGCGGGGTTGTCGTCGACGCAGAGGATCTTCGGCTGACGCTGGCCGTTGATGCTGTTCACCTCGCCCTGCGGGCGGCGCGGTTGCACCAGTTCCAGCAACAGGCGGCGCAGTTTGCGCGTGCAGGTCGGCTTGGACAGCAACTGACCATGGCCGTTGGGCAGGTACGGGTGGTACAGCGCCTGCTCGGTGGTCGGGCACAGCACCACGCACTGGCAATGGTAGCGCTCGAGCTGCTGATGGTAATGGCCCAGCTGCTCGGGTGACAGGTTGCCAAGGTTGGCCCCGAGCACGGCGAACTCGAACGGCAGGCCGGCCTGGCTGGCGGCTTGCACGCCCTGCAGCAGTTGGTCGAAGGAGGCGAACAGGCTAACGCTGAGGCCGCAGTCTTCCAGCTGGTGCTCCAACGCCTGGCGCGCCAGTTCGTGGCCATCAACGATGGCTGCGCGGCGGCCCAGCAGCGGTTGCAGCGGCAGCTCCTCGACACCATCGTGGGCCTTGGGCAGGTTGAGGCTGATCCAGAACTGCGAACCCTCGCCCGGGGTGCTGTCGACGCCGATTTCGCCGCCCATCTGCTCGATCAGGCGCTTGGAAATCACCAGCCCCAGGCCGGTGCCGCCAGGCTGGCGGGCCAGCGAGTTGTCGGCCTGGCTGAAGGCCTGGAACAGCGTACGCACATCCTGCGGCGACAAGCCGATGCCGGTGTCCTGCACGCTGATGCGCAGCTGCGCACTGTCCTCGTGCTCATCTTCGAGCATGGCGCGTACGACGATGGTGCCCTCGCGGGTGAACTTGATTGCGTTGCTGACCAGGTTGGTAAGGATCTGCTTGAGCCGCAACGGGTCGCCGATCAGCGACGACGGAGTATCGCGGTAGATCAGGCTGAGCAGTTCCAGCTGCTTGGCGTGGGCGGCCGGGGCGAGGATGGTCAGGGTGTCCTGGATCAGGTCGCGCAGGTTGAAGGGGATGCTGTCGAGCACCAGCTTGCCGGCCTCGATCTTGGAGAAGTCGAGGATCTCGTTGATGATCCCGAGCAGGTTGTCGGCAGACTTCTCGATGGTGCTCAGGTAGTCGAGCTGGCGCGGTGTCAGCTCGCTTTTTTGCAGCAGGTGGGTGAAACCGAGGATGCCGTTGAGCGGGGTGCGGATTTCGTGGCTCATGTTGGCCAGGAATTCCGACTTGATGCGGCTGGCCTCCAAGGCTTCCTTGCGCGCCATGTCCAGCTCGATGTTCTGGATCTCGATGGTTTCCAGGTTCTGGCGTACGTCCTCGGTGGCCTGGTCGATGCTGTGCTGCAGTTCTTCGTGGGCGTTGTGCAAGGTTTCGGCCATACGGTTGATGCCGCGCGCCAGCTCGTCAAGCTCGTGGCTGCCCATGGCCGGCAGGCGCTCCTCGAGGTGGCCGTCCTTGAGCTGGTTGACCGCATGCTTGATGCGCTTGATCGGGTCGTTGATGGTGCGGCTCATGCGCAGTGCCAGCAGGCCGCTGAGCACCAGGCAGGCGAGAATCAGCAACAGGCTGGTGAACAGGTTGCGGTAGCCGCGCAGCAGGGTGCCGTCGTGGGACAGCTCGATCTCGACCCAGCCCAGCAGGCGTTCGGCTTCGGTCGGCACGGCATCGGTGGCCAGGTCGCGGTGGTGGCCGAACACTGGCATCAGATAGCGGGTGGCGTCATTGCCACTGCGTTGCAGCAGCTGGGTGCCGGTGCCGCCGCTGGGCGGCTGGTTGAGCATGCTCGGGCCGGCATGGGCCAGGCGCGTGCGGTCCGGGGCCAGGAAGGCGACTGCGCGCACATCGGCCTGCTCCAGTGTTTGTGCGGCAATGCGCTCAAGTTGTGCCGGTGCCAGCTTGGCCATGGCGGGCGCGGCCAACGGCGCCAGTTGCTCGGCGATCATCTTGCCGCGTTGCAGCAGCTGGGTGCGCAGGTCGTTCTGTTGCAGCCAGGTGAAGTAGCTACCCAGCACCAATGCCATCAGGCCGGCCGGCAGCAGGGCCAGCAGCAGGACCCGGCTGCGAATTCCCAAGCGATCGAGCACACTCGCCTCCTGTCATGTGCCTGGACACCGTCAAGCGATGACGGCCAAGCCGGGAAGTTACTCCGCCTGCCGTGCTATTGCACCTCTTTAGTACGTGTTTTGTGCCCTTGCAGCGGCATTGGTCGCAGGGCGGTTGCCTGGCAGGCGCTGGATACTCAATAATCGCTCAATTGAGAATGCATGGCAGTTGCCAATGAATCCTGTAGCTATTCACAACTCCAATATCCTCGCCATCGAGGATGATCCGGTCCTCGGTGCCTATCTGCACGAAGAGCTGCAGCGCGGCGGCTTCCAGGTGACTTGGTGCCGCAACGGCCTGGAGGGCCTTGAAACGGCGGGACGCCATGCTTTCGACGTGGTGCTCATGGACATCCTGCTGCCCGGGCTAAACGGCCTGGATGCCCTGGCGCAGTTGCGCAAGCGCAGCGCCACGCCGGTGATCCTGATGTCGGCGCTAGGTGCGGAAGCCGACCGCATCAGCGGCTTCCAGCGTGGTGCCGACGACTACCTGCCCAAGCCGTTCAGCATGGCAGAGCTGCGGGTGCGCATCGAGGCTATCCTGCGCCGTGTGGCCCTCGAGCGGCGCCATCAAGCCCCGCAGGTGCAGGAAGGCAGTGGCGAGTTGCAATATGACGAGGCGCTGTGCGACGTGCGCCTGGATGGCCGCCTGGCCGGCCTGACACCCAGCGAATACCGCCTGCTCGACATTCTCAACCGCAACCTCGACGAAGTCCTGAGCAAGCCGTTCCTTTACCAGCAAGTACTGCAGCGAGGCTATTCGCGGCATGACCGCAGCCTGGACATGCACGTCAGCCAGATACGCCGCAAGCTCAAGGGCATCGGCTATCACGAACGGCAGATCCGTACAGTGTGGGGCAAGGGCTACGTGCTCAGCGCCGGCGAGGCGGAGTAACCCATGCTCGACCGCCATTCGCTGTTCTGGAAGCTGGCGATCCTGCTGGTGGGCTTCTGCCTGCTGATGATCGGCCTCAGTTACACCTGGGGTCGGCACATGGAGACCCAGAACGCCTTCCTTTCGGAGCCGGCGCGGCAGGCTTTGCGTGGCTATGCCGCCGAGGCCGAGCAGGCATGGCGCAGTGGTGGGCGGGCAGGGCTGGACCGCTGGGTGGCGGCGATGCACCAGCGCGAACGCGGCTGGGTTGGCGTGCTCGACCTGAACCTGCGGCCGCTCGACAGCGCCAGCCTCGACCCGCAGATCATGCAGCGGTTGACCCGCCTGCGCGGTGTCGACTGGCCGATGAGCCGGCGCAGTGTCGACCAGCCGTGGTTGCGCATACCGTTCCCGGGGGCACCGGAGCAGGGCATGTTGGTGATCGAACTGCCGCAGCGCTTCAACCCCGGCCAGTACCGGATGCTGTGGCGTATCGTCACCAACGGCATCATCCCGGGTCTGTTCACCCTGCTGTTGTGTGTTGGCCTTTATCGCATGCTGATCGTGCCGTTGAACCAATTGCGCGAGCAGGCCAATGCCTGGCGCGCCGACCAGTTGTCGGCGCGCCTCGACTCACGCACCATCGCCCGGCATGACGAGCTGGGTGAACTGGCCCGTGCCTTCGACCAGATGGCCGAGCGGCTGCAGGGCACGGTAGCCATGCAGCAGCAGTTGCTGCGTGATCTGTCTCACGAAATGCGTACGCCACTCAGCCGGCTGCGGGTGGCCTGCGATGGTGAAACCGACCTGCAGCGCCTGCGTGAACGCCTGACACGGGAGGTGGACTGCATGCAGCAGCTGGTCGAGGATACCCTGCAACTGGCCTGGCAGGACGCCGAACGTGCGCCGATGAACCTTGAGCCGATCGAGGTGCAGGCGCTGTGGGAGCTGCTGGCCGAGAATGCCAGTTACGAAAGCGGCTGGGCACCGGCGCGGCTGCGCTGCGAAGTGCCGGCGGACTGCTGGGTGCAGGGCAACCTGAACTACCTGGCCCAGGCGCTGGAGAACATGTTGCGCAATGCCATTCGTCACTCGCCGGCCGAGGGTGTGGTGCGCCTCGGTGGGCAGCGTGAAGGCGGGTATTGGCGGTTGTGGCTGGAAGACGAAGGCGGTGGCGTGGCTGAAGAAGACCTGGAGCGGATCTTTGCACCGTTCTCACGGCTGGACGGTTCGCGGCCCGGGGATGGTGGTTTCGGCCTGGGGCTGAGCATCGCCCGCAGTGCCATCCAGCGCCAGGGTGGCACCTTGTGGGCGCAGAATGGCAAGCATGGGCTGCGGCTGTGGATGAGATTGCCGTTACATGTGCCGGCCTCTTCGCGGGTGAACCCGCTCCCACAGGTTCATCACTACTCTTGAGGCCAGTGGAGTCCCTGTGGGAGCGGGTTCACCCGCGAAAGGGCCGGTACAGGCTATCGATATAGCTTGTAGCTATATTCATCACAGATTGCGTGATATGGCCGGGAAGGGTTTGCCGGTATGATAGGCACCCCTGCCGTCCGGATTGTGAAATACGCCATGACCTTGCAGTACCCAACCATCGCCGATTGCGTCGGCAATACGCCCCTGGTTCGCCTGCAGCGTATCGCTGGCGAAACCAGCAACACCCTCCTGCTCAAGCTCGAAGGTAACAATCCCGCCGGCTCGGTGAAGGACCGCCCGGCACTGTCGATGATCACCCGCGCCGAACTGCGCGGCCAGATCAAGCCCGGCGATACCCTGATCGAAGCCACCTCCGGCAACACCGGCATCGCCCTGGCGATGGCTGCGGCGATCAAGGGCTACAAGATGATCCTGATCATGCCCGACAATTCCACCGCCGAACGCAAGGCCGCCATGACCGCCTACGGCGCCGAGCTGATCCTGGTGACCAAGGAAGAGGGCATGGAGGGCGCCCGTGACCTGGCCGAGAAGCTGCAGGCCGAAGGCCGCGGCCTGGTGCTGGACCAGTTCGCCAACGGCGACAACCCCATCGCCCACTACAACAGCACCGGCCCCGAGATCTGGCAGCAGACCCAGGGCACCATCACCCATTTCGTCAGCTCCATGGGTACCACCGGTACCATCATGGGCTGCTCGCAGTACCTCAAGGAACAAAACCCGGCGGTGCAGATCATCGGCCTGCAACCAATGGAAGGCTCGGCAATTCCGGGCATCCGCCGCTGGCCCGAGGAATACCTGCCGAAAATCTTCGACGCCAGCCGTGTCGACCGCGTGGTCGACATGTCGCAGCAGGAAGCCGAGGAAACCACCCGCCGCCTTGCCCGTGAAGAGGGCATTTTCTGCGGCGTGTCTTCCGGTGGTGCAGTCGCGGCCATGCTGCGCCTGTCCCGCGAGGTGGAAAATGCCACGATGGTCGCGATCATCTGCGACCGCGGCGACCGTTACCTGTCCACCGGCCTGTTCGACCCGAGCTAAATGTCCAAGAAGAAAAGCAACAGCGGCCTGCGCTTCCAGCCGGCTGGCGGCAACCGCAGCCCCCAGGTCCCGGTGGGCAAGAAGCAGCGCCTGGAAATCGAGCGCCTGGCCGGTGACGGCCGGGGCATTGCCTTCCACGAAGGGCGCACCTGGTTCGTCAGCGGCGCCCTGGCCGGTGAGGCCGTCGAGGCGCGGGTGCTCAATGCCCGTGGCAAAGTGGTCGAGGCCCGCCTGGAGCGCCTGCTGCAGGCCAGCCCCGAACGCCGTCAGGCACCGTGCCGGTATTACGAGCGTTGCGGAGGCTGCAACCTGCAGCACCTGCCGCACGAAGCGCAACTGGCGCTCAAGCAGCGCACCCTGGCAGAGCAGCTGCAGCGGGTGGCCGGCGTGCAGCCCGAGGAATGGGCTGCACCGCTGAGCGGGCCGGAGTTCGGCTACCGGCGCCGCGCCCGCGTGGCCGTGCGCTGGGACATCAAGGCGCGGCAACTGGAGGTCGGCTTCCGTGCCGAAGCCAGCCAGGACATCATTGCCATCGACGATTGCGCGGTGCTGGTACAGCCCTTGCAGTCGATTCTGCGCCATTTACCGACCGTGCTGCGCTCGCTGAGCAAGCCGCAGGCGCTGGGTCATGTGGAACTGTTCAGCGGCACTGCCGAGGCGCTGCTGGTGCGCCATGTCGCGCCGTTGCCGGCTGAAGACCTGGCCAGGCTGCAGGCGTTTTGCGAGCAGGCCAATGCCCAGCTGTGGCTGCAGGGCGAAGGTGAGCCGGCGCCAGTGGACCCGGCCGCGCAACTGGGCTTTGCCCTGGCGCCCTGGCAGCTGGAACTGGCCTGGCGCCCGGGTGACTTCGTACAGGTGAATGCCCAGGTCAACACGGCAATGATAGAGCAGGCGCTGGCCTGGCTCGCACCGCAGGCCGACGAGCGCGTGCTGGACCTGTTCTGCGGCCTGGGCAACTTCGCCCTGCCACTGGCCCGGCAGGCGCGCGAGGTAGTGGCAGTGGAAGGAGTGCAGGCCATGGTCGATCGGGCCGCGGCCAATGCCCGGAACAACAATGTGCATAACGCACGGTTTTTTCAGGCCGATTTATCGCAGCCTTTGGCGGGTGCCGGATGGGCCGCCGAGGGCTTTTCTGCGGTACTCTTGGATCCACCGCGCGACGGTGCTTTCGAGGTGGTGCAAGGCATCGCCCGCCTCAAGGCCAGAAGGCTGGTCTATGTATCGTGCAACCCGGCCACGCTGGCGCGAGACGCGCAGGTGCTGGTCGGCCAGGGGTACCGGTTAAAAAGGGCCGGGATTCTCGACATGTTTCCTCAGACGGCGCATGTCGAGGCCATGGCGTTATTCGAAGCGGGCTAGCTGACTGGCCCCTTGGTGCGGCTTTCATGGAATGGTGGCCGCACGGTGATCGCCAGCGCACCCGTGTGGTGTGCTGTATGGAAAGGTAAAACAAAGATGGTACAGGTGAGAGTGCACCAGCCGGTCAACACCGACGGCAGTATCAATCTCGAAGCATGGTTGGACCATGTGGTAAGCGTCGATTCGGCACTGGATCGCGCAGCGCTGAAAGAGGCCTGCGAGTTTGCCCATGAAGTCGAGAAAAAGGGCAACCCGGCCAAGCATTCCTGGGCGGACGGTACGTCCAGCTTTCAGGCGGGCCTTGAGATCGCGGAAATCCTAGCCGACCTCAAGCTCGACCAGGATTCCCTGGTGGCGGCGGTCATCTACCGCTCGGTGCGCGAGGGCAAGGTGACGCTGGCCGAGGTCAGCCAGCGCTTTGGCCCGGTAGTGTCCAAGCTGATCGACGGTGTGCTGCGCATGGCCGCCATCAGCGCCAGCCTCAGCCCGCGCCAATCGCTGGTGCTGGGCTCGCAGGCGCAGGTCGAGAACCTGCGCAAGATGCTCGTGGCCATGGTCGACGACGTGCGCGTGGCGCTGATCAAGCTGGCCGAGCGCACCTGCGCGATCCGTGCGGTCAAGGCCGCCGACGACGAGAAACGCCTGCGTGTCGCGCGCGAGGTGTTCGATATCTATGCGCCGCTGGCGCACCGCCTGGGTATCGGCCACATCAAGTGGGAGTTGGAAGACCTTTCCTTCCGCTACCTCGAACCCGACCAGTACAAACAGATCGCCAAGCTGCTGCACGAGCGCCGGTTGGACCGCGAGCGGTTCATCAGCGAGGTTATGAACCAGCTGCAGAACGAGCTGCTGGCCACTGGCGTCAAGGCCGACATCAGCGGCCGGGCGAAACATATCTATTCGATCTGGCGCAAGATGCAGCGCAAAGGCCTGGAATTCAGCCAGATCTACGACGTGCGCGCGGTACGCGTGCTGGTGCCGGAAATTCGCGACTGCTACACCGCGTTGGGCATCGTGCATACCCTGTGGCGGCATATCCCCAAGGAGTTCGACGATTACATCGCCAACCCCAAGGAGAACGGCTATCGCTCTCTGCACACTGCGGTGATCGGCCCCGAGGGCAAGGTGCTGGAAGTGCAGATCCGTACCCACGGCATGCACGAGGAAGCCGAGCTTGGGGTATGTGCCCACTGGCGCTACAAGGGCACCGACGTCAAGTCCAGCTCCAACCATTACGAAGAGAAGATCTCCTGGCTGCGCCAAGTGCTGGAGTGGCACGAAGAGCTGGGCGACATCGGTGGCCTGGCCGAGCAGCTGCGGGTCGACATCGAGCCGGACCGGGTCTATGTGTTCACCCCGGACGGCCACGCCATCGACTTGCCAAAAGGTGCCACGCCGCTGGACTTCGCCTACCGCGTGCACACCGAAATCGGCCACAACTGCCGCGGCGCCAAGATCAACGGGCGCATCGTGCCGCTCAACTACAGCCTGCAGACCGGCGAGCAGGTCGAGATCATTACCAGCAAGCACGGCAATCCCAGCCGTGACTGGTTGAACTCCAACCTGGGCTACGTCACTACCTCGCGGGCACGGGCCAAGATCGTACACTGGTTCAAGCTGCAGGCACGCGATCAGAACGTCGCTGCCGGCAAGACCTTGCTCGAACGCGAGCTCAGCCGCCTGGGCCTGCCGCAGGTGGATTTCGAGCGCCTGGCCGAGAAGACCAACGTCAAGACCGCCGAGGACATGTTCGCCTCGCTCGGTGCCGGCGACCTGCGCCTGGCGCACCTGGTCAACGCCGCCCAGCAGCTGCTTGAGCCCGAGCGCATCGAGCAGATCGAACTGGTACCGCGCAAGCCTACCGGGCCGCGTACCGGCAAGCGTGGCGACATCCAGATCCAGGGTGTCGGCAACCTGCTGACGCAGATGGCCGGTTGCTGCCAGCCGCTGCCTGGCGACGCCATCGTCGGCTACATCACTCAGGGCCGCGGTGTGAGCATCCACCGCCAGGACTGCGCTTCGGTGCTGCAGTTGGCGGGCAAGGAACCGGAGCGCATGATCCAGGTAAGCTGGGGGCCGATCCCGGTGCAGACCTACCCGGTCGACATCGTCATCCGTGCCTACGACCGCCCGGGCTTGCTGCGCGATGTGTCGCAAGTGCTGCTGAACGAAAAGATCAACGTGCTGGCGGTGAACACCCGCTCGAACAAGGAAGACAACACCGCGCTGATGTCGCTGACCATCGAGATTCCAGGCCTGGATGCGCTGGGGCGCCTGCTGGGGCGGATCTCGCAGTTGCCCAACATCATCGAGACGCGGCGTAATCGTACACCTTGAGACCGCGGTGCCTGCTTCGCGGGCTTGCCCGCTCCCACAGGCAAGATGCAGATTTCGAAACCTGCATGCATCCTGTGGGAGCGGGCAAGCCCGCGAAGAAGCCACCACCGAAGGACCTGCCTGAATGACCTACACCCTCGAAGACCTGCTGCACCTCATGGCCCGCCTGCGCGACCCGCAGTACGGCTGCCCATGGGACCTGAAGCAGAACTACGCGAGCATCGTCCCGCACACCATCGAAGAGGCCTACGAGGTTGCCGACACCATCGAGCGTGGCGACTTCGAGCACCTGCAAGGTGAGCTGGGCGACCTGCTGTTCCAGGTGGTCTACTACAGCCAGCTGGCCCGCGAGGAGGGGCGTTTCGAGTTCGACGGCGTGGTCGACAGCATCACCCGCAAGCTCATTCGCCGTCACCCGCATGTATTCCCCACCGGCGAGCTGTATGCGCCGGTGGACATTCCCAGCCTGAACGAGGCCCAGGTCAAGTCACGCTGGGAAGAAATCAAGGCTGAAGAGCGCGCGGAAAAGAGCCAGCCCGAACAGCTGTCGTTGCTCGACGACGTACCAGCGGCATTGCCGGCGTTGTCGCGGGCAGCCAAACTGCAAAAGCGCGCAGCCACGGTTGGTTTCGACTGGCCCGCGGCATTGCCGGTGCTGGACAAGGTGCGCGAAGAGCTGGACGAAGTACTGCAGGCCATGGCCGACGGCGATGCCGATGCGCTCGAGGATGAAATCGGCGACCTGTTGTTTGCCGCCGTCAACCTGGCCCGCCACCTCAAGCATGACCCGGAAAACGCCCTGCGCCGTGCCAATCGCAAGTTCGAGCGGCGTTTCCGCTTCATCGAACAGGCATTGCGCGACAGTGGCCGCCCCATCGAAGATTGTAACCTTGATGAACTGGACGCCCTTTGGGGTGAAGCCAAACGTCAGGAAAAGAACCTGCCCAGCTGCGGCTGAGCTGTTGCATAAGTGAGTGAACATTCATGAGCCTTTCCCTTCGCGACCAACTGCTCAAAGCCGGTCTGGTCAACCAGAAACAGGTTTCCCAGGCCAACAAGGCCGAGAAGAAACAGAAACGCCTGGAGCACAAAGGCCAGGTCGAGGTGGACGACAGCCAGCAGCGCATGGCCAAGGAAGCCATGGCCGAGAAAGCCAAGCGTGACCAGGAACTGAACCGCCAGCAGCAGGAAAAAGCCGAGCAGAAGGCCCGCGCGGCGCAGATCAAGCAGTTGATCGAAGCGACTCGCCTGCCGAAGCTGAGCACCGAGGACTACTACAACTTCGTCGACGACAAGAAGGTCAAGCGCATTGCCGTCAATGCCCTGATGCGGACCAAGCTGAGCAATGGTGCGCTGGCCGTGGTGTCGTTTGCCGGCGGCTATGAGGTGATCCCTCGTGAGGCGGCATTGAAGATCCAGGAGCGCGACCCTGGCCGTGTCCTGCTGCTGAACACCCATGTCGAGGAAGCGGACGAGGACGACCCGTACGCAGCCTACAAGATCCCTGATGATCTGATGTGGTAACCACGAAAAACCCCGCCTTGGCGGGGTTTTTCATTTGAAGATGGGTCATTGCGTGGCGCGCTGGTTTTCCAGGTTTTCCAGCTCTGTACGGTACTGATGCGCTTCATGTTCGTTGTGGAACATCCCCACCAGTTGGCCCTGTTGGTGCACATCCCAGATCCGCACACCAGCGGCCAGGCCTTCGTGGGACATTTTCGATTCGTCGCGTTCGGTTACTTGGACTGTCATCGTTAAACTCCACTGTTTCAGTTGGCTGCGACACTGTGTCGCACAACCTCTTTATAGAGTTTGTTAGCAGGCTAAGTAAATAAAACCGGCATGAAACAAGTTTCATGATCAGCCTTTGGGCCGGCAGGTGCGCTTTTGTAGGAGCGGCCTTGTGTCGCGATGGGGCGCGCAGCGGCCCCAGGATCTTTGCCTCAACGCAAGATTGCCGGGGCCGCTGCGCGCCCCATCGCGACACAAGGCCGCTCCTACAGGCGTCGGTGCAAGGCAGGCAGAAAAAAGCCCCGCACAAGGCGGGGCTTCGGGTGCTGCTGGCAGCGCTGGCTCAGTTGCCCTTCACCGGCTTGCCATCGACCGTGCCATCCTGCAGCACGATCACGTATTCCTTGCCATCGGTCTCGACCTGGCGCAGTTGCACCAGCAGGTAGTCCCAGTTCTTGGCGAACCACAGCTCGGTGATGCGCTTGCTCTGGCTTGGGTCGCGCACGCGCTCGACCTTCACCGCATCGACCTGGCCAGTCTTGGTAGTCACCTTTTCGGTGCCCAGCACGCGGAAGTCGTAGGTGTCGATCTCGTCACCATCGACCACCTGGTAGGTCATGCTCTTCTTGCCGGCGGCCACGTCATGTTGCAGGGCCAACTGGTAGGACGACTTGTCCAGCACACCACGGTTCAGCGGCAGGTTGATGGCATCGCCACGGTCGCTGCCGGTGACCTTTTTGCTGTTCCAGTCGAAAGTCAGGTCAACCTTCTTGGCCTTGCCCAGGCCACCACGCTCGAAGTGGTACTTCTGTGGCAGCAGGGTGTCGTTGTCCATGCGCAGGGTGCTTTGCTCGGTCAGGCTGGCGATCATCATGGAAGCCTTGAAATTAAGGTCCCAGGTACCGTTGGCATTCTTGACCAGGCTGCGCTCGGCGGTGCCGCTCATGGGCAGTTGCTTCCAGTCTGCGGTATAGCTGGCCGAGAAAGGCTTTAGATCAGCTGCCTGGAGGGGCAGGGCGAGCACGGCGAGAGCCAAGAGCAGGGCGCGACGCATAAATTCTCCTAGGATCGAATCAAGTGACCGCTGGCCGCCAGGGGCTGGCCATCCAGTAATGCACCCTGTTCGCCAAGGCGCAAGCGCCCTTCTGCGAACCAGCGCACCGCCAGCGGGTAAATCAGGTGTTCCTGGCGGTGTACCCGCTGGGCCAGGCTTTCGACGGTATCGTCAGGCACCACCGGTACCACAGCCTGTACGACCAGAGGGCCGCCATCGAGTTCCTCAGTCACGAAGTGTACGCTGCAGCCGTGCTCGGCGTCGCCTGCCTCCAGCGCCCGACGGTGGGTATGCAGGCCCTTGTACTTGGGCAGCAGCGACGGGTGGATGTTGAGCAGGCGGCCCTGGTAGTGGCGCACGAAGTCGCCACTGAGGATGCGCATGAAACCGGCCAGCACCACCAGGTCGGGGGCGAAACCGTCGATGCGCGCCATCAGCGCGGCATCGAAGGCTTCACGGCCGTCGAACTGGGTGTGCTCGAGCACGACGCTGTCGATGCCGGCCGCCGCGGCGCGTTGCAGGCCGTAGGCATCGGCGCGGTTGGAAACCACTGCACGGATGCGTACCGGGCTGTCCTGGCCTTGGCAGCTGTCGATCAGGGCTTGCAGGTTGCTGCCGGAGCCCGACAGCAGTACCACTACATTGCAGGTCTTGCTTGGCATCAGTGTGCCTTGAGGTTTTGCAGCTCGACCTGGGCAGCGCCTTCGGCGGCTTCGGCGATGTGGCCGATCACCCATGGCTGCTCGCCAGCGGCGCGCAGTTCGTTCAGGGCTGCTTCTACCTGGTCCTGGGCCACGCAGATGACCATGCCGACGCCGCAGTTCAGCACGCGGTGCATTTCATGCTCGTCGACGTTGCCTTTTTCTTGCAGGAAGTCGAACACCGCCGGGCGCTGCCAGCTGGCCACGTCGATGACCGCCTGGGCGTTGGCCGGCAGTACGCGCGGGATGTTGTCCAGCAGGCCGCCACCGGTGATGTGGGCCATGGCCTTGACCGCGCCGGTGTTCTTGATCAGTTGCAGCAGCGGTTTGACGTAGATGCGGGTCGGCGCCATCAGCAGGTCGGTCAGCGGCTTGCCGTCCAGCTGGGTGTTCTCGATGTCGGTGGCGGACACTTCGAGGATCTTGCGGATCAGCGAGTAGCCGTTGGAGTGCGGTCCCGAGGACGGCAGGGCGATCAGTGCGTCGCCGGTGGCAACCTTGGAGCCGTCGATGATCTCGGCCTTTTCCACCACGCCGACGCAGAAGCCGGCCAGGTCGTAGTCTTCGCCTTCGTACATGCCAGGCATTTCGGCGGTTTCACCACCGACCAGCGAGCAGCCGGCCAGTTCGCAACCGGCACCGATGCCGGTGACCACGGTGGCGGCCACGTCGACGTTCAGTTTGCCGGTGGCATAGTAGTCGAGGAAGAACAGTGGCTCGGCGCCGCACACTACCAGGTCGTTGACGCACATGGCGACCAGGTCCTGGCCGATGCTGTCGTGCTTGTTCAGGTTCAGTGCCAGGCGCAGCTTGGTGCCGACGCCGTCGGTGCCGGAGACCAGCACCGGCTGCTTGTAGCCGGCCGGGATCTCGCAGAGGGCGCCGAAGCCGCCCAGGCCACCCATGACTTCAGGGCGTGCGGTGCGTTTTGCCACGCCCTTGATGCGTTCGACCAGTGCTTCGCCGGCGTCGATGTCTACACCGGCGTCCTTGTAGCTCAGGGAGGGTTGCTTGCTCATTGATCCAGGCCTTTAGGAGGGAGGGATTCTTAAAAACGACCATGACGGCCAAGGCCGGCTGGTAAGCGGCGGCTGCCTGAAACGTCAGTGGTCTGTGAAGGCGCGCGATTTTATCAGGGTTGCCGGGCAGCGGCCATCCTCAGGCCGACGGGCAGGGCATGAAAATAGGTAAAAAGTTGGGGGTGTACGCCACAAGGGCCGCGCCATGCACGCGCAGGCTCTGAACCTGTTGCGGCGAGCACCTGTCAGACCCATCACATTTCCAAGGCAATCTCCGCAACCAATCTTTCATCCTCGCGACTGGTTACCTTTCGCCCCCGTGTATAAGGTATAGGCATTGCGGTAAATGGACAGGAATCCTCCATGCGTCTCTTCAATATTCTGGCAGTCGGTTGCCTGGCCCTGATCTCGGCCAGTGCCCAGGCTGAAAATGTCTCCGGCCTTTACCAGGTGCGCGAGCCGGTCACAGGGCAGGGCGCCGAAGCCCGTGCCGCGGCTACCATCCAGGCTCTCGATACCCTGGTAACGCGCCTGACCGGCGACCCCAAGGCGGCGCAAAGCCCGGCATTGGCCGCTTTGCGCAAGGACCCGCAGCAAATCATCAACCAGGTCGCCAGCGAAGCCGGGCCACCCGAGTCGGTGTTGGTCGAGTTCGACCCTGGCAGTACCGAACGGGCCTTGCGCAAGGCCGGCCTGGCATTGTGGGGCAGCAACCGGCCCTCGATTCTCGGCTGGTGGCTGAGCGACAGTGTCGAAGGCAGCAACCTGGTAGGTGATGGCCAAGCCAGCGCCCAGCCCCTGCGTCGTGCCGCCCAGCACCGTGGCCTGCCGTTGCGCCTGCCGCTGGCCGACTTGCAGGAGCAACTGGTGGCCAATGCCGAGCAGATCGAAGGCAGCGACCCTGCGGCGCTGCGCGAAGCCTCAGGGCGCTACGGCGCCGATGCCTTGCTGGCGGTGCATGCCCGGGAAGCCGACGGCAAGTGGCAGGGCAAGTGGCAGCTGTGGTTGGGTGACCAGCGTGAGCAAGGCACCGCCGAGGGTGCCGACCCGGCAGCGCTGGCCGACGCCGTGATGCTGGCGCTCAGCAGCCGCCTGGCGCCGCGCTACGTCACCCGCCCGGGGGCCAGCAGCCAGTTGCAGGTGCAAGTGCAGGGGATGAACCTGCAGCGCTACGCCGAACTGGCCCGCGTGCTCGAGCCCTTTGGCCCGCGCCTGCAGATGGCCGAAGGCAGCACCCTGACCTACGGCGTGACCGCCAACCGCGAACAGCTGCGCGCCCAGCTTGGCCTGGCCAAGCTGCAGGAAGTACCGGTAGAGCAGGCGCCCGCTTTGCAGCCCCCTCCAGCTCCGGCAGACGCTGCCGGCGCTGGGCAACCAGTGCCGGCCCAGCCAGCACCCAAGCCGTTCGACGGTTTGCGTTTTCGCTGGTAAGGGGAGCACACCGTGACCGACGTACGTCGTTGGATCTGGCTGGGCGTTGCCCTGCTGGTCGCCGTGCTGCTTTACAGCCTGCACAACATTCTTACCCCGTTCCTGGTCGGCGTGCTGCTGGCCTATCTGGCCGACCCGCTGGTCGACCGCCTGGAGCGCCTGGGGCTGTCGCGCACCTGGGGCGTAGTGGTGGTGTTCGGCCTGTTCACCTTGCTGTTGCTGGCCTTGCTGCTGGTTTTGGTGCCGCTGCTGGCCAAGCAGCTGGTGCGCCTGTACGAACTGGCGCCGCAGATGCTCGACTGGCTCGAGCACGTGGCGCTGCCCTGGGTGCAGAGCCGGCTGGGCCTGGCTGACGGCTTCTGGAAGTTCGACAAGATCAAGGCCGCCATCGGCTCGCACATGGGCCAGACCACCGATATCGTCGGTGTGCTGCTGTCCCATGCCACTGCCTCGAGCCTGGCGCTGATGGCCTGGCTGGCCAACATGGTGCTGATCCCGGTGGTGGGTTTCTATCTGCTGCGCGACTGGGACCTGATGATGGCCAAGCTGCGCGGCCTGCTGCCGCGCCAGCGTGAGCCGCAAGTGATGGGCCTTGCAGGCGAATGCCATGAGGTGCTGGGGGCGTTCGTGCGCGGGCAATTGATGGTGATGGTGGCCCTGGGCATCATCTATTCGGCCGGGCTGATGCTGGTGGGGCTGGAGCTGGGGTTATTGATCGGCATGCTCGCCGGGTTGGCTGCCATCGTGCCGTACATGGGTTTCATCATCGGGATCGGCGCGGCCTTGGTGGCTGGCCTGTTCCAGTTTGGCGGCGACCTGTACCCGATGCTGGGTATCGTCGCAGTGTTCATGGTCGGCCAGGCGCTGGAAGGCATGGTGCTGACCCCGCTGCTGGTCGGTGATCGCATTGGCCTGCACCCGGTTGCGGTGATTTTCGCGATCCTGGCCGGCGGTGAGCTGTTCGGCTTTACCGGGGTGTTGCTGGCGCTGCCGGTGGCGGCGGTGGTCATGGTGCTGCTGCGGCATGTGCATGACTTGTACAAGGAATCGGACATGTATGCCGGGGATATCGACCCGGAGTTGTGATCCCGGGGCCGCCTTAATGCCGGCCAGTTAAGAAAATTGGGGCTGCAAAGCAGCCCCAAAACAGCCAAAAAAAGCGCAACTCGTTGATTTTACTTGTGCTATCTGCTGCCGTGATTGTGCGCCCCGCGCTGCGGGTATAGACTTTGCACATTGTTCACCAAAGGCCCCCTGCGGTCCTGTCGACCGCCCGCGAGCATGAAACCACCGATCCAGTTGCCCCTGGGTGTGCGCCTGCGCGATGACGCCACCTTCATCAACTACTATCCGGGCGCCAATGCTGCGGCATTGGGCTACGTCGAGCGGCTATGCGAAGCCGACGCCGGCTGGACCGAGAGCCTTATCTACCTGTGGGGCAAGCAAGGTGTTGGCCGTACCCACCTGCTACAGGCCGCTACCCACCGCTTCCAGCAACGCGGCGAGCCAGCCGTCTACCTGCCGCTGGCGCAATTGCTCGATCGTGGCGTAGGGCTGCTCGACTACCTGGCCCAGTATGAACTGGTGTGCATCGACGACCTGCACGTGATCGCCGGCAAGGCTGACTGGGAAGAGGCCATGTTCCACCTGTTCAATCGCCTGCGTGACAGCGGCCGGCGCCTGCTGCTGGCCGCCTCGGCATCGCCGCGCGAACTGCCGATCAAGCTGCCCGACCTGAAGTCGCGGCTGACCCTGGCCCTAGTGTTCCAGATGCGTGGCCTGTCCGATGAAGACAAGCTGCGTGCCCTGCAACTGCGTGCTTCGCGCCGTGGCCTGCACCTTACCGACGAAGTCGGCCACTTCATCCTCACCCGCGGGGCACGCAGCATGAGCGCGTTGTTCGACCTGCTGGAACGCCTCGATCAGGCCTCGTTGCAGGCACAGCGCAAACTCACCATCCCTTTCCTCAAAGAAACCCTGGGCTGGTAAGCCCGAAAACGCTGGGCCAGAGCGGCAAAACGAAAAAGTCACATCTTTTTCGATAAAATTTGCAAATGGCCATGATAGAGGGCATAGTTTCACCCTTCTAAAGGATTACAGACACGGTCGTGCCCATGCTGAAGCGCTTCGCACCCCTCGTGCCACTCGCACTCGTGACCCTGCTTTTTGGCTGCGCGGCCCAAGGCCCAGCTTCTCATTCAGAGCTGCAGTCCCAGGATCACTCCCCGATCGCCGCACAATCGGCCTTCAAGGCCAAAGCCTCCTCCTCGTCGGTATTCGGCGAGCCGGAAGAGCTGGCTACCGAAGATGACCTGGAGACCTTCTCCAGCAGCAAGCCTTACCAGTTGCCAGCTCTGGCTGACAGCATTCTCGAGCGCGGCATGTCGCTGATCGGCACTCGCTATCGCTTCGGCGGTACCTCGGAGAAGTCCGGCTTCGACTGCAGTGGTTTCATCGGCTATCTGTTCCGCGAAGAGGCGGGTGTCACCCTGCCGCGTTCCACGCGTGAAATGATCAACGTCGATGCCCCGAAAGTGGCCCGCAACAAGCTCAAGCCAGGTGACCTGCTGTTCTTCAGCACCAATGGTCGCGGCCGTGTCAGCCATGCTGGCATCTACCTGGGTGACAACCAGTTCATCCACTCCAGCAGCCGCCGCAGCGGTGGTGTGCGCATCGACAGCCTCGGTGACCGCTACTGGAGCAAGACCTTCATCGAAGCCAAGCGTGCCTTGGCCATGGCGCCGACCACCAATATCGCGCGCAACTGATAGCAAAATGATGTACCCTGCCGCGGCGGCGATGCTTTGAAAAAAAGCTCGCCGCCGTGCGCATTTATAGAAAACGTCTAATCTAATTTCTCAACTCTTTTCGGCTGCGGCCCAGCGGACTCAGACAGGATGTTCTGGCCATGGTAAAGATGGCGCGCTTCGCATTTCTCTCCTTGGCAGCCTTGCTGGCTGCCTGCTCCAGCCGTGCGCCTGCGCCGGCCCCTGTGGTACAGCCGCAGGTAACCTATAGCCAGCCCAGCCCTTCGCCGATTGCCGATGACGTGCTGATGCGTGCCATCGGCCTGGTGGGCACGCCTTATCGCTGGGGTGGCAATACGCCGGACTCCGGTTTCGATTGCAGTGGCCTGATCAAGTACGTCTATCGTGATGCTGCCGGCATAAGCCTGCCGCGTTCGACGCGTGAGATGATCGTAATGCGCGCGCCAACCGTGGATGCCAAGTCGCTGCAGTCCGGCGACCTGGTGTTCTTCGCCACCAGTGGCGGCTCGCAGGTCAGCCATGCGGGCATCTATGTCGGGGAAGGGCGATTCGTGCATGCACCTTCCAGCGGGGGCACGGTGCGTCTGGACTACCTGTCCAACAGCTACTGGGCCAAGGCTTACCTGCAGGCCAAGCGCGTCATTCCGCAAGGGCATCTGGCGCAGAACCCCTGAGGACAGGCGGGGCTTTGCTCACCCGCCAGACCACGTTGCCGACATCATCGGCTACCAGCACGCCGCCACGCCCGTCGGTGATTACGCCGACCGGGCGCCCTTGGGCCTTGCCATGCTCATCCAGAAAACCGGTAAGCAGGTCTACGGGCTTGCCCGAGGGCTTTCCTGATGGGTCGAACGGCACGAAAATCACCTTGTAGCCACTGTGTGGCTTGCGGTTCCACGACCCGTGCTGGCCCACGAATGCCCCTTGTTCGAAGGGCGGTGGTAGCCCGTTAGGTTCGGCGAATGCCAGCCCCAGCGATGCCGTGTGTGGGCCCACGGCGTAGTCGGGCACCAGTGCCTGGGCTACTTTTTCAGGCGCTGGCGGTTGCACGCGCTCGTCCACGTGGCGGCCGTAGTAGCTGTAGGGCCAACCATAGAAACCGCCGTCCTTCACGGAAGTGATGTAGTCCGGTACAAGATCGCTACCGATTTCGTCACGCTCGTTGACTGCCGTCCACAACGCGCCGCTGTGTGGCTCCCAGGCCAGGCCGTTAGGGTTGCGCAGGCCGGTGGCGAACAGGCGGTGCTGGCCGCTGGTGGGGTCCACTTCCCAGATCGCGGCGCGCCCCTGTTCCTTGTCCATACCGTTTTCGCCTACGTTGCTGTTGGAGCCGACCGTCACGAAAAGCTTCTTGCCATCAGGGCTGGCGATCACGTTCTTGGTCCAGTGGTGGTTGAGCGGCCCGCCTGGCAACTCGATCACTGGCTGGCCTTCATTGCGAATTTGCATGGCACCGGGCTCATAGTGAAAGCGCAGCAGCCTGTCGGTGTTGGCGATATACAGGTCCTTGCCGACCAGCGCCATGCCGAACGGAGAGTTGAGCTCTTCGATGAAGGTCGTACGGATTTCAGCCACGCCGTCGTGGTCGGCATCACGTAGCAGGGTAATGCGGTTTGCGCTAGGTACGCCTGCGCCTGCCCGCTTCATCACCTTCTTCATGACCCAGCCGCGCAGGCCCTTGCCATCTTCGGGCTTGGGCGGGGCATTGGTTTCGGCCACCAGGACGTCGCCGTTGGGCAGCAGGTATAGCCAGCGAGGGTGGTCGAGCCCGCTGGCGAACGCTTTCACCTGAGTGCCTGGTGCTGCCTCGGGCTTGGCGTCCTTGGGCCAGCCCACTGCCGGGGCGATATTCACGGTGGGGAGGGTGGTCTTGACCGGAGCAGGCAGCTGGGGGGTTGGGCCACTACCGTCGAGTACATTCAGCAGGGCGGTTTCGCCGCAGGCAGTCAGGCTGGCGGCCAATAACCAAGGCGTCAGGTGTTTCATGGGGCGGCGTCCTCCTAACAGGGCCTATGAATTGAGAGGTCGGTGACATTCCCCAGGTTCCCGGAACCATCCAACTGCCGTTGCCGTTGCCGTTGCCGTTGCCGTTGCCGTTGCCGTTGCTTTTGCTTTTGCTTTTGCTTCTAAGCGCGCGATAGTTCAGGCGCCACCGATTGCGACTTCAGGAGGCCGAGCGAAGGGACTGCGGAGGGAGGTGACGGGCATGGATGCCC